>CALLOB010000014.1 GCA_938005315.1 uncultured Phycisphaerae bacterium
GACCCTGATGAAAAAGGGATCGAGACCGAACTTAAAACGAAAACCGCAGGGCTTGCCTTGTCAAATGGTTCAGAACCGACCCTGATGAAAAAGGGATCGAGACCCGCGCGCGACGCTCGCGAGCGAGAGCGGGACCACGCCGATGGTTCAGAACCGACCCTGATGAAAAAGGGATCGAGACGGCGACGTACCCGCGTAGGGCGGGGTGGATGAGCCCGCGCATGGTTCAGAACCGACCCTGATGAAAAAGGGATCGAGACGGTACCACCCCGATCACTCGCCGCCCCCGGACATCGTCCGTTCAGAACCGACCCTGATGAAAAAGGGATTGAGACACCGTGGCTTTTCGCCCGTGCACCGACAAGGTGCAGGCGGGGTCAGTTCAGAACCGACCTTGATGTAAAAGGGATGGAGACGAAGGCCGGCTCAGTCGCAGGCCGTTGTGCCGGCCCCGGTCAGGCGATGAGCCGCCCGGCCGCAATCATGGAGAACCAACATGACGGAACCTTCTGACGACACCACGATCATCCTCAGCGTCGGCACCGGTCGGAACCGCCAGGACATCGCCGGGGCCCTGCTTTTTTCCATCCGCCACCACCGGGCCGACCGGGCGGTCTTCCTCTGCTCGGCCAAGACCCACGCCGAGACGCTTCCGCTGGTGCTCGAGGAGCTGGGAAACGACGCCTGGACGCCGGACCGATACGTAGTCCACGTCTGCGACGACGAGGATGACGTGCAGGCCCTGTTCACGCAGTGGAACAAGGCCTGGGACGACTGGTTCGGCGACCGTCCGCCCGGCCGCGTCGTGGTGGACTTCACCAGCGGCACCAAGCCCATGTCGGCCGCCGCGGTCATGCTGGGCATCAGTCGCGGCGTCGAGACCCTGTCCTACGTGACAGGACCGCGCGATACCGGCGGCCGGGTGACCGAGAGCACCGGCGTGCGGGCCCTGACCCCGGATCTGGTGCTGGCCCATCGCCGCCTGCGCCTGGCCGTGGAGCACTTCCACGCCGGCAGCTTCGCCGCGGCCGCCGACCTGGCCGGCCGGCACCTCAGGATCGCGGCCATGCCGGACGACGACCTCCGCGAGAAGGCCCGCAGCGTGCACTTCCTGGCCGCTGCCTGCGAGGCCTGGGACCGCTTCGACTACAAACAGGCCGCCCGCCACCTGCGGGAGTCAGACCGACACTGGAACCAATGGAAGTGGCTGAGCGATGCCGACCGGCTGCGGGCCATGTCGGAGCTCATCGAGGCCGCCCGGGACGCCGTGGCCAAAGGCGAGTTCAACGCCGCCCTGGCGGCCGACCTGCTGGCCAACGCCGACCGCTGCATGCGCCGGCAGGACTGGGACGACGCCGTGGCCCGGTTGTACCGGGCCTGCGAACTCCTGGCCCAGATGAGGCTGCTGCGCGATCACGGACAGAAGACCGGGAACATCGATCCGGAAAAGCTGCCGGAGAATCTGCGCGCGGAGTACCGCGGCCGCCGCGACCGCGCCGACGGCGGCAGGCTCAAGCTCGGCCTGGAGCAGTCGTTCCGCCTGCTGGAGCAGCTGGGGGACGGGCTGGGCAAAAAGTTCCGGGAGCTTTACGGCGATCGCGATGCCCGCAAGCCGCTGCAGGGTCTGCTCAACGCCCGCAACAACTCGCTGCTGGCCCACGGGACGGTGCCGATCACGGATGACCAGGCCCGGCGGCTTTGCGACCACATCATGGAGCTGGCGGACGTGGCCGATCCCGAGATTTGCGGCAAGTGGCTGCCGATGGCCCGGCTGCCGGAGTTCAAGGAGTTCTGAAGCCCGGGCCCCGGTCGTGCACGCACCGCCGGGCGGAGCCGCGCGGGCCGATCTGCGCGGCAGGCAGGCCGGTCCGCCGGGCCCGTCAGCCGGCCTGCCAGGCCCGCTCGACGGCCCGGAAGACCTGCTCGACGGAGATGGCCTGCATGCAGCGGTTGTCGCGGCAGACGGTGTCGCGGGCGTTGTAGACATGGATGCACGGGCTGCAGGCCAGTCCGGCGGTCAGCGACTCGTTGCCCGGGCTCAAGGGGCGGTAGAGATCCGGCGTCTCGGGGCCGAAGAGCGAGACGATCCGCACCGGGGTCAGGGCGGCGAAGTGGGCCGGGCCGCTGTCGTTGGTCACCAGCACGCGGGCCATGCCGTAGAGCACCACCACCTCGCGCAGGGTGGTGCGGCCCGCCATCGAAACCACCTGAGGCCGGTCGATCCGCCGGGCCAGAGCGTCGATGTCGGCCCGTTCCGCCGGTGAGCCGGTGAGGACGATCCAGCAGTCGCGATGGGCGTCCATAATCCGCCGTGCCAGCTCGACGAAATGCTCCTGGGGCCAGCGCCGCAGCGGCAGCAGATCGCTGGCGTTGGCGTTGAGGATGACCATCGGCGGGCCATAGGCGGCCGGAAAGCCCTCGCGTTGCAGCGCCGCCCGCACGGCGCGTGTCTCGGCCGGGGAGGGTTCCATGCGCGGCAGGGCCTCAGGGGCCGGCACCACCGCCTTGAGCATCGGCTGCTCGCCGGGATCGGCCCACAGGGCCTCCAGCAGGGCGCAGAACGCGGCCGCGGTGTGCAGCCGGCCGCCGTAGACCAGGCGGTGGGTGAACAGGTCGCCGCAGTTCATCCCTTCGGCCCGGAAGCGGTGGAAGCCGACGCGGATCGGGGCCCTGCTGGCGGCGACCAGCGCGGCCGAGGCCCGGGAGAAGATCTCCAGGTCCACGGCCGCATCCGGCATCAGGGCCGCAAGCCTTCTCAGCACACCCAAACTGTCGCCCAGCAGCGTGGCCGCGGAGGTCGTGCGGATGGTATGCACGCCTTCCCACTCGATGCCGGGGAGCAGGTCGAGCACCGCCCGGTTTTCCTGGAAGCACAGGTAGTGCAGGCGGACATCCGGACGCCGGGCCCGCAGCCGCTGCAGCGCCGGCAGGGCCAGGACGGTGCTGCCCATCTCCGCCAGCTTGACCAGCAGCAGGCGCGGCGGTCCGCCCGACCGCCCCGGACCGCCGTCGCGGAACGGATTGCGCGTCGCGCGGCGGCCGGGCCGCAGGTCGGCCACGCGCCGCAGGAGTGTGAGGGCCATGCACAACGGCACGCCGGCGCGGCGGTCCAGCCGGCGCATGGTGGCTATGTTCATCAATGCCGGTTCCCGCGGCCGCTCGCGCCGGCTCCGCCGCCCGGCTCCCGCGCCGCCGCCACTTCTTACCGCGCGTCGCGCGCCGAGTGCAAGCGGCGTGTTCGGAGCGGTTGCCGGCACGGGCCGGCGCGAGGATGTGGACTTGCGCCGGATTCGGTTAGGATGAGGGGGACAGCCCCCGCGCGACCGGTCGCGGCGGGGTCGGGAGGCCTGTCCTTGAACGATACGCCCCAGAGCCCGTCGCGGAGGTCCTCACGCGCTGCCGGTGCCGCCGCCCTGGCGGTCGCGCTGATCACGGCGGCGGTCTTCGCGGTCTGTGCGGCCAACGGCTACATCTACCCGTTCGACGATGATCTGCTGCTGCGGAACCCGGCGGTCAGGGGTTTCGGGCTGGAGCAGTTCGCCCTGATCCTGGAGAGCGCCCCCCGCGTCGGGTGGTACGCACCGTTGCTGTTCGCGACCTACCAGCTCGATTACCTGGTCGCGAACCTTTCGCCGGCCTGGGTCCACCTGGTCGGCGTCGTGCTGCATGCCCTCAACGCCGCTTTGCTGGTCGTCGTCGGCCGTCGGCTGCTGGCCCTGGCCGCGGGGCGTCGTGACGCTTCTTTCGACCGGCTGCTTCTGTTCGCCGCGGCCGCCGGAGCCCTGTTCTTCGCCCTGCATCCCCTGCGGGTCGAGGCGGTGGCCCGGGCCAGTTCGCGCGGCTACCTGCTGGCCGGTACATTCTTCCTGCTGATGCTGTGGAGCCACCTGGCGGCCCATGCGTCCGGAGGCGTCGCCCCAGGCCGACCGTCGAGCCGCCGGCTGCATCGACTGCTGGTCTGGTTGTGGCTGGGCTGCGGGCTGCTGTGCGGGCCGGCCAGGGTGGCCGCGCCGCTGGTCCTGCTGATCCTGGACGCCTGGCCGCTGGGTCGTCTCGGCCCGGCCGCCGGCGGCTGGCTGAACCGCCGCACCGCCGGCCTGTGGGCCGAGAGGCTGCTCATGCTCGGCATGGTCGCCGGTGTGGCCAACGCCGCCGGCTGGCGCGAGGACCTTCGCGCCGCCATCAACATCGGCTACCCCGCCCGGCAGGCTCTGGACGTGGCTGTGTATCGCATCGTCTTCGGGCTGCGGGCGACGCTGGTGCCCGCGGGGCTCAGTGCGTTCCGCGACTTTCCCCGCGACTACGTTCCGATGTCCGCCGACGGGTGGATCAACCTGGCGGCTGTGGCGGTGATCACTGCTGCCGCGGTCATGCCTGGCCGCCGGGTGCCGGGGCTGACCGCCGGTTGGCTGGCGTACCTGGCTCTGTGCGGCGCCCGGCTGGGCCTGCTGTGCCAGGAACCGCAGATGGCCAGCGACCGTCACACCTATCTGCCCGGTATGGCGACGGCTCTGCTGGCCGCCGGAGGCCTGCTGGTCTGGCTGCAGCGCGCGACGGCCGGGGGGCGAACCCCCCGGCTGCTGCCGGTGGCCGCGGCCGGGCTGGTGCTGGCACTGTCAGCCAACGCGACCGTCCGGCTGGCGGTGCTCTGGCGCGACACGGAGTCGGTCTGGGGTCGCGTGCTGGCCGTGAACCCGCGCTGCGACAACGCGTGGCTTCACCTCGGCGGATACCACATGGAGGGCGGCCGCAGGTCCGAGGCGATGGCGGCCTTCGAGCAGATGCTGGCCCTGCGGCCGGACGATCCCTGGCCCTATCTGCGACTAGGAACCCTGCTGGCCGACGAAGGCCGGCACGAGGAGGCCCTGACCCGCTTCGAAAAGGCGGTGGAGCTGGCTCCCGACAGCGAGGAATGCCGCCTGGGGCTGGGGCTGGCCCTGTTCCGGGTCAACGAGCCGGCCCGGGCTCTCGAGCAGCTCGAACCGTGCATGCGCGGCGAGCCGCCGGCGGGCTGGCTGAGCCGTCTGGCGAACCATTTCATGGTCACCGGCGAGGACATGATGGCCGTGCGGGTGCTGCTCGAGGCGGTGCGGCTGATGCCCGACGACGCGGGACTGCTGAACAACCTGGTCTGGAAGCTGGCCACCTCGCCGGACCGGGCGGCGCGCGACGAATCCCGGGCCGCGGAGCTGGCCGTGCGCCTCGCGGGCATGGAGGAAACCGCGCGCGAGGCCCACATGCTCGACACCGTGGCTACCGCCTATGCCAACGCGGGCCGTTTCGACGAGGCCGTGATCTACCAGCTCAAGGCCATCGAGGTCATGGAGCAGTACGGGGCCACGGGCGATCCGGTCGAGTACAGGCGGCGGCTGGAGCTTTTCCGCAACCGCAGGTCTTATCACGAGCGCCGGGCCGGCGAGCCGGCGGGTCCCGACACGGCGGAAGCCGCTGATCCGGTCCCGTCCTCCCGTCCGGGCGGGTGAACACCGCGTCGGCTTGGCCCTCGCCCGGGCCCGCTCCCCGCCGCCGGAGCTGACGGCGACCCGGTGAGGGCCTTACCGTGCTGCCCGGTCACGTAGATTCGTCCGCCAGCAGGTCCGCGAGCGTCCGCAACAAGGAAGCGGAGTCCTTCATCGCTCGCCGACGGGTCCCTGTCGGGTTTTACGCCATGAAAATGCTCCTTGCTCTGGCCGTCGTGGTGCTGGTGTTCGTTGTTGTCCGTCGGGTCCGCGGACGGATGTCGGCCGGACCTTTTCCGCAGGCCGGAAACTCCCGGGCTGAGGTGGTATTCTCTCCGGAGGAGTACGAGCGTCACGTCGAAGCCGGGCAGGCCGGGCTGGAGCGCGTCCTGAGGCGGATGCACAATCTCGTGAGCCATGCGATCATTCCGTTCGAGATCGGCGGCCCCGTGGATCTTTACTACTTCCCCGGCGCCATTCCGGCGACCGGCTTGGCAACCATGGAACTGGTCCGCCCGGACGGCAGCGGGCCGAAGCCCGGCCGGATCGGCACCTATGAGCCTGTGGCTTTCACCCGGCTCCTCATGCCGCCGCCGGATTGCAGGGAGGGGCAATATCCTTTCCGCAGGATCGAACGCCGTCTCCGCAGCATCTTCACCACCCTCGGGAGGCACTCGTGCGACTACTGGAGGCCGATAGTCTGCTACACCATGTGGCTGATGGTCGAACGGCAGACCGACCCCGGACCGCCAGTCGCCCAGAGCGGCTGAAGGCCGCTAAGCCCCGGCGGGGGGCTCGACCTCGAGCTCCGGGCGTCCCGGCCCGTGAGGCACCACACGCAGGCGGTGCCGGGCAGCCTGCGGGGGCCTTGACGCCGTACCACCCGGCCGGGCGCGTTTGACAGGCCAGGTTGCGGTCCTCTAGAATGCCGGCCTGCCGAAGCATCGGCAGACCCGCCCCGCAGGCCCGCGCCTGCCGCGGTTCGCGTTCCCACAGGAGAGGCTGGAATGATCTGGCGAATGATGCTGCTTGCCGCGGTCGCGGTCACGGGCCTTCTGAGCACAGGCTGTGCCGACGGCATCGCCTACAGTGGCCGGGAGCGTGAGGAGCGCTATCGCCGCATCATGGACAATGACGCCAAGATGCTGACCGACGACATCGACCTGTTCCTGCTGGGCGACGACACTTCGCGGCTGAGCCCCTGGCGGATCCATTCGGCCCGCTGACCGGGGACGCGGGCATCCTGGCATTCCAGGCTTGGGTTTTCGGGGTCCCAGGCCGCACCTTTCGCTGTTTTGCCCCGCAGCTGCGGGTTTTGGGCTTCAGATTCCCGGTGCCAGCTCCGACCGTTTTCGCACGGGCGGGTTTTGACGTGTGCCGGGTCGGCCCGGCCTTCTTCCCGGCGTGTTTCCGTCCATCAGCCTCCCTGGGATGGTCGATAATGATGGCAGGAACGCCTTAAATCCAGGATGCAATAATTACACTCAAGGAATATGCCACAGGCCAGTTGGGAGTTCGTACAATGGGTGCGGAGGTAGCCTGGAGATGACCGACGTGAGGATCAGCCCGGCCAGCCGGCGGCCCGGACGCCGCGGAACGGTGCTCATCATGGTGGTGGGCGTCCTGGCGATGCTGTTTGTCATCGGGGCGACGCACCTGATCGTGGCCCGTTTCGAGCGCAAGACCACCGAGCAGAAGCAGGCGTCGCGCAACATCCGGGGTATTGCCGACGCGGTCGACACCCCCACGCTGGTCCAGCTCCGCCAGGATATCGTCGGCCACGACGGCATCCCCTACAACGCCTGGGGTCCCTTGAACCCGGCCACCGGCAACGACCAGGTGCCGGCGGAGGATTACGCGGATTTCGCGGGATATATCGGCAGTGGGAACCTTGCGACAGCTTTCCGCAACGGTGACCTGCTGATCTCGAGCCCGGAGGTTTACCCCACCGGGTCCGGTTGGCAGGACTGGCGTATCTTCGCCCTGTCCTGGGGCCTCGACGTGCTTCGGGTCAACAGCCCGATCGAGCCGCCCCCCAACCACATGGAGGTTTTCCGCCCAGAGTGGCAGGCGGGCCATCCACTCCTCGACGCCGACGCCGATGGAGTGCCTGACGCCCCGTCTGTCAACACTCTGGGCACCTCAGCCATGTTCGGCGGGACCTACCTGACGTATAACCGTGTCGTTCCGCATGGCGGCATGGTCCTGCTGGACAAGCTGACGCATCCGGCACTGCTGGCCCAGGTCATCCACCCTGAGGACCGCTACGCCGGCAACGCATTCTACTTCCAGGAGCCGCGGCTGCTGTGGGCCAACTGGTGGGGCCTGGACAACCGCTACCCGGACCTCGTGACCGGCAGCGAGGACGAGCGCAAGCTGCGCCGGCGCTTCATGCTGCCGACCAACGAGGACCACACCGTTCTGGCGAGCACCTCGCTGATCGCCCGGCTGCCGGTGACGTTGGGCTACGCGGCCCCGTCGGGTGCGGGCACCACGTTTCGAACCTGGACGCCGCACTGGTGGCCGATCAACGGCAGCCAGGTCTTCTACGGCGGCTACAGCGACTGGGACTGGATGCGCGAGCGGCTGGCGCCGCCGGCACCGCTCAGCTCGACAGCCTACAACCCCGGCCGGGACACCTACGACCGCCGGCGGCTGGTTACCACGGTCAACAGCGACGACCTGCTCCGCCCGCAGAGGCAGGAGGAGCGGCTCAGGAACGTGGTCACCGCCCCGCTGTACTACGTGCTCAACCCCGCATCGGCCGCGGGCGTGGACACCACCACGGTGCCCGGCGTCTCGATCGACACCCGGCCGGACAACGCCTACGGTTCCGTGCGCGTGCCGGTCCAGACGCCCTACATTGAGCCGGGGGTTTTCAACGTGCCCGGCCTGCGGACGCAGTTCAGTCTGCGGGACGTGCTTGAGCCGGTGCTGAACACCTCGCTGGGCGGCTTCGAGGGTCTGCCCTCCTACCGCCGGGCCGAGCAGCTCACCGCGTACTTCCTGGCGATGATCCAGCACACCACCGTGCCGGGCAGCGCGGCGGAGAATCCCAGTCCGCCGCAGCTCCTCGAGCAGCTCCGCACGGCCGCCCAGCTGGCCGTCAACGCGATCGACTTCGCGGACACGTCGGCCGACTACTGGAACGCGGCCACGGCCGGCGTGGGCCAGGACGGCACGTTCGATGTCGATCTCCCGACCTACTTCGAGTGGCCGCAGGGGCCGGGCGCGACCCCCCAGGTCCGCGTTCTCGGCGTCGAGAAGCAGCCGTACATCACCGAGGCGTACGTGCGGTTCGTGGTCGAGCCGGACGACAGCGTGCCCCCCAAGTGGCGCAAGCAGGGCGCCGAGGCGGCGATCTCCGCCGAATCCGTCTGGGCGGTCGAGCTGTACAACCCCTACGACACGGCGATCGCCCTTTCGGACGCCGAGGGTTCGATCATCGAGCTTCAGGTGAAGGACGACACCGAGCAGATCACCTGCCGCCTTGGACTGCTGGGGCCCATCCCCGCCGGGCAGTACCTCGTGATCACCAACGCCGCCGGGGCGCTGACCGCGGAGTTGCAGGCCCTGCTGGGCCCCGCGCTGCCCGGCCAGGTGGTCGATGTGACCGACGGCAGCCGTGTGACGATTGTCGAGCCACTGGACCTCCCGGCCGGCGATCTGGGGCCCGGCAGCAGCATCCGACTGGTGCAGCGCCGGGCACTGGCCATCGGCCCGGCCGGCCTGGCCGTTGTGGATCCGCAGATGGAGATCGACCGGCTCGCCCCGGTGAGGGGTGCCTGGGAGCACGCCCACCCTGTCTACGGCCCCAACGGCGACCGCTGGGCCCAACGGCCGAAGCTGTCGCTTCGCGATACTCCTGACGGCACGGAGGACAGGTTCATCTGGGACAGCAGTCTGCAGCGCCGCAAGGAGCCGGTTCCGGCCCGACCGGTGTACTGGCACTTTACGCTCGCGCGGCAGATGAGCTTCCCGCTGCCTTATGACGAGGACGCCAACAACGAGCACGGGGCCCTGGTGATCGCGGGCGTGCCGAACGTCGTGCGTACCCGGCCGACCGACCGTCCGCCGCAGCACAACCTCATGGGCAGCCGGCCGCGATATCCGGACGCGGTTCCCCCGGCGGAGTTCTTCGGTCACCAGGTGTACCTGGACGGCGAGAATAAGGCGTTCATCAGCAACCAGGAGTTGCTGGCCTGGGAATCCGACGGCCGCTCGATCTACCTCCGCAAGCCCGGCAGCGTGACGATGCCGGTCGAGCATTTCGCGCTGATCGATATCCCGGCCAACCGCGGTCCGCTGGCCTCCTGCCCGGTCCTCGTCGCTGACGCCGGGGTGGACGGCCGCAGCGGCGGAGCCCTGGCCTTCCCGACCACCGGCACGCTGCTGCTGGTCAGCCGCTACGCCCACGAACGCCGGCAGGACCTGGCCGGGACGGCCAACGAGTGGCTGCCGGCCACCGTGGCCGCGACCCGGGATCCCGGCGACAAGACCAGTGGCATGGTCACCGCCCAGATGCTCAAGCTCGACAACGGCCATCTGCCGGTGTTCGACGCCGTCCAGAGATGCCAGGACAAGTCCGCCGGCAAGGGTCGGCTCGACGTGCCCTGGGGGCAGCTGGTATTCAACTACTTCACGGCCCTGCCGCTGGAGGAGCTGTATTACTTCGGCGACCTGACCGACCCGCAGTACGAGCAGCAGTACGCGGGGGCGCTGGCCTACGTCAACCCTGTGTTCAACAGTCTGTACCTGCCGTCGTTCCCGTACTATCCGGCGGTGGACCGGCTGAGCGACGCCCCGGCGGCGTTCGGGCCCAGGGTGCGCGGGCGGATCAACCTGAACTACGCCCCCTGGTGGGTGCTGGACGGCCTGCCGGTGCTGCCGGACGCGGTCCGGGGGACGACGGCGGCCAACACGGCCGCGGGAGCGACGACGCGGGCGTTGCCGGCCGGGGGCGAGGCTCTGCCGGTGGCCGGCGTGCCGGTGCGCGAGATCCTCTCGGGTCGGCTGGATACTGCGGGAGCCGTGAACAGGCCGGGGCAGGCTCTGGTTCGCGCGGTGATGGACGACCAGAGCGGCGAGGTCGCGCCCACGCAGGTGGCCCGCACTGCCGGACTGCCGACCATCGGCCCGGCGCTGGCCAAACACATCGTCGCCCGGCGCGAGATCCGGCCGGTGGACGAGCACGGCACGTCGGCCGAGGTGCCCGGCCTGCTGACGGTCGGGACGCTGTGCGAGGTGGTGGCCGAGGTACGGCTGCCGGACCACGGGATCGGCTCGACGACCGTGACGAGGCCGACGCTCCCGGCCCTGCGTCTGGCGTACGACACCCGGACCTTCAACACGCCGGAGCTGGCGAGGATCGCCCCGCGGCCGTTCAGCTACCTGGGCTACCTGCAGCTGGTGACGCCGGTGGTGCGGTTGCAGGACTGGGCCACGGTCAAGAACCACGCGTACACGATCTATACCGTGGTCGGCGACACCGCCGAGCCGCCGGTCTGGCTGAAGACGCAGACCACGGTGGACCGCACCCGCTGCCTTTACAGCAACGAGCTGCCCGACCGCGTGGTGGTCACCGAGCCGGTGGGCTACCACAACGCCGTCAGCGACCAGTAACCGTCGCCGTGGGGCGTCGGCCGGGAACACCGGCGCCGAGGGCGGCGGCGGGTCAGTCCGGGGCCACGAGGTTCAATTCGCCCAGTTCCACCGCCTGTCGGCCGGTGGACAGGGTCTGCGGCCGGCTGCCGGGCGGCAGGTGGAAAAGGAATACGAAGATGTAGTCCCGGCCGGGTCCGAGGTGTTCCTTGCGGATCCGCTGGAACTTGGGCAGCCGGGCGTTGGCGTTGCGCTCGGTCTCGTTGAAGTACCGCAGCTCGAAGACCTGCTTGCCATCGACGACCGCGATCGCATAGGCCCCGACCGGCGGATACTCCCGGCCGTCAGCGTCCTTGAGGCTGTTGACCGGCAGGTTGTCGCTGGCCACGCTGTAGATGTTGCCCAGCCAGCTTTCGGCCCTGAGTTTCTCGACGCTCAGCTGCAGGAGGCGCATGTTCGGCGGCACCGCGAGCCTGGAGATCGGCTGCTTGTCGCCGTCGAGCGGCTCGCCGTCCCCGCCGAGTTCGGCCATCACGTAGCCGCCCTCCAGGGCCTGGCCGCGGAGTTCCGCATCGCGTGCCGAATAGCTGGTCAGCGGCCTGGCGAAGGGCAGTTCGTCGCTGAATCGGGCCTCGCGGGCCGGTCCGACGCCCGAGACGCGGTCCTGGCGGCGGCTCGGGGGCCTGGACTGGCGGCGTTCTCCGGGGTTGCTGTCGTCGGCCGCCTCGGGGTCGGGCTCGCCCCTGGCCGTGCCGCCCTTCCTGGACCTGGCGTCGGGCGACCGCAGCGCCGGCAGGGGCTTGGGGATGAGCTTGACGGGGTCGAGCGCCGCCCGGGCGGTCATCTTGTACTCGACGAAAAGCGGCTCGAAGTCGCGTTCGCCGGGGATCAGAAAGACGACGTCGAACTGGCTGCCTATTCTGGCCTTGAGCACGTGCCCCTCGGCCGGGCCGACCAGCACCAGTGGTTGAGGGTCGAGGTTCTCGTCGCTGATGGCCCAGGGGAAGTACTCGACGACCGGTCCACCCTTGCCCTGGCGGCCGACCAGCCGGATCTGCTCGGTGGAGAAGCGCAGCAGCTGGCCGTCGTCCCGGGCCTTGGCGTCGACCGACAGCCGCAGGTACAGCGGCGCGGCCTGGCGATCGAACGGCACGTGCTTGAGCCTGACCATCATCTTGCCGGTGGCTTTATCCTTCTCGCGGACGCGTGCGAAGATGCGGCAGGAGTCGGGGACCCGGTTTTCCGGCAGTTTCCATGTCGCGACCAGCTGGAGACTGTCCGGCGGCACGGCGATGCGGGCCTGCCCGAAGGGGTTGTACCGCCCGCGTTGCAGACGGCCGAGGAAATCGGGATACACGTCCGTCAGGGGCGTCGTACCGGCCAGGGCATGGCTGGAGAGGTGGGAGACGAGGGCCACCGTGAAACCATCGGGGTTGAGCCACAGGCTCCGGCGTCGGAACCTGGCCCGGCTCAGATCGACGCGGTTCAGGACGTCCCTGAGGGTTTCGCGCTCGTTCTGGGGTTCCAGGGACACCTCGTTGCCGCCGTCGTCCAGCAGGACGAACCTGGAGAAGCCCAGGAAGCTGGCCGGGAAGCCGAGCATCTGGGTCCCGGTGGCCAGGATGCCCACGATGATCATGGAGGTCACGAATCCGAAGACCCCTCCGCCGATGCGGTCGACCATGACCGGAAAGTGGAGGTTGCCGGTGATGAGCCGGTCATAGAGGTTGCGCAGCAGCAACAGGGCGATGACGAAGATGGACACCAGGGCGATGCCCGCGCCGCGGTCGGGGTTGCGGTCTGCCAGGAACGAGAGGTAGAGATCCTCGTGGAGGCCGAAGGCCAGGGCCGCCGACAGCACGGTCAGGATGCAGGTGATGACCGCGCTGAACAGGCCGGTCAGCCCCTGATAGAAGGTCATCGCCAGGATCAGGACGATTGCGAAGAACGAGAACCACATATCGCCAGCCTCGAGGGACGGTGTTTCCAGGCCGCTTCCCCGGACTTTCGCGGGGGGACGGCCCCGCGGCGCGCTACTCGCCGCGGATGACCCGCAGCACCTCATTCATGCTCGTGACGCCTTCGATCACCCGCTGAACGCCGATCTCCTGCATGTACAGCATGCCGGCCTTGCGGGCGGCGGCGCGGATCGCCTCCACGGGCTGCCCGTTGCGGATCTGCTCGCGCACGCCGGCGTCGGTGATCATCACCTCGAACAGGCCGGTCCGTCCGAAGTAGCCGCTGCCCTGGCAGTTCGGGCAGACCTTCGGGCGACCCTTCTCGTCGACCTGTTCCTCGGGGCGGGGCGGTCGGTAGAACACGTCGATCTTCTCGGCCGGCAGGTTGACCTTCTTCAGCAGCTCGGCATCCGGCTTGTAGGCCACGCGGCAGGCGATGCACAGCTTGCGGATCAGCCGCTGGCAGGTCACCGCCAGGATGGTGTCGGCGACGCCGTCGGTGTCGCCGGCGAGGCTGACCAGCCGCTTGAGGGCATCCAGGCTGTCCTTGGCCACGCAGCCCATGTAGATCTTCTTGGACCGGGCGGCCGAGACGGCCAGGTGGGCGGTCTCGCGGTCTAGGCAGTCGCTGACCATGACCACATCCGGCTCGCGGCGCAGCACGGTCTGCAGCTGGCGGGCATAGCTGCCCTCATGTTTGGTGGAGTCGTACGTGTACTGAGTGATGTTCTCGAGGTCCATCAGCGGCGACTGCTCGATGGTCAGCAGGTTCTGCATGAAGGCGTCGTGCGAGCGGAGGGCGGCATACAGCGTGGTGGTCACGCCGGAGGCCCGCGGCCCGGCGACGAGAATCAGCCCGGTGGGCTCCTTGAGCACCGGCTCCAGCCGCTCGAGCTGCCGGGCGTGCAGGCCCAGATCGGCGATCCGGAGGCGGTTCTGGGCGCCCACGATCCGCAGGGCGAGCTTTTCGTGCTGGGTGGTGCCGCTGGTCCGCACCTCGATCTCGGTGGTGCCGCCCGATCCGCCGGTGATGGCCGCACCGATGTTGGCCTGCTGGGGTTTGCGGCGTTCCTGGACGTCCAGTCCGGCGACGGTCTTGATGAAATCGATGGCCGCCCGGGCGGCCTCGGGGGTCAGCAGGTCATTGCGGGCCTGGACCAGTCCGTCGATGCTGTAGGCCAGGCGGGCGGCGGTGGCGCTGCAGATGAGCTCCACGTCCGTGGCCCGCCGCCACAGGGCGTCGAACAGCAGCACCTGGGCGGCCTCGAAAGCGTCGGTCTGGGTCGGGTCGGTCGGCGGAGGAACGCGCTTGCCGCGGTGGTCGTTCACCCGGACGCGTTCGACCGCGTCCATCTTCTGTTCCTTCTTCCTGGTCAGGCTCCCCAGCCAGGCCTTGATGTGCCGCGGGGTGAAGACCCGGCTGGAGGAATCGACCATGCCGTTGCGGACCGCGACGTAGGCCCCGCAGCTTCCGGCGGTGACCAGGAACCACAACCCGAAACCCGCCCAGAAGAGCCACGGCCCCTGCCAGGGCATCAGGATCCACAGGGCCAGCCCGACGACTCCGCCGCCCAGGACCACGCCGTTCCACAGCTCGCGCTTCACACGGCGAAGAAAAAGCGCGTCCTTGTCCACCCACTGGCAGAACAGCAGCCAGGGCACGATGGCCACCAGCACGCCGAGGACCCGCCAGTAGCTGATGTATCCGCCGAAGGTCGGGCTTCCGGCCTGGGCGGTCGCGGCCGGGACGGCCCCGACGGCTGCGGGAACCAGCCACAGGCCCACCGCCGCGGCCGTGAGGGCCGACCGGTTCCAGGAGACTTCAGGATCGAAGTTGCGGTGCATGGGATACACGTTCCGTCACGGTCGGGGTGAACGAATGATTCGCCGCGTCCGGGTTCGCCGGCCGCAGCCGGTTCTTCCGCAGGCGCGGCTCCGGCGGCCGACGCCGATCGGCCGGGACGCCTGCCGGGCACCCGGCGCGAAAGCGGCTCCCGACGCTCCGGTCGGGGCATGATAACCGGTCCGGCCGACGGTGAGTAGCCTCGGACCGGCGGCGGGGGAAGTCGGGTCGTGACAGGTCAGGCGCCTGAAAGTCACCCCGGGCGGTCACGAATGGCCCCTGCGGGTCTGGAGAGCATTTTCGCCCCCCGGGCGTCTGGAGGGCCCGCTCCGTCAGGTCCGTGAAGAATGGAGGCGATCAGGTCCGCCATCGCGGACGCGAGGGACGGCGTCCCGCCGGGCGGAAGGGGACGCGCCGGAGCGCGTCCTTCGGCGGCCGGGGGAGGTTGCCGGAAGAGCTCAGCCGGTCGAGGCCGCGGCGAAGACGGTCTTGTTCCGGCCGGCCTGCTTGGCTGCGTACAGGGCCACGTCGGCCTCGTGGATCAGGGCCTCGGCGGTGGCCGCGTGGGTGGTGCGAAGGCTGGCGATGCCGATGCTCAGCGTGGCCGGAAGCTCCGGTCCCAGCCGGGCGAGTTCCTCGGTGAAACGGGCGGTGATCCGGCGGGCTAGGGCGGCTGCGGCGGGGGCGGAGGTCTGCGGCAGCAGGACCACGAACTCGTCCCCGCCGAACCGCGCGGCCACGTCGGCGTCGCGCAGTTCGCCGGCGATCACGTTCGCGGCGGTCAGGAGGACCTCGTCGCCCTTGCGGTGACCGAACCGGTCGTTGATCTCCTTGAAGCGGTCCAGGTCGAACATCATGCAGGTCAGGTCCGAGTCGTAGCGTTCCGCGGCCGCGAACTCCCGGGCGATGACCTCGGTGAAGTAGCGGCGGTTATAGACGCAGGTCAGCGGATCCCGGGCCGCGAGCTGCTCGAGATCCCGGGTGCGCTCCTGGACGCGGCGCTCCAGCTCGGCGTTGAGCTTCAGCAGCTCGTACCGCGACTGCGAGAGCCGGTCGGCCATGTCGTTGAAGGCCCGGGCCAGATCGCCGATCTCGTCGCGCGAGACCACCTTCGCGCGGGCCTCCATGCTGCCCTCGGCCAGGGCCCGGGCGGTGCGGGCCAGTTCGTTGAGCGGCGCGACCACCCGGCGGACGACCAGCAGGCTCAGGGGCACGACCAGCAGCAGCAGCAGGATGATCGCCCGGGTGAGGTAGTCGGCCACCTGATCGAGATTGGCTCGGATGTCGGACACGTCGGTGGCCAGTCGCAGGTAGCCGCGGATGCTGGCCCGGGCCGGGTCGCGTCCGGCGGACTGGGGGCTGAAGACCGGCACGGTGACGTCGATGCATACCGGTCCGCGGCCGCCGGCGAGGGTCCGCAGGGCCGGACGACCGGGGTTTTCGATCGCCATTTTCGAGCGGCCTTCGGCTAGCACCTCGTCCAGCAGTCCGGCCGAGGCTTCGCCGGCCGCCAGGACGTGCCCGGTGGGGTCGGTGAACACCGCGTACGCCACACGCTGGGAGCGGATCAGATCGTTGACATGCCCCACCAGGCCGGAGAGGTCCGGCTCGGCCACGGCGGCGGCCGCGGCGGTCGCCTGAGAAACCGCCCAGTCCCGTGCCCAGCGTAATTCGTTGCCGTATAGCCGCAGGGCGGTGGTTCGCAGCGTGACCGCCACGCCGGCGCCGGTGATGACCAGCGTCGAGACCGTAAACAGCAGCGAGGCCTTGAACTGCAGCGAGCCGAAGACGTCTCGCCAGCCTCCCCGCCGGACGGGATTCTCCGGCTCAGTCATCATCCCTGACGATTCCATTGTTGACGCCGCAACTCCCGCTCTTGTTCGACCGCAAGGACCATACGATTCATTTCCGGCCTCGGGCAAACACCCCCAACGGGTTTTCCTGCCCTGCGGATCGTTTCTGCCGGCGTCGAAGACTCCCGGCGCCCCTGGGACCGTCCTCCGCGGGCCGGGCGTCGAGGCCGGGCGGGGAAGATCGGGCGGCTCGGAACACGCGGCGGCGCGCGGTGAGTCCCCCCGGAGAATCGACCGGAAAACAGCGGGACTTGATCCGGGAAGGTCCGAAAAAACGGGTTCAACCGCTTCTCCCCGGCTTCGACGGCGGGTCCGGGCCGGTTCGGCGGGTGGGGCAGGAGGTTCCCGGAGCCTCTGGAGAAGCCCCCGAGCGGCTCACCGGCGGTGCTTTTTTCGACGCTTGCGCTTGTCGGCCTTGGTTTCGCGTCGCTTCTTGACCGTGGAGGAGGCCTTGAAACGCGGCATGACCCCGCTGGCGGCCATTTTGGCGATCTGCCCGACGGAACGCATGCGGTCGGCCAGGGACATCCGGCCCATGACCTTCATCATGTCGCGGACCTGGGCGAAGCTCTTGAGCAGCTGGGACACGTCCTTCACGTCGGTGCCGCTGCCCCGGGCGATCCGTCGCCGCCGCGAGGCCTCGATGATTTCCGGTCGGCGCCGCTCGCGCGGGGTCATGGAGTGGATGATGGCCTCGTAGCGGGCCAGCTCGTCCTCGTCGACGTCGGCATTGGCCAGTTCGGCCGACATCCCGGGGATCATCTTGATCAGGTCCTTCATCGACCCCATGGCCTTCATCTTGCGCATCTGAGCGAGGAAGTCCTCGAGATCCAGGCCCTTGACCATCT
This sequence comes from uncultured Phycisphaerae bacterium, assembly GCA_938005315.1. GTDB lineage: Bacteria > Planctomycetota > Phycisphaerae > UBA1845 > PWPN01 > CALLOB01. The sequence goes on from CALLOB010000014.1 coordinate 17,563, forward strand.
TCTGTTCGAGGCGGGCGGCCTCCTTCGCGTCGTACTGCTTCTGGGCCTTCTCGACCAGCGTGACCACGTCGCCCATGCCCAGGATACGGCCGGCGATGCGGTCGGGGTGGAACTCCTCGAGGGCATCCAGCTTCTCGCCGATGCCGATGAACTTGATCGGCTTGCCGGTGATGGTCTTGGCCGACAGGGCCGCTCCGCCGCGGGTGTCTGAATCGAACTTGGTCAGGATCAGGCCGTCCAGTTCCAGCCGCTCGTTGAACCGCCGGGCGGTGTTGACCGCGTCCTGGCCGGTCATCGCGTCGATCACCAGATAGATCTGGTGCGGCGCGGTGACCTGGGCGATCTGAGCGACCTCGGCCATGAGCTCCTCGTCGATGGCCAGTCGTCCGGCGGTGTCCAGCACGACCACGTCCCGGTCGGTCCGGCGGGCCTGGGCGACGCCGTTGCGGCAGACCTTGACCGGGCTGTCATGCCCGCGTTCGGTGTAGCAGGGAGCGCCCACCTGCGAGGCGATGACCTCGAGCTGGTCGATGGCCGCGGGGCGTTTGAGGTCCGCGGCGACCAGCAGGGGCCGCTTGCCGCGGTTGATCATGTAGCGGGCGAGCTTGCCGCAGGTGGTCGTCTTGCCCGAGCCCTGCAGGCCGGCGAGCATCACGACCGTCGGTCCCGGCGTGACGTAGGGGATCCGGGCGTCCACCGGTCCCATCAGCCGCACCAGCTCGTCGTGGACGATCTTGATCAGCACCTGCTCGGGATGGAGCGTCTCGATGACCTTGGCGCCCAGGGCCTTGGCCAGGACCTCGTCGCAGAACTGCTTGACCACCTGGACGTGGACGTCGGCCTCCAGCAGCGCGGTGCGCACGTCGCGCATGGCCTCGGCCACGTTGGCCTCGGTGATGCGCCCGCGTCCGCGGATCTGCCGGAAGATGCTGCCGAATCGCTCGGTGAGACCTTCAAACATCGCTGCTGCCCGCCCGTCGGGTCCGATGGCCCCCCGACGCCGCGATCATAGGGCTCCTGCGGCCCGGTTCACAAGTCGTTCTGCTCGGCGGCCACCAGATCCTGGTAAGTCTCCCGGCGCCGGATGACGCGGAAGGCGGACCCGTCGACGAGCACCTCGGCCGCGTTGGGCCGGGAGTTGTAATGGCTGGCCATGACGAACCCGTACGCCCCGGCGGTGAACACCGCCAGCAGGTCCCCGCGCCGCATCGGCGGCAGGTGGCGCTCCCTGGCCAGGTAGTCGGCGCTTTCGCAGACCGGGCCGACGACGTCCACCTTCCGCGTGCCCGGCAGCCGGGTGTCGCGGCGGCGGTCCGGAGGCACCGCCTCGGGCCCGGGGACGACCGGCCATACGAAATGGTAGGCGTCGTACAGCGCCGGGCGGATCAGTTCGGTCATCGAGCCGTCCACGATCACGAACTGCTTATCGCCGCCCTGTTTCACATGCACTGTCCGGGCCAGCAGGATCGCGGCGTTGGCGGCGATCGACCGGCCGGGCTCGAGGATCAGCCGCAGGCTCCGGTCGCGCAGCAGCGGAACGATCGCCGCGGCATACGCGGTCGCCGGGGGTGCCTCGCCGCCCTCGTAGTGGGCGCCGAAGCCGCCGCCGATATCGAGCGTGTCGATGGGATAGCCGGCATCGCGCAGCTCGTCGATCAGCCCGAGGGTCTTGGTGACGGCTTCCACGTAGGGCTCGACGGTGTTCACCGGCGAGCCGATGTGCAGGTGGATTCCGCTGAGGGTCACGCCGAGCCGACGGCCGAAGGTCTCGAATACCCGCCGGGCCCGCTCGAGATCAACGCCGAACTTGGTCTCGCGCTTGCCGGTGGTGGTGTGGCGGTGGGTCCTGGGGTCCACGTCGGGGTTGATCCGCAGGGCGGCCCGGGCCGTGCCCCCCAGCGACCGGACGAGCTCGGCGAGATTGTCCAGCTCCGACTCCGATTCGATGTTGAACAGCCCGATGCCGGTGCGCAGCGCCTCGCGGAGTTCGGCGTCGGTCTTGCCCACGCCGGCGAACACGATCCGCGCCGGGTCCGCCCCGGCCCGCAGCGCCCGGAACAGCTCGCCGCCGCTGACCACGTCCATGCCCGCTCCGCGCTCGACGAGCAGGCGGAGAATATGGATGTTCTGGCAGCTCTTGACCGAGAAGCAGATCGTCGGGTCGAGCGCGGCGAAGGCCGCGGCCATGCGGTCGTAGTGGTCCCGGAAGGTGGCCGCGGAGTAAACGTAGGTCGGCGTGCCGACGGCTTCGGCCACCGCGCGGACGGGGACGTTCTCGCAGTAGAGCTCGCCGTCGCGGTATTCGAAGCGGTCCATGGCCCGAAGAACTCCACTCTGGTCCACTCTGGCCGCGGACGGCGGCACAGAGCGTTCATTACACCCGATCCGGCATGCTGAATCAACGCCCCGTGCACCGCATCCCTGAGCGTGTCGCTGACGGGTCGGGCGACCACGAGTTGTCCTCGGCGGCCGGGGAAGCGGACGCGACGGAGCGCGTCCCTCCAAACGGGCCCGGCGCCGTCGGGGTCACGGACATCGGGACGCGGGCTGTAGGACAACCCGATCGCCGGGCCGGGAACGCGGACGGCCGCACTTCCGCCGGCCGGCCGCGCGGGTATACTCGTGCATCGTTGCGAGGTTCCGCCCTGCACGGACGCGTTCCGATGAATCCGCCGGATCCCCTGGCTGTTTTCGTTTCGCCCGCACTGGCCTGGGCGGGACTGCTGGCCATGAGCGTCCCGATCCTGATTCATCTGCTGAGCCGGCGCCGCCTTCGCCGCGTGCGTTGGGCGGCCATGGATTTCCTGCTTCAGGCCGCCGGCCGCAACCGCCGCCGCCTGCGCTTCGAGGAGCTGATCCTGCTGACCCTGCGCTGCCTGGCGGTGCTGCTGGCCGGTCTGATGACCGCCCGGTGGTTCACCGAGCCGTCTGCGATCCGCGCCCTCGATGGCGGCGCCGGCCCGACGCGGCGCTTCGTGCTGATCGATGACTCGCTGAGCATGGGTCTTCGGGTCGGGGAACCGCCGGGCGGCGGCGGGACGATCGCCGAGGACCGCGACGCCGGATCGGTCTTTGATCTGGCCGCGCGGGTCGCCGAAGACACCCTCCGCCGGTGGCGTCGACAGGCTCCGCAGGACCCCGTCACCGTGATGCGGACTTCCGCGCCGTCCGAGCCGCTGTGCCGCGCGGTCCCGCTGGAGTCGCTCGACGTCGCCGCCTTGGGCGAACAGCTCGCCAACGCGGGGCCGTCGAATCTCCCGGCCCGTTTCCCGTCGGCTTTTCGGGCCCTGCAGGCCCTCATCGAGAGCGACCGCTCCGGACGCCCGGCCCTGGTGCACGTGATCAGCGACTTCCGCCGGATCGACTGGCCGCCGGAGGCCGCGCCGGCGGCGCCACTGGCGGACGCCGCCCGGGCGGGGGCGCCGATCTCGCTCGTGCTCGTCGATGTCGGGCGCGAGGCACGAGTGAACCTCAGCGTCGAGGAACTCCGCCTGGAGGGGGCCCCCGCGGTCGCGGGCGTGGGAACCCGGATGGTCGCCCGCGTCGCCAACCGCGGTATGCAATCTTCCGCTCCCGGCACGATGCGGATCCACGTCGGCGATGCCGTGGCTCCGCCGCAGCCGCTGCCGTCCATGGCTCCGGGACAGGCGGTCGATCTGACCTTCGAGATCATCCTGCCCCGCCCGGGGGGGGAAGCCGTCGGCGTCGAGCTTCCGCCGGACGCACTGGCCGCCGACAACGCGGCCGTGCGCGGGCTGGAGGTGCTGCCGTCGCTGCGCGTGCTGGTGGCGGACGGCGAGCCGGCCGGCGACCCGTATGACGACGAGGTCTTTCTGCTGGCTACGGCTCTGCGGCCGGAGGGCCCGCAATTCAGCGGGAATGAGGTCACGGTGGTCGGCGAGAGCGAGTTTGAGAGCCTGGATTTTGCGGACTACCACCTCGTGATCGCCGCCAATCTGACGGCCTTCGATGAGCAGCTCGCGGCCCGGCTGGAGGCCTTCGTGGCCGGCGGGGGGGGGCTGCTACTTTTCGCGGGCGACCAGGTGGACGTCGCCGCATGGAATCGCGTGCTTGGCCGCGAGGGCCGGGGGCTGTTGCCGGCCCGGCTGGGCGAGGCGGCGGTCGTGTCGGACGGCCGGCCCGGGCGGCGGCTGAGCGTGGCCGATGGACTGCATCCGCTCACGCGCAGGCTGCTGGAGTCCGGCGACGCCCTGCTGAGCGGCCCGCTGGTGCATGCCTGGATGACCGCCGTTCCGGCGGAAGCCGTCGCCGCGTCGCCTGTCTCGACGGCGACTTCCTCCGCACCCGCGGGGGAGCAGGCCCGGACGCTGCTGGCCCTGGACGAACCGGACGGCCCGCCGCTGCTGATCGAGCGGGCTTTCGGGGCCGGGCGTGTCGCCCTGGTGACCACCTCGGCCGACAAGGAGTGGAACACGCTGGCCGACCATCCGTTGTATGTGGTACTAGCCATGGAGCTGGCCTCGCACTTGGCCCGGCGACCGGCCGACCAGGGCCGGATTCTGGCGGGCGAGCCCATCCGGCTGGTTCTTGACCCGGCCCGGTATCGCCCGGAGGCGATGCTGCGCACGCCCGGCTTTCCGGCCGAACCGGCCGTGCCACTGGGGATTCGCACCGACGAGGCGACGGGAAGGCCGGCGTTGCAATGGGGCGGGACGCAGGCCCTGGGACCCTACGAACTGCTGTTGACCACCGTCGCCGGCTCGACGGAGAAACGCGTCGTGGGCGTGAACCCCGACCCGCACGAGAGCGATCTGAGCCCGGCCGACCGAGACGCGGTGCTTGCGGGGATCGCGGGGCTCGAGGGGATCAGCGTGCGTTTCGCCACGGCCGACGAGCCGGGCGATGCCGGCGACCGGGCGATCCGCAGGGAGTGGTGGCGGCATGTTCTGGCGGCGCTGGTCGCCGTGCTGATGATGGAGCAGGCCGCAGCCTGGTGGTTCGGCGGGCGGCGGCATGTCGGGCGGCTGCGCGAGCTGCTGGGGATTCGCTCATGACGTCTTGCGGACCGCTGGCGGTCTCGGTAACCCTGGAGACGCGGCTGGAACTGGCCGGTCTGCCGGAGGGCTGGACGGCGCTGGCTGGCCTGGCGATCCTCGGCCTGCTGACCGCCGCGGTGGTTCTGCTGTACCGGGCCGAACAACGGGCCGGCTCTTTTGCGGCCGCGCGTCGCCTGCCGGCCGGGCTGCGTTGCCTGGTGCTCTGGCTGCTGGCCCTGGCCTGGCTGGAGCCGGTGCTGGCGACCTATGTCCGCCGCTCCGTAGATGCCCGCACGATCGTCCTGATCGACCGCTCGGCCAGCATGGGGCTCTGCGACCGCTACGCCGGTCCCGGCGGCCAGGGGCTCTCCGAGGCCGGACGACGCGTGCGGAGGGCGCTGGACCGGCCGGATCTGCAGCCGACGGAACTGACGCGCCGCGGCATCGCCGAGTCGATCCTGTTCGGAGGGGAATCAGGGTTGTTGCGGCGGCTGGCGGAATCCAACACGCCGGTGGTGTTCGATTTCGCCGACGACCTTCTGCCGCGGAGGCCTGAAGCGCAGGATGCGCGGTCCGCGGAGCCTGCGGCGACGGATCCGGCCGCAGCTTCACGTCCGGCGGACGGTCCGGCCACGGACATCGGTCAGGCGATTCGGGCCGCGGTGGAGTCGGATCTCTCGACGCCGGTGGCCGCGGTGGTGGTGTTCTCCGACGGACGATTCAATCGCGGCGAGCCCGTCGACGTGGTGGCCCGCTACGCCCGCGAGAAGCGGATCGGGGTCTGGACCGTGGGCATCGGCGATCCGTCGCCCCCGCGAAACGTCGCCATTGCCGGCGTCGAGGCCCCCGGCGGGGCGTTCGTGGACGATCCGGTGTCCATCCGGGCCCGCCTGCGGGTCGAGCACGCCGGCGAGGCGACCGTGACCGTCGAACTCGCCGAGCGCAATGCCGTGGACGGCACCTGGCGCGTGGTCGCCGAACGACAGGTCGAAACCGGCGCCGACGAGCCGGCTTCGGCGACGTTCCGGCACCGGCTGTCGACCGCCGGCCCCGTCGAGCTGGCCGTGCGGGCCCGGCCGCTGGAGGGCGAAACCCTTCTTGAGGACAATGCCCGCGAGTTCACCGTCCGCGGCTATGACAACCAGCTGAGGGTGCTGATCCTCGCGGGTTCGCCCGGCTGGGATTTCCGCTACCTGCTGAGGCTTCTCGAGCGTGATAGGACCGTGAACGTCAGCTGCTGGCTGCAGTCGGCCGACACGCAGGCGGTGCGCGACGGCGATACGGTGATCGACCGTCTCCCGCGAGGCTGCGAGGAACTCGAGGCCTACGATGCGCTGGTGCTGATGGACCCGGACGCCGGCGGCATCGACGAGGCCTGGGCGGCGGACGTCGCCGCCCTGGTCGCCCGATCGGGTCTCGGCCTGCTGTACGCCGCAGGTGTCAAACATACGCCTTCCTTCGTCCGCAGTCCGCAGGTCCGGCCGATCCTGGAGGTGCTGCCGGTCGCGGTCGACGCCGGGGAATCCGACCTGCTGCTCAACGAGATGGGGCATTTCCAGCCGACCGCCTGGCCGCCGTCGATTCCTCCGCCCGCCGCGGCTCACCCGGTGCTGGCCCTGTCGGACGACGCCCTGGAGTCGCGGCGGATCTGGTCGTCCCTGCCGGGGGTGTACTGGCACTATCCGGTGCACCGGCTGAAGCCCGCGGCCACGCTGCTGCTGGAGAGCGGGGACCCGCGAACCCGCGGGCCCCGCGGACCGGCGGTGCTTCTGGCCACGCAGTTCGCCGGCACGGGCCGCACCGGCTTCCTGGCGTTCGACGGCACCTGGCGGTGGCGCCGCCAGAGCGACCACTGCTTCAACCGCTTCTGGATCCAGCTGCTGAGACACCTTGTCGAAGGTCGCCTGGCGGGGGAAGACCGCCGGGGCATGGTTCGTGCCGAGCGCGACCGTTATCAGGCGGGCGAAACGGTGGTGATCGAGGCCCGGTTGGCGGACGACTCCGCCGGGCCGGGGGCCCCGGCCGCGCTTCAGGCGGCCGTCGGTCGGGAGGGCCGTGACCCGATCAGCGTGCCTCTGGCCGCCCAGCCCGGGCGTGAGGGCTGGTACCGCGGTCACTTTCAGGCCGGCGAGGCCGGGCGCTACGAGATCCGGCTGGAACCGCCGCCGCCGGCGGTCGGCCCACCCCTGCGCGGCGAGGTGCGGGTCGTGAAACCGGACCTCGAGTTCCGCGAGGTATCCCTGGACAAGGCCAGCCTGCGGCTGCTGGCCTCGCAGTCGGCCGGCGGGCAGTATCTGGAAGTCGACGAGGCCGGCCGGCTGGCGGACCTGATCCCCGCCCGGCGTACTTCCACGGTGGTGCCGGGATCGATCGTTCCGCTGTGGGATCGCTGGTGGGCTCTGGCCCTGATCGTCGGCCTGCTGGGCGTGGAATGGTCGCTGCGCAAGCGTCTGAACCTGCTCTGACGGGAGCGGCGGGAACCCGCCGGCCGGGCAGCATGATGCCGCGAACCGAAGAATCGTCGGCCGCCTTGGTCATCGGCTGCCTGCGCGGACTGGGCCGGCGCCTGCGGTTCTATGCGCTGCTGGACGGGCTGGCGCTGGTCGCCTGCAGCCTGCTGCTGCTGGCCGGCGCCACCCTTCTGATCGATCGCACCTTCCGGCTCGACCGGGACATGCGGGTCGTCCAGCTGATGTCGGTGCTGGCGATCGCCGCCGTGGCGGTCTGGAGGGGCGTGGTCTCCTTGCCGGTCTGGCGAATCCGGCCGGTGGACTTGGCCGTAGGGGTGGAACGGCGACATCCGCGCCTGCAAAGCCGCCTGGTCACGGCCGTCGAGGCCGGCGATACGTCCCCGGCGCCCCGGCACGCGATTCCCTGCGCTGCACGAGGTTCGCCGGCGATGTTCCGGCAGGTCTGCGACGAGGCCGCGCAGGCCTTGAGCAGCTTGCGGCTGGGCGATCTGCTGGCCCACGAGCGGGCGGTTCGGAAAGGACTGCTTGTCGTCGGCTGTGTGGGTGCTTGGCTGGTCGCTCAATGGGCCGCCCCGGCGACCGTTGCGGTCTGGGCGCAGCGCAACCTGCTGCTGCGCGACGTGCCCTGGCCGACGCGCAACCGCCTGGTGGTCGAGAACCTCGTCGACGGCCGCCTGATCGCGGCCCGGGACGACGACCTGACGATCACGGCGGCGGTGGACCACGGCCAGGAGCCGCCGCGGCAGGCGTTCATCGAGTATCGACCCGAGGGGGGGACGATCCGCCGGGCCCAGATGCCGGCCATCGGGCGAGAGCGGCTGCGTTTCGCCCACACGTTCGAGCGGCTTGCCGGCGACCTGTCGTTCCGTGTCGTCGGGGGCGACGCGGTCACGGAATGGTTTACGGTTCAGGTAGTGGATCGCCCGTCGCCCGCATCGCTGGGCGTGCGCATCCTTCCGCCGGCGTATACTGGTCAGGAGCCCTACGAACTCCGCGAAGGCCAGACGGTGGCGGAGGTCCTGCGGGGCAGCAGCGTGGAGTTTGCATTCACCTGCGCCCGGCCGCTGAGCCTGGCGCGACTGGCCTGCCGGGAGGCATTATCCGGCGAGGTCCGGACGCTTGACGCCGGTCTGGAGGAGGGCGCATACCGGGTGCGGGACCGGCCGATGGTCGAAACCGCCTACGAGGTGATCCTGCGCGACACCCACGGCCTGGAAAACTCCGGCCCGCGGGCCGGCCCGCCGCGGCTGTTGATCAGGCCGGTGCCGGATGAGCCTCCCGAGGCCCGGCTTCGCCTGCGCGGGGCCGGCGAACTGATCACCCCGGCGGCCGTGCTGCCGCTGGAGCTCTTTTTCAGCGACCGCCACGGGCTGGGATCGGCGGCGGTGGCTTTCGCCGCGGTTCGTGATGGGCGGGAAGACCCGTTCGTGACCGAGCCTCTCGCGGATGTGGCGGCCGGAACGCGGTCGCTGGGCCGGACGCTGGAGTGGCGCGTCGATGCCCATGGGTTGGTGCCCGGCGACCGCCTGCGGCTCAAGGCGGTGGCCACGGACCTGGATGATGTCGCCGGGCCCAACACCGGCGAGTCGCCGGTGGTCACACTGCGCGTGGCGACCCGCGAGGAGGTGCTGGCCGCCCTGGGCCGCCGTCAGGCCGAGCACCGCCACGACCTCGAGCGGCTGCTGCGTGCCCAGGAGAACCTGTACAACGAGCTTCTCAGGGAATTCGCCGCCTCCGCGCCGCCGGACGACGGCGCCGTGCAGGCCCTGGTCCGCCGTCAGCGCGACGCCGCCCGCCGGGTGGAGGTCCTGCGGCAGCAGTTCGAACAGGTGCTCGCCGAGTTCCGGGTCAACCGCCTGGACGTGCCGGAGACTGAGCGCCGGTTGGGCACCGGCGTGGTCGAGCCCCTGGCGCGGCTCGCCAGGCAGACCATGCCCCAGGCCGCGGACGACATCCGGCGGTGGCCTGGCGATGCCGGGGCGGACCGCGACGTCCGACGGTCGCAGGAGCGTGTGCTGGAGGAACTCAAGGCCGTGCTGGCCGGTCTGGTAGACTGGGAGAGCTACAATGAGGCCGTGATCCTGCTGCGCGACGTGCTGCGCATGCAGGAAGAACTCAAGGCCGATGTCGAACGCCGGATCCGCACCGACATCCTCGGGCTCGATGCGGCCGATGCTCCGGCCCGCGGCCCGTCGGGGCCGGAAACACCATGACGCATCCCTGCGGATATACGCGCGGCTCTTTACCCGTCCCGTCGCCGGGAGCCCGGTCCGTGGCGGCGGCGGTACTGTTGCTTGCCGGGATTGCGGCGACCGCGCGGGCCGACGGGGCGACCCCGGCAGGCGAAGCCGACGCCCTGGCCGCCCGGCAGGTCCTGGTCCGCGAACGCCTGAACCAGCTGGAGGACCGCCTCTTCCGCCTCGCCCGTCGCGAGTCCGGTGTCGATCCCGATCAGCGCCGGCGGCTGGAAGATGCTCTGCGACGCTCGCGGGAACTGCTGATCCGCCGGGTCATGGACCAGGCGGCACAGGCCCTGCAGCAGGCTGACCTCAGTGTTGCCGTAGACCGCCAGGAAGAGGCCGCCAGAGCCGTGGAGCTCGTACTCCAGCTGCTACTGAGCGAACCCGACCCGGCAGCCGAACGTCAGGCCGAGCGCCGACGCCTGGCCGAGAGGCTTCAGCAGGTCCAGGCCTTGCTGGCCCGCCAGCGTGAGCTGACGCAGCGTACGCGCGAGCAGGCCTCCGGATCGCCGACGGCCTCGGCGCCGGACCGCACCGGTCTGGCCGACGCGCAGCGACAACTGCAGCGTTCGACCGAAGCCTTGGCCGTGGCCGGGACCTCCGATTGGCCGTCCCACGCTCCCGCATCGCCCGACGCCGCGCCGGCCGGCGACGAACTGAAACAGGCCGCCGACCACATGGCCGACGCCACCGGAAAGCTGGAACGAGCCTCGCCTGCCGAAGCCTTGGACCCGCAGCAGCGCGCCGCCCGGGCCCTGGAGCAGGCCGCAGACCGGCTCCGGGGGATGCTCGAGGCGGCTGACCAGGAGTTGAGCGAGCTGCTCCGCAAGGCCATCCTGCAGCGGCTCCGCGCCATGGCCGACCGCCAGGCGGAAATCAACGCCGCCACCGCGAGAATGGATCGCTCCGCGACTGAGAACGGCCATCGGCCCGACGGGCAGAGCTTGGCTGAACTGGCCGGCAACCAGGACAGGCTCGCCGGCGAGGCCGGGGCGTTGCTGGACATGCTGGCCGACCGGGACGACGTGGTGGCCCTGCCGCTGGTGCTCGACACCGTGCGGACGGACATGGCCGCCTCCGCCGTTCGCCTGAAACGCGCCGAGCTGGGCCGGTCCACACTGAACCTGCAACAGCGTATCCTGGAGAACCTGCGAAACTGCCTGGAAAGCCTCGAGATGTCGGCCGCCGTCGCCGACGAAAACCGGTCCGACCGGCAACCGGCCGGCGATTCGCAGGGCGGATCGTCGGGCCTGCTGCCCGCCGCGGCCGAACTGAAGCTTCTGCGGGCGGCGCAGATGCAGCTGCTGACGCTGACCGCCGGTCTTGACGAGGCTGCGGACCTCTCCGCCGAGGCCCGCGGCGAAGCGATCAGGGATGCCTCCGATCGCCAGTCGCGTCTGGCCGAGGCGACGCGGCGGTTGGCCGGAATTCTGGAGGGCCCGTGAGTCCTGATGCACCGTTCATTGCGAAGGGACCGGGGCGTGGTCCGCATGCCGCCGCCCTCGTTCGACCGCGCCTCATGGCCGGCGGCGCCGCGACAGTCGTTCTTCTCGCGGCCTGTGCGGCCGCGGCCGCCGATCCGTCCGCTGCTACCCGCGATGCGCAGGAGTTGCTGACCGGGGCGGTACGGCAGGCCATGCGGCGGCCATCGACCGCCCTGATCGAGGTCGCGGACCTCATGGCCGAGGCCGGGCGCGGGCTGGGAGCCGGGCAGACGGGGGTTTCGACCCGCCAGAGACAGCAACGCGCCGTGGAGATGCTCGACGCCCTGATTCGGAAGGCCGAGCAGCAGCAGGGCGACCGGCCTCAGCCCGGCGCCTGCCCGCAGTGTCGGGGCCGGGGCTGCCCGGCGTGTTCGGCGGGCCGGGTCCAGGCATCCGGTCGGCCGCAGGGTCCGGCGCAGTCTTCCGGCGCGGTGCAGGGCACCGCCCAGGCCGGTCGGTTGCGCGACGCCGCTGATGCCCGGCCCGGCGAGATGTGGGGCCGCATGCGTCCGGAGGAACGCGACCGCATCCTGCAGTCGCTCAACCAGGCCTTTCCCGGTCGTTACCGCTCGCTGGTGGAACAGTACTATCGCCGGCTGGCCACGGAGTGAGGTTGCATGAGCAGACCCTGCATCAGAGGTTCTTCGATGCGTCGAGGGGGGCTCATCGCAGCCGGTCTGCTGCTGGGCCTGTGCCCGGCCGCTCACGCGGCGGCGGTGGAGGCCGAGTTGATCGACGGCACCGGCGTCCGCGGCACCTTCGCTGGGGTGCGGGCCGGAGGCGACGCGGTGCACGTTCGCGTGACCGGCGAGGAGGGGGATCGCCTCCTGCCTTCGGACGAGCTGCTGCTGTTGCGGTTCACGGCGTCGGCATCCGCCACGGCCCCGGATGCCGGCTCGATCGGCCGAGACCCTCCCGAAGGTTTCGTGACCGTATGGCTCGACGATGGCGGCCGTCTTGAAGGACGGATGGTCGATGCGCCCGGGCCCGGCCTGGTGGTGGATTCGACCGCCGGACGTTTCGAGCTGCATCGCGAAGATCTCGCTGCCGTGCGGTTCGGTGATCCGCGGGCAGAGGTCGCCCGGCAGGCTCTGGAGGAGGCGCTGCGTCGGCGCGACGCGGGCGAGGATGTCGTACTGCTTTTCCAGGACGGCCGGGTCAGCACGCTCAAGGGCACGGTCCAGACCCTTGCCGCCGGCGGCGGTGAGTTCACCTGGCGCGGGCAGACCGCGCCGCTCCGCCCGGAACGTACCTACGCCGTGGTCTTCGCGGCCCGGTCGTCGCCCATGCCTGCGCCGCCGGTCCGCTGCATGCTGATCGACGGCTCGGTGCTCGCCGGACGGCTGGTCGGGGGCGATCAGCAGGCCTTGGAGCTGGAGGTCCACGGATCGCGGCACAGGCTCGAGCCGGCCCGGCTGTCCCGGATCGCCTTCGCCTCCGCCCGGGTGACCTGGCTGAGCGATCTGGAACCGGTCGCCTACCGGTTCGAGCCGATGGGCGGGGCTCGATGGCCCTACCGCCGCGACCGCTCGACGGCCAACCGGCCGATCCGCATCGGCCAGGCTTCCTTCGACCGCGGCATCGGCATGCACGCCTCGGCGAGCCTCGACTATGCCCTGGCTGGATCCTATCGACTGCTGGTCGCGGTGATCGGCATCGACGCCGCGGCCGCGCCCCGCGGGAACGCGGTCTTCCGCGTGCTGGTCGACGGGCAGGAGCGTTTCAGTAGCGGCCCGGTCACCGGCCGGGACCCCCCGCGGACGATCCGCGTTCCGATCGAGGGGGCCAGCGCCCTGACTTTGCGCGTCGATGCCGGGGAGGAACTGGACATCGGCGACCAGGCCGACTGGGCCGCCGCCCGGCTGGTGCGGTAAAGCGATGCTCGAGGCGGCAGGCCGGGGCCGCCGATCGATGATATGATCACGGCCTGGCGGTCCGGCGCGCCGGCCGGGCCCGCCCCATGGGCGAGGATCGGGGCTTGTACCTGGATTTCGAGATCACCCCCCAGCCCGACGACACCGCCTGCGGCCCGTCGTGCCTGCATGCGGTTTATCGGTTTTTCGGCGATCCCATCGACGTCAGGCAGGTCATCCGCGAGATCCCTCAGTTGGAGGGCGGCGGAACCCTGGCGTCCTTTCTCGGCCTGCACGCCCTGCGGAGAGGGTATGACACGACCATTTATACCTGCAATCTGCAGCTTTTCGACCCGACCTGGTTCGCGCCGGACGGCCCGCCGATCCGCGAGCGCCTCCTCGCCCAGATGCGGGCCAAGAGCGATCCCAAGCTCCACCAGGCTTCGCGGGCCTACCTGGAGTTCCTCGAACTCGGCGGGCATCTGCACATGGAGGACATCACCGCCGAACTGATGGGCGGCATCCTGCAGCAGGGTCTGCCGCTGATTACCGGCCTGAGCGCCACATGGCTCTACGCCGCCTGCCGCGAGCGTCCCGGCGATTGCCAGCCCGACGACGCGGCCGGCGAGCCGGTGGGGCACTTCGTCGTCGTACACGGCCTGGACCCCGTCACGCGGCGGGCGAGCCTGGCCGACCCCTATCTGCACATGCCCTATCCGGCCAGCCATCATTACGAGGTGCATGTGGATCGCCTGGTCGGGGCCATCGCCCTGGGCATCGTCACCTACGACGCCAAGCTCATCGTCATCCGGCCGGGCGCGAACCGGCGAGGCCGCTGACATGCCCATCCTGATGGTCTTCAACGACCCTGACGACTGGCCGCTCTCCGTCCCCGGCGTGCAGGTGGTCTCGGCCCGGCGCTATCTGACCGACCCGGCGTTCCACCGTCTGGCGAACACGCGGCTGTTCAATCTCTGCAACTCCTACAGCTACCAGAGCCGCGGCTACTACGTCTCGCTGCTGGCCGAAGCGCGCGGGCACCGTCCCCAGCCCGACGTGGTCACCATCCAGGACATGAAGTCCTCCGCCCTGGTGCGGGCCATCGCCGAGGACCTCGACGAGCTCATTCAGAAGACCCTCCGGCCGGTGCACCCGGATCACTTCACGCTGAGCATCTACTTCGGCCGCACGCTGGCCAGGCGCGACCAGCTCCTGGGACGCCGCCTGTTCGGCCGGTTCCGCACGCCGCTGCTGCGGGCCCAGTTCGACCGGCGGCACGACCGCTGGCACCTGCGCGGCGTCCGGCCGATTCCGGCCAGCGAGATTCCCGACAACCACCGTCCATTCGTCATCGAGGCCGCGGCCGAGTACTTCGCCCGACGGCAGCGGCCCGGCAACACGGCCTCGCCCCCGCGGTATTACCTGGCCATCCTGCACGACCCCGAGGAGCGCGACCCGCCGTCGGATGCGGCGGCCCTCAAGCGCTTCATCCGTGCCGCGGACCGCCTGGGCTTCGGCTCCGAGCTGATCATCCGCGACGACTACGAGCGGCTCGCCGAGTTCGACGCCCTCTTCATCCGCACCACGACCTTCGTCAACAACTACACCTACCGCTTCGCCCGCCGCGCGGTCGCCGAGGGCATGGCGGTCATCGACGATCCCCTGTCCATCGCCCGCTGCACGAACAAGGTTTACCTGGCCGAGCTGCTCACCCTGCACCAGGTACCCGTGCCGCGCACCATCATCGTGCAGCGCGACAACGCCGACGAGGTCATCGACCGGCTGGGCCTGCCGCTGGTGCTCAAGCAGCCCGACAGCGCGTTTTCGCAGGGCGTGGTGAAGGTCGCCGACCACCATGCCTACCGCAACGCCATCGACGCCCTGCTGGACCGGTCCGAGGCCGTGGTCGCCCAGGAGTACATCCCCACCAGCTTCGACTGGCGCGTCGGGCTGATCGACGGCGAGCCGCTGTACGCGTGCAAGTACCACATGGCCCGCGACCACTGGCAGATCGTCAATCAGCAGGCCGACGGCCGCCACCGCTACGGCAAGACCGAGGCCGTGCCGCTGGAGGAGGCCCCCAAGCGCGTCATCGCCACCGCCGTCCGGGCCGCCCGGCACATCGGCGACGGGCTCTACGGCGTGGATCTCAAGCTCGTCGGCGACGCCGCCTATGTCATGGAAGTCAACGACAACCCCAACATCGACGCCGGATGCGAGGACGCGGTGCTCAAGGACGAGCTCTATGAGCGGATCATCGGCTCGTTCATCCGCCGCATCGAGCGTCTCCGCGAGGGAGCTGCGCCAGGTGCCTGACGCGCCGTCCAGCCCGGGGTTGTTCGAGGCCTTCGGCATCGAGCTGGAATACATGATCGTCGATGCCGAAGGCCTGGACGTGCGTCCGCTGTGCGACCGGGTGCTGGAGGCGGTCGCGGGGCCCGGCGCCGGCGACGCGGTCTTCGACGACACCGCCTGGTCCAACGAGCTGGTCGCCCACGTCATCGAGCTCAAGACCGCCGCCCCGGCGCCGCGCCTGGCCGGTCTGGCCGAGGCATTCCAGCGCGACGTGCGGCGGATCAACGAGCTGCTGGCCCCGTCGGGCGCCCGGCTGATGCCCGGGCCGATGCACCCCTGGATGGATCCGGCGACCGAAACCCGCCTCTGGCCGCATGGCGGCGGCGAGATCTACCGGACCTTCGACGCCATCTTCGGCTGCCGCGGCCACGGCTGGTCGAACCTGCAGAGCATGCATGTCAACCTGCCGTTCCGCGACGACGCCGGCTTCGGCAGGCTGCACGCGGCGGTCCGGCTGGTGCTGCCGATCCTGCCGGCCCTGGCCGCCGGGTCGCCGATCGTCGATGCCAGGATCACCGGCCTGCGCGACAGCCGCCTGGTGGCCTACAGGACCAACTGCGCGCGGATCCCCAGCATCACCGGCCGGGTCATTCCCGAGCCGGTGTTCACCGAGGAGGAGTACCGCGCCCGCATCCTCGAGCCCATCTATCGCGACACCGCGCCGTACGACCCGGAGGGCATCCTCGCCTGCGAGTGGGCCAATGCCCGCGGAGCCATCGCCCGTTTCGAGCGCCGCACCATCGAGATCCGCGTGCTGGACGTCCAGGAGTGCCCGGCGGCCGATCTGGCCGTCGCGGCCGCGACCGTCGCGGCCATCAGGCTCCTGGCCGAGGAAACCTGGTGCCCGCCGGCCGCGCTGCAGGCCTGGCCGGTCGATCCGCTGGGCGACCTGCTGGAGGCCTGCATCCGCGACGGCGAGGACGCGGTGATCGGGAACGCCGCGTACCTGAAGACCTTCGGCCTTACAGGTGTGTCCGTCTGCACCGCCGGCCAGCTGTGGCGCCACCTCGTCGAGCAGGCCGAGCGCCGTCTGCCCGGTGAGCTGGACCACTGCCGCGAGGCCCTGACCGTGCTGCTGGAGGAAGGCCCTTTGGCGACGCGCATCCTGCGAATCACCGGACAAGATCCGCCGTCGCGGCGGCACGGACATCCCTTGCCGGTTCTGCGCGCGGATCACTCGCCGGGCGAGTCTCCGCATCCTCCACTGCACGAGCCCTCCGCAGCGGCATTCTTGCCCCCGGGCGCCCCGCGGCAACCATCCTTGCCCCCGGCGGCCCTGCGCCGCGTCGCCGAAGCCCTCTGCGCCTGCCTGGACGAGGGGCGCATGCTTCATGCCGACCCCCCTGCAGCATCCTGACGGCCGCGGCTCGGTCCGCCGATTGCCCCACGGCAGGCAAGGCTTCAGGACCGACGCCCCCTGCGACGCAGCGCGTCCGCCAGGAGGGCCCCGCTCTGTCGGGGCCGCCGGAATGGACACGAGAAAGCCCGTGATATGTTTCCCCAGGACCGGGGGCGCGACGGAGCGCGTCCCTCCGGAAGATGGATTCGGACAGCCCGACGGCGGACGCGACGGAGCGCGTCCCTCCGGGGGCCGCCGATCCCGGCGCGACGCGGTGCGTTTCATCGGAGGGCCCCGCTCTGTCGGGGCCGCCGGAATGGACACGAGAAAGCCCGTGATATGTTTCCCCCAGGACCGGGGGCGCGACGGATCGCGTCCCTCGCGGGGCCGCAGACGGGGACGCGAGGGAGCACGTCCCTGCAGGGTCGTGGATCGGGACGCTACTGTCGCCCGCCGTCCTGGCTCAGGCGAGTGGCTCTACCGGCTTTAGGTACTGGGTCTACTGCCGCTTCGCGCCGCGGGCCGTGTTCGTAAGCCTTGCAAGAAAAGGAAATTGCAGTCAATGGAGCCGATGAGATTCGAACTCACGACCTCTTGCATGCCATGCAAGCGCTCTCCCAACTGAGCTACGGCCCCGGGGAAGCTTTCGTGTCACCTTTCCGGTCGGGACGCGGCTGACCGGCGTCCACGAGGCACTATTAGACCGCCAAGGAGGCGGTCCGTCAAGGGCGGCTGATGGCTGGTCGGGAAGCCGGGTTCGTGGCAAGTCAGGGACCACGCGTCGCTCGGGGGGGCCGGGCGAAGGGGCGCGACGGAGCGCGTCCCTCCGGAGGATGGATTCGGACCGCGTGACGGCGGACGCGACGGAGCGCGTCCCTCCGGGGGCCGCCGATCGCGGCGCGACGCGGCGCGTTTCATCGGAGGGCCCCGCTCTGTCGGGGCCGCCGGAATGGACACGAGAAAGCCCGCGATATGTTTCCCCGAGGACCGGGGACGCGACGGAGCGCGTCCCTCCGGAGGATGGATTCGGACCGCGCGACGGCGGACGCGACGGAGCGCGTCCCTCCGGGGCCACAGATAACCGGGCCCAGGCCGTCACGTGGCCAGGGAAGCCTGGGGCGGTCCGAAATGCCGGGGGGCACGGCGCGTGGCAGCGGGCCCCGTGTCTCACGTTGCCGGATCGGCTGGGACCAGAGGGGGCAGGTGGTCGATGGGGACCGCCTTCTGCGAGGCCTCATCCCACCCGTACATGCGTCCGTCGAACCACGACTGGTTGCCCATGCACATCGCGGCCACGCCGTAAAGCCCTAGCTGCGCCGGGCAGTTCAGGGGGGCGTCATGGCGGATGGCGGCCTGGAGGTTGCGGTGGTGCAGGCCGACGTCTTCGCCGCCGGTGCGGACGTGGCGCTCGACCTCGCGGCCGGCGGGATCGAGGATCTTCCAGCCCTCGAAGTCCCACCCCTGATGGGGGCTGAAAACCAGCGTGCCGTCCTGCCCCCGGATGCAGTGGTCGTAACGGTGATGGTTGGACATGGTGCCCAGCAGATGCACGGTGAGCCCCGGCGAGACGCCCTCGATGGGGGGATACTCCAGAAGGATCTGAAAGTTGTCGGGCAGGTCCCGGCCGTCCGGCCAGATGAGAATGCCGCCCATGCCGGCGACGCGTCGAGGGAAGGTGAACCCCAGGGCTTTCATCAGCCGGGTCAGGCGGTGGATGAAAAGGTCCGAGGCGATCCCGCCGCTGTAGTCGCGGTAGCATCGCCAGTCCCGGTATCGCCGCGGGTCCCAGGGGCGAGGGGGAGCCGGTTTCAGCCAGGTTTCCCAGTCCAGGTCGGGCGGCTTGGGGCTCCGGGGGTCGATGCCGGATCGCATGGCCCCGGGAACGCGCTCATAGTGACGGGCGTACTCGATCTGGGCGGCGACCACCGGGCCGATGCGGCCGGCGCGGATCGCCTCGCAGGCCCGGGCGTAGCTGTCGTCGCTCATGCCCTGGACGCCGACCTGCAGCTTCAGGCCGGTCTTGCGCACGGCCTCAAGGACCTCCTGGGCCTCCTGGATGGTATGGGTCAGCGGCTTCTCGCAGTAGACGTGCTTTCCGGCGGTCAGGGCATCCAGGGTGACGAGGTGGTGGCTGTGTTCCGGCGTGGCGACCACGACGTAATCCAGGTCTTTCGACTCGACCAGTGAGCGATGGTCGGAGAAGACCCGGGCCTGCCCGCCGGCGGCGGCCACCCGCTCGGCGAATCGACGGGCCCTGGTTTCATAGACGTCGGCCACGGCCGTGACCGCGACGTTCTGGGCCTCGCCCATCTGCAGCAGGGCCCCGAGGTGTGCCTCGGCCATTCCGCCGCAGCCGACGATGCCCACGCGCAGCCGGTCGCCGGCCCCGAGAGCTTGTGACGAGGGCGCTGTGGTCTGGGCCCGGGCCCTGGCGGCTTGAACGGCGGCGCCGGCTGCACAGACGGAGGCGGCCAGAAAACGTCTTCGCGTAACCGAACTGGCTGGGTTCATGGTGGGGTCATCCTTTCGCAGGTTTCAGGTGGCAAACAGGGGAATCACGGCGAGGTCGCGGAGGTGTCCTTCCAGTACCGACCGGGCCGAGGCTACATCGCCGGCGGCCATGGCCGAGAGGATCTGGCGGTGTTCGGAGACCGCTCGGGCGACCTGGGCGGTCCAGGCCTGGGCCTCGATGACTGTCGTGGAGATCAATGGCAGGGTGACGCGCAGATACAGCATCGAGATCCGCCGGCTGCGGGCGGTGGCGACCAGCAGATCGTGAAAGCGCCGATCCATCTCGGCGACGCCCAGTGCCAGGCGCTCGGCCAGGAGCCGCTCAAGCTGGTCGCAGGTCTGGTGCAGGTTCTGCAGGTTCTCGGGGGTATTCAAACCGTGTCGGCAGATGCGTTCGACGGCTCCGCATTCGAGCATTACGCGGGTTTCGATGGTTTCAAGCCGTTCCCGTTCGCCGAAAGAGGGGATGAAGTAGCCGGTGACCGGTCCCTTCTCGATAAGCCCCTCGGCCTCCAGGCGGGCGAAGGCCTCGCGCAGAGCGGTGCGGTTGACCTGGAGCCGGTCGGACCACTCTGCCTCCCGGAGACGTCGGCCCTGCGGGGGCTGGCGCAGGAGCAGCATCAGCCGCAGCCGGGCGCAGGCCTGCTCGCGCCGGGCCGATTCGCGCGGGCGGCTCTGGCTCCGGTCGGGGGAGGCTGGCGTGATTTCCTGTTCCGGCACGACCGGTGGCTTTCTCCCGGGCGGGGCCAATAGCACCCGGCGTTACGCCCGTCGCCGGCGCTCGGGGTTTGCCGGCAGTTGCATTCCGCAACCGGGGGAAACGGGAAATGGAGAAATCCGAAGCGGGAACCGCGAAGCATGAGTTCGCCGCTCGTCAGTCAGCCATGCCCCGGCGTTGCGACAAGCCGCGCCGGGGTTTTCCGTCCCCGCGTCTCCGTGCGCCGGGGTTGCGCGACGCGACTCCGGGGTTTACAATGTCGTTCCGGCCTCCGGCCCTGTCAAGCGACCGGCCCGGCGAGGTCCGCAAACGGGTTCTGGAGCCGGGCGTTGCCGGCGCGACGAGGTCGGGGTGAACTTCAACCCTCGGGAGGGATGACCGCGTGGACAAGCTGCGGCTCATGACCCCCGGACCGACGATGGTGCCGCCGCAGGTGCTGGCGGCCATGGCCGGCCCGATGCACCATCACCGCACGGCCGAGCACCGCCGGATCTTTCGGGAGGTGACCGACCAGCTGCGGTACGTCTTCGGGACGTCCGGCGACTGTCTGGTGATCACCGGCAGCGGCACGGCGGCGATGGAGGCGGCCATCGTGGGCGTCGGCGGGCCGGGCAACAAGGCTCTGGTCTTCGACGGCGGCAAGTTCGGCCGGCGCTGGGCCAAGGTTTGCGCCGTTTACGGCATCGCCCACGTGGTCTGCGAGCTGGAGTGGGGCACGGGGGCCAAGGCGGCCATGGTCGAGGAGCACCTGCGCCGCGATCCGGCCATCGACACGGTCATCGTGACGCACAGCGAGACCAGCACGGCGGCGGTCAGCGATCTGGAGGGGATCGCGGCGGTTACCCGCTCCCGCGGCGCGGTGCTGGTGGTGGACGGCATCACCAGCGTGGGGGCCCTGCCGGTGAAAATGGACGAGTGGGGCGTGGACGTCGCGGTCACCGGCTCGCAGAAGGCCCTGATGACGCCGCCGGGGCTGGGGATCGTGGCGGTGAGCCCGCGGGCCTGGGAACGGATCGAGTCGTTCAGTTCGACGTCGCTGTATCTGTGCCTCAAGGCCTACCGCAAGGCCCTGGCCACCGACGACTCGCCCTACACGCCGGCGATCACGCTGATGATGGGTCTGAGGGCGGCCCTGGAGCTGATCCGGGCCGAGGGCATCGAAAGAGTCTGGTCCAGGACCGCGTGTCTGGCCCGGGCGACGCGTGCCGCGGTGCAGGCCATGAATCTGCGGGTCTTCGCCCGTGATCCGGCCGACTCGCTGACCGCCGTCATGGTGCCCGAGGGGTTTGATGAAACCGCCCTTCGCCGGCGGCTGCGCGAACGATTCGGCATCGTTGTGGCCGGCGGTCAGGATCAGCTCAAGGGGCGGGTATTCCGCGTCAACCACATGGGCTATGTGGACGAGGTGGACGCGCTGGGCCTGATCGGGGCCCTGGAGCTGGTGCTGGCCGAGATGCGCCACGCCTTTCCGCCCGGGGCGGGCCTGGCCGCGGCCGTGGAGAGCCTGGCCGGGGCGTGAGCGGCATCGAGGCTCGCCTTTTGCCGCCAGGGGCCGGGGCGCAGTTCAGTCCGCGCAGCGCAGATCGTAGAATTCCATTCCCGACAGACATCGCTGGAACGGGCCGAAATCGCGCTGGTCCACGTCGCCGTCGAGGTCTTCGTCGAAGCGGTCGCACGCCACCGGCCCGCCGGTGGGGTAGGGCAGGCCGGAGCCCGTGAGACAGGCCTGGAACGCGCCGAAGTCGTTGCCGTTCACCCGGCCATCGTTGTCGGTGTCGTAGGTGAACACCGCGATGCCGTCGGAGGCCCCGACCTCGCTGACGCCGCCGACATGGTTGGTGGCCCGGACCTCGAACACATACGTCCGACCCAGCAGCAGCGGCAGCGCGGTGGCATGGACGGACGTGGCCGGGCCGACGTCGGTCCAGTCGCGGATCACCGGCCCGCCCTGTTCGACCACGCGGTACTCATAGCCGCGGATGCCGCTCTCGGGGTCCTCGGCCGACCAGGCGGCATTCAGCGTGGAGCGGCTGACCGACAGCGTCCCGTCGTCGGTGACCACCGGCGTGCTCGGCGGGCTGGGCTCGGGCCCCTTGTAGACGAAGCGGGCCGCGTCCGCGCTGACGAAGCGGTCCGTCTGACCGGTGTTGTTGGACACCTGGACGTAGCCGCCGGTTCCGGGGGCGAACAGCAGGTCCTGGCCGATCAGGAACCACCCGCCCTGGTTGGGGGTCGAGGAGTACTGGTTCTGGATGCTGACGACCTGCCCGCCGTGGTGCACGACCTTGTAGGGTGCCGCGGAGGTGCGGTTGCTGCCGATCTGATAGTACACGTACACGTCGTAGAGGCCCCAGTCGGGGATGTTCGGTGTCCAGCGGCAGGATCGGGTGGCGTCGGCCTCCTGCGTACTGCTGACGCCGTAGCCGTAAAGATAGTTAGTTCCGATCCTGGGCACCGAGGAGCTGCTGCCGACGCTCCAGGTGTTGGGCGGGACGGAGGTATTGGACCATCCCGGGTCGGTGTTGTCGATCAGGATCTCCGAGGCCATGTCCAGGGTGGTGAAAGTGCCGTCGGCGGACTCGTCGGAGCCGTAGCTGTTGGCCGAGACCGCCTGGAAGTGGTAGAGCGTGGCCGGCGACAGGCCGGTGACGACTACCGAATGATTGTTGACCAGGGCGGGGTCCACGGGCGTCTGGCTTCCATAGGCCGGTGTGGTGCCGTAGCGGACCATGCCGTCGGCCCTGGCGCTGGTGGTCCAGGTGATCGTGGCCGAGGAGGCGGTGACCTGGGCGACCTGCACGTTGGAGATCACCGGGGGTCCGTCGGTCGAGAAGGTGAAGTCTTCGGACATGCCGGTGCCGTTGGCGTTGGTGGAACGGGCCCGGCAGTGGTAGAGGGTTCCGGGGGTCAGTCCGCTGAGCGTGACGGTGTGGCCGGTGACCAGGGCGGGGTCGACCGGCGTGGACTGGCCGTACGAGGGCGTGGTGCCGTACTCGACCTGCGAGGTCGAGGCCTGGTCGGTGTTCCAGATGATGGTCGCGGCGTCCTGGGTCACGTTGGTCGCCTGGAGGTTGAAGATCGACGGCGGGGCGGTGCTGCCCAGGGCGAGGTTGCGGGTGAACATGTTGCCGGTCACCTGGCCCAGGGCGACGGTGACCGTGCCGACGGCGTCGGCATAGCCGGCCTTGGAGGCGGTGACGGTGTAGGTTCCCGGCGTCAGGTCGATGAAGGCGTAGAAGCCCGTGCCGTCGACGTACATGCTGCGGTTTTCGGGGCCGGTCAGGGTCACGACGGCGTGGTCGGCCGGCGTGGTGCCCGGGTGGTAGGTGACGGTGCCTTTAATATGCCCTTTTGTGGGCGACGCCTTCCAGGGCATGACCGGGATGTTGTCGGGTGTCGGCGTCACATGGGCGACCAGCTGCGGGGAGAAGCTCGACCAGGTTCCGCCGCTGTAGGGCACGCGATAGGAGTAGCCGCAGAAGCCGTTGGCGTAGTTGCCGGCCGGCGAGGGGTCGCGGGTCATGAGGATCTCGTTGATGGCGTTGGTCAGCGAGTTCAAGTAGATGCCCGGCCCGATGACCATGAAGCGGTTGAACTTTCGGTCCTTCTCGAAGTTCATCCAGCGCACGTAGTCGTTGGGCAGCGAGGCCCAGTTGTAGTAGGTCATGGGTACGGCGATATCGATGATGCCCTCCTGCATCCAGGCGTCCCAGTCGCTGTAGACGTCGTAGTACGGGCGGGTGCCCTGGAAGGCCGTCCGGGTCGAGGCGGTGGGCGAGGGGTTCCAGGTGACGAAAGCGCCGGAGATCTTCACGTGCGGCTTGACGGCCTGGGTGTCGGCATAGACCTTGCGCACCAGGGAGGTGATCTGGTCGCGCCGCCACTGCTTGAACAGCTCGCTGGTGGGGGACGGCTGGCCCGTCAGGCCGTGGCGGGTGTTGTAGCGCGCGACGCTTGTGGGGTTGTAGCCCTGGTCGTAGCCGGTGAAGCGGATATAGTCGTAGTGCAGGCCGTCGATGTCGAAGTTCTGGACCAGGTCCATGCACACGTCGTGGATGTACTGCAGGCAGCCGGGGTGCCCGGGGTCGAAGGCCTTGTCGGCGGTCTCGTTGCCGGCGTCGTCGAGCGTGACCCAGTAGTTGGCCGGGTCGGCGGGGTCGTTGTGCAGGTAGTACACCGGCGAGGTACCGCTGCTGCTGGCGGTGGCGAAGGTCACGATCCAGGCGTGCACCTCGATGCGCTGCTTGCCGCCGGTGGTGTCGTGGGCGGCGTTGATCATGGCCTGAAGGGCGTTGAAGTTCGAGGGGCTCAGGCCGCTGAAGTAGGGCTCGCCCATGGCCGAGGGATAACACACGTCGGCCCGGCGGCGGACCTGCACGAAGACCGCGTTGCAGTTGGCGTTGCGGATCTGTCCCTTGCTGGAGGCGTTGCCCGGCACGCCCAGCAGCGTGTCCACCTGGCTCTGGCTGAGGAAGCCGGTGCCCCAGGCGTCCACCCAGAACGCGCGGTACTCGTCGGCCCGGGTCGCCGAAATCCAGGTGATTCCCGTGACCAGGGCCGTACAGACGGTCCACCGCAGTCCATTCGACGCTGGGGTCATCATCTGCTCCTGCCTGACGGCCAGGGTGCTCAACGCGGACGCGCGGTCCGGTCGTCGTCTGCCGTCGCCCGTGTGCCGGTGCTGCCTGTCGGTCCGTTGTCCGGACCGACCGAGGTGCGTTCACCCCCCTGGAAACCTGTGCCATAATTCTATCGTCTGGATGAAGGCGGGATCAACGCGGGATCCGCTGAAAAGGCGTCTGCCGTCGCGTTTTTTCGGACCGCGGATATCGCGCGACATCCACGGCCCGCCCGTCCGGCGGGGCCGCGCAACCGCCGGGCCCGTCGGGTCTTGCCGCCCTTGCGGGGCTTGCGTAACATGAGCCCGTCGCGTCCGGGTTTTCTCCGCAGCCGCGTCGATCCCGAGCTCTTGTTGCCGGAGCCGCCGCCTTGGACATCCTGGCTGAAAGCCTGCAGGGCCGGTTCACCTGGATCGACTGGGCGGTGCTGGCCGGTTACCTGGCGGCCACCACCGCCATCGGCGCCGCCATGGCCGGCCGGCAGGCGACGATTCGCGATTTTTTCCTGGGCGGCCGCAAGCTTCCCTGGTACGCCGTCAGCGGATCGACCATCGCCACCGAGATCAGTGCCGTCACTTTCGTCGGGGTGCCGGCGATCGTGTTCGCCGGCGGGCTGGAGGGCAATTTCAAGTACCTGCAGCTGTGCCTGCTGGGCAACGTGCTGGCCCGGGTGATCGTCGGATGCGTCTTCGTGCCCGCCTACTACCGCCGCGAGATCTACAGCCCGTATGACTACATGGCCGGGGCCCTGGGCGAGCGGGTGCGCACGCTGACCACGGTGCTGTTCATCTTCGGCGGGGCCCTGGCCCAGGGAGCCCGCGTCTACCTCACCGCCCTGATCCTGGATCTGATCGTGGGCGAGCCGCTGTTCGGGCGTCTGGCCGCGGCCACCGGCGTGTCCACGCTCAGCTGGTCGATCTACCTGGTGGGGGTCATCGCCGTGGGCTGGGCGTGGATCGGGGGCATCACCACGGTCATCTGGACGGACGTGATTCTGTTTCTGGTGTTCGTGTTCGGGGCACTGGCGGCGCTGCTGGCGATCATCATCCGGCTGCCGGGCAGCCCGCTGGAGGGCGTGAGCTACATGATCCAGGCCGGCTGGGCGGCCAGGGACGCCGGGCCCTGGGGGCGGTTCACCTTCTTCGATTTCGACTGGAGCCCGGCCAGGCAATACACCTTCTGGACGGCCGTTTTCGCAACCACCTGGGGAGGGCTCTACGCATACGGCACCGACCAGATGATGGCCCAGCGGATGTTCTGCTGCCGCGGGCCCCGCGAGGCCCGGCTGGCGATCATCAGCAGCACCGCCGGTCAGGTCGTCACGGTGATGATGTGTTTCGTGGGCGTCGGGCTGTACGCGTTCTACCGGGTCTTTGAGCTTCCGGACGATCTGGCCGCCAGGGTCGCCGGGAAACCGGATCTGATCTTTCCGATCTTCATCCTCCGCGAGCTGCCGGCCGGCGTCACCGGGCTGGTCATTGCGGGCATCTTCGCGGCCGCCCTGTCGACGCTGGTGTCGGTGGTGGCGGCCTACAGTCAGACGACGATTTCGGCTTTCTACCTGCCGTGGCGACGGCGCCGCCGGACCGGCGGCGCGGGTGACCCGCTGGACGATCCGGCCGAGCAGCGCCGCCTGGTTCTGCTCTCGCGGGTGCTGGTGGTCCTGTGGGGTGCGATCCTCTGCGCGATGGCCCAGGTGGCCGAGGCGGCCAGCGGAAAGTTCCCCGAGATTCTGAATCTGGCCCTGGCCATGGCCGGCTACACCGGCGGAGCCCTGCTGGCCGGGTTCCTCCTGGCCTTTCTGCGGCTGAACATCGACGACCGCGGGTTCCTCTGGTCGGCGCCGCTGTCGGTACTGACGGTCTTCGCCCTGGTCTGGCACGAGTCCTGGGCTCATGCGGTCTGCTGGGTGGGCGCGGGCCTGATCCTGGCCGGCTGGCTGTGGATGCTGGCCCGCGAACGCATCGGGGGCGGACCGGACCCCGGTCGAGGCGTCCGGAACCTGCTGCAGACCGTTCTGCTGGTTGCGGGGCTGGTGCTGATGCTGTGGTTGAGCTACCGGGGCTGGTTCGACGTCCGCGAGGATCCGATCAGGGGAACGAGGCACTACGTCACGGTCGCCTGGCCGTGGTTCGTGCCGATCGGATCGACGGTGGCGTTCGTCTTCGGTTATGCACTGGCACGGCCCGCCCGGCGTCCGGTCAGTTCGACACCGACCGAGCGAGAGGGGGCATGACGGCGGTGGGGCGGATCACGCGGCGAAGGTTGTTGTTCCTCGCACCGACGTTCTGGGCGGTCTCGGGCTGCCGCCGATCCGCGCCGCCGCCGGCGGCTCCGGCCACCCGGCCGGCGGCTTCGCTGGAGGCCGGGCCCGCGGCGGCCTACGCCCGCTATCTGGCCGGTATGCGGATCTGCCTGGATCCCGGGCACGGAGGCGACGCCGACCGCCCGGGTTACAAGCGCGGACCCACGGGCCTGCGCGAGGCCGAGGTCAATTTGCGGGTGGCCCTGATGCTGCGCGAGATGCTGACGGAGGCCGGGGCGGCGGTGTTCATGACGCGTGAAAACGACACCGCGCTGTCAGACGCCGGGGCCGAGGATCTGCGTTTGCGGGCCGAGGTGGCCAACCGCAACGACTGCGACCTGCTGCTCTCCATCCACCACAACGCCAGCGCCACCAATCCCGACGCGAACTTCGCCAGCGTCTGGTATCACGGCGACGTGGACGACAACCCCGCGAGCCTGGATGTCGCGCGACACCTGGCCGTGGCGCTGATCGACGCCCTGGATCTGCCCCAGACGCTCGGTTGCCCGGTGCTCAGCGACGAGCTGATCGCCCGCACGGGCTTTGCGGTGCTGCGGCATGCCCGGGTGCCGGCGGTGCTGACCGAGGCTTCGTTCCATTCGAACCCCGACGAGGAGCGGAGACTGGCCGATCCCGTGTATAATCGCCGCGAGGCCCGGGCCCTGTTCGCCGGCCTGGCGCGGTACGCCTACGGCGGTCTGCCGCGGGCGCGACTTGTCGCTCCGGCCGACGGCGTGGTGATCGCGGGCGGCAGCCGCTCGGTGCAGGTCGAGCTCCAGGACGGGCTCGCCCAGCGCCGCAGCTGGGGCTGGGATCGACGACAGATCCTGCGCGACAGCATCCGCGTCCGCCTCGGCGACCGCGTGCTGCCGCACGTGTACGAAGAGCAGCCCGACCGGGTGTGGTTCATCATCCCGCCGGACGTGCCGCCCGGTCGTCCGCGTGTGAGGCTGCAGTTTCAGAACGTGTTCAAGCACTCCAACACCCGCCCCGACCTGGGGATCGAGTTGCGCGAAGGCGGGGCGGGGGGGGCGTCGTGAACCATGGGCCGGCCGGGCCGGCCGGCGGATGGCAGCCCCAAGAGGGATCAGCATGAGTCGTCTCACGGTGGTGATGCAGGGTATGGCCGAACCTGTCCACGCGCTCATGGCGCAGCTGGAGACGTCTCCGCTGGTCGAAGGGTTCGTGGTGCTGGCCGCCCCCGGGCAGGGGGTCGAGGGCCCGGCGGCGGTGATTCGCCACGACCGGCCCGCCGGAAGCGAGGCCGTCGGGCGGGTGTTGGAGGCCGTGCGCGGCAGCCACGCGCTGTTCATCGATGTCGAGCGGCCGCTGACCCTTGGCCGGCACGCCCTGCAGCGGATGCTCGATGTCGCCACCGAGAGCGGGGCGGGCATCGTGTATGCCGACCATCGGCGCCGCACGGCCTGGGGCACGGCCGAGCATCCGGCCATCGACTGTCAGCTCGGCGGCATCCGCAGCGACTTCGATTTCGGTCCGCTGCAGATGGTGTCGATGCAGGCGGTGCGGCGCGTTCTGGATGCCTGGGGACCGCTGGGCGATTTCGCCTGGGCCGGCCGCTACGACCTGCGGCTGCGGATATCCGTGGAACACCCCGTGGTGCGCATCCCGGAATACCTCTGTTGCACGGATGCCTCCGGGGCGTCGGGCCACGACCAGCACTTCGCCTACGTCGATCCGCGGAACGCGGCCGTACAGGCCGAAATGGAGCAGGCGGTTACCGCTCACCTGAAGCGCATCGGGGCCTGGCTGCCGCCCCGCCGCGAGCTTGCGCCGCCGTGCCGCGAGTCCTTTCCCGTGGAGGCCAGCGTGGTGATTCCGGTCCGCAACCGTGAAAAGACCATCGCCGACGCGGTGAACAGCGTGCTCGGCCAGCGGGCGACGTTCGCCTTCAACGTGATCGTGGTCGACAACCACTCCACCGACGGCACCACCGCGATCCTGCGGGACCTTGCGGCCCGGGACCGCCGCGTGGTGCACATCGTCCCGCAGGCCGTGGACCTGGGCATCGGCGGGTGCTGGAACGAGGCGGTGTTTTCGCCGCATTGCGGCCGCTATGCGGTGCAACTGGACTCCGACGACCTCTACGACGGCCCCGATGCCCTGGCCAGAGTCGTGGCCGAGCTGCGGCGCGGACCTTATGCGATGGTCGTCGGCTCTTATCGCCTCGTGGATTTCCAGCTCAACGAGCTGCCCCCCGGCCTGATCGATCACCGCGAGTGGACGCCCGAGAACGGGCACAACAACCTGTTGCGGGTCAATGGATTGGGCGCCCCGCGGGCTTTCGACACCGCGGTGCTCCGCGACCACCCGCTGCCGGACGTGAGCTACGGGGAGGACTACGCCGCCGGGCTGCGGATCACCCGCACCTACGTCTTGGGGCGCATTTACGAGCCGACTTACCTGTGCCGCCGCTGGGAGGGCAACACCGACGCGGCCCTGCCGGTCGCCGAGGTCAACCGGCACAACACCTACAAGGATTGGCTCCGGACGATGGAGATCATGGCCCGGCAGGAACTCAACCGCCGGTCGGAGAGCGGGTCGGCAGACCGCCGCTGACCGCCTGGGCCTGTGCCGCCGGCGGCAGGATGTGACGGGAGAGGACGACGCGCACGAAGGGCTCGCTGGTGGCGTCGGTGTGGGCCCCGGTCCAGCCGTAACGCTCATATTGTGGGGACCAGCGGATGTTGTGGATTTTTCCCTGGTCGCCGCCTGGCGGGTGCAGGCCCACCAGGCCTGCCGCGTCCACGCCTGTCTGCCCGTCGATCGTGCCGAGCGTGCGCACCGGTCCCTGGAGGACGCCGTCGGCCTGCGAGTGATAGACGTAGACGCCGCCGGAGATGTTGGCCAGGGCCTTGCGCATGTCGTAGTTCGAGGCGATGCTGGAGCCCAGCATCACCAGGCTGTGCACCGTCGCCGGCGGCGTGAGGTTCTCGCAGGCCCAGACTCCCACGCCCGTGCCGGCCGACAGGCAGATGATGTTCACCTGGACGCCGGGGTAGCGCTGGAGGTAGGCGGTGATCTCCCGGCCGAGTTCCGCGCCTTTCTGCCGGGCGACCGGCCGGCCGATGGTCTGGTCCAGTGCCGGATTGAAGGTCGGCGACCAGCGGTAGTTGATGATGCTGCCCCGGTAGCCGGCGGCCCGCAGGCCGTTGTACACGTCGGCCACGCCGTAGCCCCAGTTGCCCGCGCCGTCGATGTAATACGTCCGCCCGAAGCGGTCGCCGGTCGACTCGCCTGGGCCTCCAGCGGCGCAGCCCGTGAGCGGTGCCGCGGCCAAGACGACCAGCGCCGCGACGATGCGCGGGCCGGGTCCTGACGGGCGTGCGGCATTTCGGCGGTCGATGGAGCTGCCCTGCACGCGCGTTCCCTCGCCCGCAGCGGCCGGCCGACGAACCATCGAGGACGGGCTGCCCGGGACCTCGCCTTGGCACGGCCCGGGCCGGTTCGTATGCTGACGCGGTCGGTCGGGTCAGTGCGGATTGTAGGCCCGGCGGCAGGCTTGTCAAAAGGATGCACGGCGTGAGGATCAAGGTCTGCGGAATCACATGCCTGGAGGACCTGCGGGCGGCCGCCGAGGCCGGCGTGGACGCCGTCGGCTTCAATTTCGTGGGTGGTCCTCGATGCCTCGACCCGGCCCGGGCGGCCGAACTGCTCGGAGCGCTGCCTCCGCTGGTCACGCCGGTGGCTCTGGTGCGGCTGGAGGAGGGCCGCGTGCCCGACAGCCTGCTGGAATTGCTGGGCGAGTTCTGGGTTTCGCACGTTCAGCTCTACGGCGACCTGACCCCGGCCGTCATGGCCGCTCTCGCCCGCGACGGCCTGCGGCCGATCCCGGTGGTTGCGGTGCGCGACGTCCAGACCCTGCGGGAGGCCGGCCGGCTGGTAGGAGCCGAGGGGGGCTTCAGGCCCGCGGCCGTGGTCCTCGATGCCTGGGTCCCCGGGCGCGAGGGAGGCACCGGTCGGACGCTGCCGTGGTCGATGATCGCCGCCGAGCAGTCCGCCGGGCACATGCAAGGCTGGCCGCCGATCATCCTTGCCGGGGGCCTGACGCCCGACAACGTGGCCGAGGCCGTCCGCCAGGTCCGGCCTTGGGCGGTGGACGTGTCCTCCGGCGTCGAACGCGAGGGTGCTCCCGGGCGCAAGGATCGGGCCCTGATGGAGGCCTTCGTGCGCCAGGCACGCCGGGCGATGTCGGATGCGTGAGCCGATGAGCCACAGGCGACCGACGCATGCGTGTGCCGCGATCTTCCTGACGTCGTTGACGCTGCTGGCGGCCTGCGGCTGCGTCGGCGCCTGGAGGCCCGCGACCGAACACCTCAGCATCGAGCCGCCCCCTGAACCGTCCACTCTGGCCGACAGCCTCCGCGCCTCCCGCTGCGGTCGGTGGATCTATGAACGGCAGGAGCTGCCGGAGCAGCCGGGCCGGCCGGTCGGCGCCTATGTGCGGCGGGGCCTGCCCGAACGCATGACCGAAGGCATCCTCGTATGGCGGCCGCTGCGGTCCATCGCCGCCATCCTGGCTCAACCGGCCACGCAGCCGACGGCGGCCGATCGGACCGGCACCGCCGGGTGGGGCGGGGGGCGGCGTTACGCCCCGCACATCTACGTTGTGCTCGACGAGGCTCTGGCTCCGATCCCGACCGACCTGCAGTGGGGCGAGCCGTCGGAAGCGACCACGGGGGTGACTTATTACGACGCCCTCGGGCGTCCGCAGGCGTCCGGGACGCTCCGCCGGGTCGCCCGGCTGGAGGGCATCGAGGACATCACCTGCCCGGCCGGCATGTTCCGCGGCTGCCTGCGGGTCCGCGTGGATCTGACGGTCGAGATGCCCTGGGTGCTGTTGTTCAACCTGACCGGTTACATGTGGCTGTCGCCCGAGGCCGGCGAGGTCCGGCGCGTCCAGCGGATGTCCGGGTGGTTCCTGGTCTTCTGGTTCGGCAGCGCCCACGAGTACCGGCTCGCGGAGTACCGCCCCGCAAGGGAGGTTTCCGCATGCGGCGATCCCTGCCCGCGCTGGAAGCGGATCGGTGTGCTGTTCGACCGGGTCGCGCCGCGCCCGCAGATCGGCGGCCTGGTGGTGGACTACGAGGACGCACCGGCCGGGCCGTGACTGCCCGCCCCGGGAAGCGCTGTTGCGGATCGCAGCCGGGGGGTATAGTCGTTGATGCGTGTCCGACCCGCGGCGGGCGGGAGCACAGGCGGCAGACCGGATGTCGAACCAGGGTGTGGTGCTCTTCGGCGGAACGTTCAACCCGATCCACATCGGACACCTGGTCGTCGCGCGGGCCGCGGCCGAGCACCTCGGCGCCGGGCGGGTGGTGCTCATCCCCTCGGCCAACCCCCCGCACAAGTCCGGCGAGGAACTGGCCGATCCGGCCGACCGCCTGGAGATGGCCCGGGCCGCCACGGCCGGAGAGCCCGGTTTCGAGGTGGACGACATCGAGCTGCGCCGCGACGGCCCCAGTTACACGGTGCTCACCGTCCGCGCGTTCCGCGAGCGCCTGGGCGACGAGGTGCCGCTGTTCTGGCTGATCGGGGCCGACACGCTCGGCGAACTGTCCACCTGGTACCGCACGGCGGAGCTGGTGAGCCTCTGCCGGATCGTCACCGCCGTCCGCCCCGGGTACGACCGCCCGGACACCACCGCTCTGCGTCGCGTGCTGTCGGCCGAGCACGTGCGGCGGCTGGAGGAGGACATCATCCCCACCCCGCGGATCGACATCTCGGCCACCGTCATCCGGCGGCGCGTGCGCGAGGGGCGGTCGATCCGTTTCCTGGTGCCGGATGCCGTGGCCGACTGCATCGCCGCCCGCGGCCTGTACCGCCGGGTCTGACCTCCGATGACTGCCATGGACGAGCCCGGTAAACCTCCGGGGCATGCGCCCTGGTCTGCTGTGGCATGGGGCAACACCAGAGCCCACAACCACGCTGCGCCGCGGACGTGCGGGCTCAGGCCAGGGCATCGGCGACCGTCTTGCCGATGTCGGCCGGCGAAGACACGACGGTGATGCCGGCGGCCTCTAGGGCCGCGATTTTGCTCGCCGCGGTGCCTTCGCCTCCGGAGATGATCGCCCCGGCGTGGCCCATCCGCCGCCCCGGAGGGGCGGTTCGCCCGGCGATGAAGGCCACCACCGGCTTGGTGACGTGCCGGCGGATGTAGGCCGCGGCCTGCTCCTCGTCCGAGCCGCCGATCTCGCCGATCAGCACGATGCCGTCTGTTTCCGGATCCGCCTGGAACATCTCCAGCAGCTCGATGAAGTTCAGGCCCTTGACCGGGTCTCCGCCGATGCCCACACAGGTGGACTGGGCGATTCCCCGCGTCGTGCACTGCCAGACGGCCTCGTAGGTCAGCGTGCCGCTGCGCGAGATCAGTCCGATGGTTTTCGATCCCGGTTCCGGCGGGCGGTGGATGTAGCCCGGCATGATCCCGATCTTGCACCGGCCCGGGGAAATCACGCCGGGGCAGTTGGGCCCGATCAGGCGAACGCCCCGGTCGTCGAGCACCTTGCGCAATCGAACCATGTCCAGCGTCGGGATGCCCTCGGTGATCAGCACGATCAGACGGATACCGGCGTCGGCGGCCTCCATGGCCGCGTCGGCCGCGAATCCCGCGGGCACGAAGATCATCGTGGCGTCGGCCCCGGTCGCGGCCACGGCTTGGTGGCAGGAGTCGAATACCGGCAGCCCCGGACCGGCGACGGTTCCGCCCTTGCCGGGGGTGACGCCGCCGACGAGTTTCGTGCCGTAATTCAGACACTGTTCGGCGTGGAACGCACCGGCCTTGCCGGTGATGCCCTGGCAGATGACTCTCGTGTCCGCGTCGACCAGAATGCTCATGCTCGGCTCCCCGGTTACGGTCGCCGCGTCCCGCGCCTGCGGGCCCCGGAAGCGTCAGGTCCCGTCGATATACGGTTGCAGGTGCCGCAGCGAGATCAGCAGTCCGCGGTCTTCCAGAGCCGGACCATCGGGGTGGTCGCGGAAGACCGCGTCGTGCCAGCCCTCGATGTTCAGATCCCCGCCGTATCCCGCGCGGTACAACTCCTTGATGACCAGCCGCCAGTCGGTGTCGCCCAGCCCCGCGAAGCAGTGCTCCACGACTCCCGGATGGTACAGCCCGTCGCGAGCCAGTCGCAGGCGGTCGATCCGCGCGTCCTTGACATGGACATGGCACACCCGGTCGGCGTAGCGGGTCAGGTTGGCCACCGGATCGATCATCTGGCAGACCAGATGGGATGGATCCCACTCCAGACCCAAGGCCGGCGAGGGCACGGCGTCGAAGCAGCGATCCCACATCGCCGGCGTGCAGATGCAGTTGATGCCGCCGCAGGGGCCGTGAAACGCCCCCATGGGGCAGTGCTCCAGGGCGATCCGGACCCCGTGGTCCTCGGCGAAACGGGCGTGATCGCTCCAGACTTCCTTGAAGCGCGGAAGCGAGGCCTCCAGCTCGGCGTTCACCACCCGGCCGGCAAAGCCCGCCACCACCGGCACCTGCATCGTCTCGGCCAGCAGGATCGTGTTGCGGACGCGGTCGCGATGAGCGGCGGCCACCAACGGATCGTTGTCCAGATGATTGACGTAAAAGCCCGCCAGGCAGCTGATACGCACGTCCGCGTGGTGAAACGCGTCCTTCACCTCGGCGGCCCGTGACTGCCAGCCGTCGTGCCCGGGAAAGAACGAGCCGTCCGGATCGACGATCAGCTCCACGCAGCCGAAGCCGTGTTGTCGCGCGAAAGCCAGCCGCTGGGGGTCCCAGCGGGTCATGAAACCAAGCCGCATGACCGTAACGCCCTCCGGCCGCCCGACCGCCGTTGTCTTCCGGCGGCAGCAGCCACGGTTCGCGGCATTGTAGTGCCGGGGTTTCCAACGCGACAGTCGACCGACAACGCACGGCTCATCCCCGGGGGCCCGGTGCCCGACCGGTCCCCGATGCTGCGGTGTTCCCATGATTTTACAGGTCATCCGTTTCCCGAATGACTGCCGAAGCATGACGTTGCGCAAAGCGGATTATTCGCGCGGTTCTCGCCGGTATGCCGGCCGTTGCGCGCCGCTGGTTTTCGATCGGACTTTACCGGACGTCCCGGCGCGAGCGTGACGTCGCGGCGTCAGCTGTCCTGACGCCGGCGACGTCCTGTAAACCGGCCGAATCCGGGAAAAACCCCTTGCCCTGCGCGCGGCGCCGCACTAACCTGTCGACCGTCTGGCATATCGCCGGCCTGCGTCCGATGGGTTCGGGTGTGGGCGGTTTGTATCAAAGACCACCCCCGATCAGGACGACGCACCACAGGGACCAGCATCGAACGACGGATGTCGGGCACGCCAGGGACGGCGCCGCGGACGTTCACGAAGGATCCATCGTGAGGGCGACCGGACCATGAACGCACGGCAGCATCGGTGGGAGCGGAGGTCGTCGCAGCGGTTCCCCTGCCCCGGCAAGCTCTGGTACCTCGGGGAGAAGGACGGCGACTTCATGCAGGGATGGACCTCGGACACCTCGCGCAGCGGCGTCGCCTTCATCACCGCGTGCGATGATTCGCTCCAGATCGGCCAGCGGGTTTCGATCTGCACCGACAGCCCGCAGGAGCGCGTCCCGCAGTGCGAGGAGTTCCGCGTGTGCCGCATCGAGCCGGCCGGTCCGCTGCGCCGGTTCGTGGCCTGCACGCGTTTCGCATGAGCGTCATCACGCCGGTCGTGTCCACGGATGCGAATCCCCCGCGGGCGGGGGAGTCTCCGATCTCGCCGCGCGTACACCCCGTCGGGGAACACTCCGGTCTGCACCCCCGCGGCGAGCATCTTCCGGTGCCGCTGGCCGCCCTGCGGCTGGCCGACCGGTATCCCTTCGACCTCTACACCCGCGACCTCGTCGACGGCCGCCCGCGCTTCGTGCTCTTCCGCAGCCCCGCGCCGATGAACGTAAGGCTCGAGCAGCTGACGCCAGGCTCGGCCGAGGTCGCGACCCGTCGCCTCGGCCGGATGCTGGATCTCTCGAGCAGCGGGGTCCGCGTTTTCTCTCCTGTAGCCCTGCCGGCCGGCACGGGCGTTCGCCTGATACCGCCGGATGGGCTGCGTCTGCGGCGGGACCTGATCGCCGAAGCGGTCCGCTCCCAGGCCGATCCGGTCTCGGGGGGTTACGTGGCCGGTCTGTGTTTCCGCATGTCTCCGCCGCCGAGCCGCCCTTTGGAAACGGTACCCGCCCCGACATCCTGACTCGGGGCTCCCCGACGGTTCGGCAATCGCCCGGTCGATCCCACCGGCGTTCCCGCATTCATCGCAGCGACGGCAGCGGACAGGAGCCTCCGTGCCTGCGGTGGTAATCCTGGTGGTAGTCTTCCGCCTCGTAGAACGGTCCGGCCGGCTCGACGGTGGTCACAATCCGCCGTTTGCCGAAAGCCCCGGAGGCGGCCATTTCATCGATGAAGGCCCTGGCCTCGCGCAACTGAGCCTCGTCGGCGGCGAAGATGGCCGAGCGGTACTGCGTGCCCACGTCGGGGCCCTGGCGGTTGAGCTGCGTGGGATCGTGGAAGCGGAAGAACCACTCCAGCAGCCGACGGTAGGTCACCCGGTTCGGATCGAAGGTCACCCGCACCGTCTCGGCATGGCCGGTGCGGCCGGTGCACACCTGCTTGTAGGTCGGGCGGGGGGTCTTGCCGCCCTGATAGCCGGAGGTGGCGTCGATCACGCCGGGCACCTGCTGGAACCGGTCCTCGATTCCCCAGAAGCAGCCGCCGGCGAAGTAGGCGACCTGCACGACCGGCCGCGACTCCGGCGGCAGTTCGGCGTCGCGGGCGTAGAAGCGCAGCGCGGCGGAGTTGAGGCAGTAACGCTGTCCCGTGGGCGGGGGGCCGTCGGGAAACACGTGACCCAGGTGGGAGCCGCAGCGCCGGCAGAGGATCTCGGTGCGGATCATGCCGTGGCTGGTGTCCCGCCGCTCGGCCACGTGGTCGGGGTCGAACGGCCGGAAGAAGCTCGGCCAGCCGGTGCCGGAGTGGAACTTGGCCTCGGAGGAAAACAGCGGCAGCCCGCACAGCCGACAAACATAGACGCCGGCTTCCTTGTGGTCGGTCAGCCCGCCGCAGAAGGCCCTTTCCGTGCCCTTGTTAAGCAGAATCTCGCGTTCCTGGGGCGTCAGCCCGGCGGCCAGTTCCCTGATGCGTTCTGGAGCCAGCGGGCCGAGGTCGTAACCCGACGTGGAATACATGTTTCGTTGCTCCCTGGCTTGGGGGGCCGGCGCAGCAGGCGGATCCGTGGCGGCTCGGGCATCCGGGCGATCACAGGACCAGACGGCTGCAAAAGTGGCGGAAAGCATCGCGGCAACGCGAGCAAGCCGGCGATAAGGGTTCTGCGATCCGGGCATCTCACCTGATTTATAGGCCTGCCGTCGGGGCGGGACCAAGCGTCGCCGATCGCAGGCCCCTTCGCAGGCGTTCCGGCCGTGGCTGGTGATCAGCCGGCGGCAGGGGGCCCGTCGGCGTGGTCGAGCATGCGCTGCAGTGCGATCCTGGCGTCGTGTCTGGTCCGGGGATCGACCGAGATGCGGTTGACCACCCGCCCGGCGGCCAGCTCGTCCAGCGCCCAGGCCAGGTGGGGCAGATCGATACGGTACATGGTGGTGCAGAGGCACTGGAGGCCGGCCAGGGAGCGGATGTGCTTGCGCCCGGCGTGCAGGCGGATGAGCCGGTTGACCAGGTTCGCCTCGGTGCCCACCGCCCAGTGCGAACCGTCCGGCGCCTCCTCCAGAATCCGGATGATCGCCTCGGTGCTGCCGGTCAGATCCGCCTTCAGGACGACCTCGCGGCGGCACTCCGGGTGCACGAGGATGCGGCATTCCGGGTCGGCGGCCCGCACGGCGTCGCAGTGGGCCTCGGTGAACAGCTGGTGCACGCTGCAGTGGCCCTTCCAGAGGATGAACTTCGCCCGCTCGATCTGGTCGTCGGTCAGCCCGCCGGCGGGCGCCGCGGGGTCGTAGAGCACCATCGCCGCGGGATCGTAGCCCATGGCGCAGGCGGTGTTGCGCCCCAGGTGCTGGTCGGGCACGAAGAGCACCTTTTCGCCGAGGGTCAGTGCGTATTCCAGGACCCGCCGGGCGTTCGAGCTGGTGCAGCAGGCTCCGCCCCGGCGGCCGCAGAAGGCCTTGACGGCCGCGCTGCTGTTGACGTAGGTGATCGGCACGATGGTCGCGTCGGTGGCCGCTTCGAGCCGTTCCCAGGCTTCCTCGAGCTGGTCGATCGCGGCCATGTCGGCCATGCTGCAGCCGGCGGAGAGGTCCGGAAGAATCACCGCCACCTCGTCACGGGTGAGGATGTCGGCCGACTCGGCCATGAAATGGACGCCGCAGAAGACGACGTATTCGGCGTCGGCCTGGGCGGCCGCCAGCCGGCTGAGCTTGAGGCTGTCGCCGGTGAAGTCGGCGTGGCGGATGACGTCGTCCTGCTGGTAGTGGTGCCCGAGGATGACGAGCCTTCGGCCCATGGCGGCGCGGACCGAAGAGATGCGCTCATCCAGTGCTTCGCGGCTCAGAGCGGCGTACGCGCGTGGCAAGGGAGGCTGAAAAGGCATGGCGACTGCCGGAATCCACGGAGGCGACCGGCGCGACTCGCGTTTCCAGTGCGGCCGCGCCGAGGCAGGGGGCCCGGAATGAAGGCCGCCAGCCGTGCCCGGGTCCGCCCATCGCCTGCTCAGTCCAAGTAAGTATAGGCGCATCGGCACCGGATTCCAGGATGTCGGCCCGCGGTGCCGCACCGGAGACAGATCGATCCGGCCGGTGGTGCTCTTCGCCCCGGGCGTCCGGGCGATCCCGCCGCGCGGGTCTCATTCCTCCGGAGAATCCGGGGGGGCCTCCGCATCGAACGGAGAAACAAGCACATGGCCGGAACACAGGGCTGCCGCCGGCCGAAGCTCCACGCGGGCCTCGGAGGCATCGTCGCCCCCGAGCAGGCGGCCGTCGCACGGGGCCAGGTGGACCTCGAACCTCTCGGCCCGGCGGCCGATGGCGACCATGAGCTCCAGATCCATCTCATCGGTGAGATCGTCGCGATCCAGGAGCCGCGCGGCCGTCACCCGCGGTGCATCGGGCTTGGCTTCCACGGGAACGATGGCCGCCTGAGGCGGAGAGAGGCCGACGGCCAGCTGCAGCGGCACGGTCAGCGGGCTCTCGGCGTCGCAGACCTTCAGCGTACCGACCCAGAAGCCCGCCGGGCCGCGGTCGGGCTCGAGCGAATCGGCGGAGATGTCCGTTTCGTCACCGGGCGGCGGCAACGGCACCAGGAACAGCCGTGTCCGGGTGGTGGAGGCGTGTGTTCTCCGCCGCATCTGGCGGTAGGCCAGCAGGTGGATCGGCGTCCACAGCGCCGCCGCGCAGATGATCAGCGCCAGAACGATCCATCCGCGATCCACGACCGGGTCGTCGGAGGCGGTCGCCAGAGCGACCCCGATCGTTGTCGCCAGGACCAGAAATGCCGGGGCCAGCGAACGCATCGGTTTCTCGTAGGCTATGGCGCCGGGTTGTTGGCGGGCTCCGGCGGTCCGATCGCGACGGTCTCCGCGCGGGCACGTTGATGCCTCAGCAGCGTCTCACGCAGCGCGGCCAGGGCCTCGACGGAGCGGGTGGCCTTTCCGGTCAGCCGTCCCGACAGAGGCCTGTCCGGCGATGCGGACGGGGGAAGGACGACCCCGGCCGTCGCCGCCTGGCTCAGCAGCTCCTCCAGCCGCCGGCAGGCCGACTCGGCCAGGGCCCGCTGCTGGGCGAGCTCCGCGGCCTGGGCGCGCGTGACCTCCC
Organism: uncultured Phycisphaerae bacterium; assembly: GCA_938005315.1. Lineage (GTDB taxonomy): Bacteria > Planctomycetota > Phycisphaerae > UBA1845 > PWPN01 > CALLOB01. The sequence continues at coordinate 57,245 of CALLOB010000014.1, forward strand.
GGGCGGAGTCGATCTGGCGGGTGCGGGCCTCCAGCTCGGCGCACAGCCGGGATGCCCGCTCCAGCATCGCGGCGGTGTCGCCGGCCTGGACCTTGCTCTCAGATACCCGGGCCGCGAGCTCCGCGGCCCGTGCCGCGGTCTCGGATTCGGCCAGTTGTGCGGAGCGGACGGTCTGCTGCAGCCGCAGGACCAGTTCCCGGGCCTGGCCGAAGCCTGCGTCCATGCGGTCCACCACGGCGGCCGCGCGGGCCACGGCATCCAGAATGCTTTTCTGGCCGCTCCGGGCGTCGGCCTGGGCAGCGGACAGGATCTCGCGGATACCATTTGACTCGGCCGCCGCAGCAGTGATCTCCTTCCGGACGGCGGCGGCTTCGTCCAGCGTGCGGGCCAGAGCCTGATGCTGTTGGGAGGTGCGCTCGAACAGGTCGGCCATTCGTTCCTGCCGCTGTTTGAGAGCGTCCAGCGCTTCGGACGCCAGCATGCCACTGATGTGCCGGTCGAGAGTCTGCAGCTGCGCGATCCGGTCTTCGGCGCCCGACAATTGCGTGCTCAAGGCCGCCGCATCGGCCTTTGCCTGCTCCAGAAGCGTCGCGAGTTGCGTCGCACGGTCGGCCATGGCCCGGTGGGCGGCGGAGACCTGGGCGGCGATTCGGCCGCCGGCGGCGTTGACGGCCTTGAGCAGTTCGTCGATGCGCGTCCGGGACTCGGCGACCTGCCGCTCAACGCGACCGGCGGCATCTTCAGCGGTCCGTTCGACCCGGTCGGCGATGGAATCCAGCCTCGCGGCTTCCTCGACGGCCGCCCGCTGAGCGGCCAGGAGGTCGGCAGCGGCGGCCCCGAGGTTGCCTTCGAGCCCGGCCAGCTGGTCCGCGAGACGGCGTCCCTCGGCCACCTGGGCGGTCAGTGTTTCCAGCAGCTCGCCGGCCTGGGAAGCGGCGGATTGTCCCGCGGCCGTGGCGGCCCGGGCCTGGTCGATCAGCCCGGCGACCTGTTGCTGCGCCTGGGAAAGGCGGTTTCCAAGATCGTCGTGGGTCTGGAGCAGCCTTTGCTCGAGTTCACTGACGCTTTCGGCGCCTGTCCGCGCGGCCTCGGCGGCCTTCTCGGCGCGGAGGGCCTGGGCCAGGGCGGCCGCGGCGCGGGTTTGCAGGGTATCGAGGGTCTGTGCAGCCTGCCCGATCCCGGCCTCCAGGCGTGCGGCGCGTTCATCGGCCTGTCGGGTGAGGTCGTCGCAACGGCCGGCGGCGGTTTCGAGCCGGGCGGCCAGTTGTGCGGAGGACTGTCCCGCGGCTTCCGCGCGGCCGATCCACTCGGCCAGCTCTGCCTTCAGTGTCTCGGCGCGGCTGACGCCGGTATCCAGATCCTTTTCACGGACCTCGGCCCGGTTGATGAGCTCTTGCAGGCCCGCCTGGCGGCATTCCGAGAGGTGTATCCCGCTGAGCAGCCGGTCCACTGCTTCCCTGGCATCGCCGGTGGCCTGCCGAACCTGCTGGGCGACCTGCCGACCTGAAGCCGAGGCCTCGCCGAGCGCATCAACAGCCTTGGAGGCCTCGGCCAGCACCGTGTTGGCGTGCGCCAGTCGTCCGAGGGATTCCTCGGAGGCGGCCAGCAGCTTTTCAAGAGCCTCCTGCCGGGAGGCACATCGTTCGTTCAGGGCCGACAGGTTCTCGACCTGTCGGTCGGCGCGGATCGAAGCGTCTTCCACTCCCGCCCGCAGTTCCTGGACGGTCCGGCTCGCCTCCAGAAGGCTTGCGCGGGCGCTCAGGGCCTCCTCGGCCGCGGCACGAGCGGCCGTGCAGGCGGCGTGCGTTTCGTTGAGAAGGGCCTCGAGGGAGGCGGCCTGCTCCTGGATGTCCCTGAATCGGGCCGGATCCAGCAGTGCCTCCAGCTTTCCGCTGCCGGCCGCAAGGCGGACCAGCAGGTCCTGCGCGGTTCGACATCCCCGGTTGAGATCCTCGAGCTGTCCGGCGACCTGGGCCGTCAGTCCGGCCAGAGCGCCCCCGCGCTGTTCGAGGGAGGCGGTTTCCTCGCCCAGCCTGGTTCGCGCGAGCTCGGATGCAAGCGTGGCCTGCTGCAGTGCCTGTTCCTGTTCGGCCGCCTCGGCGAGTCGGCGTGCCAGACGCCCGATGTCCTCGGCACATTGTGCCGCGATCAGTCGCGCACGGCGGCGGAGCCGGGCATAGCGTTCCCCGGCGGCGGCCGAACCGACTGCGGCCTCCTGGAGCGTTGCCTTCTGCCGGTCCGCCTGGCGAATCAGCTCCCGGAGTTCCTCGATGCGATCGGCCAGAGCCTGGGCGGCCGGTCGGCTCTCGCGGCACTCGTCCCGGAGGTTGCGAAGCGTGCCCTGCAGATCGGCCTGCAATGTCGTTCCCTGCCGGACGACGTTTTCGAGATCCCGGCACTGCGCGGCGGCGCGTTCGATGACCCGCTCGGCCATCTGGGCCTGTCCCTGGAGATGCTGGGTGGCCCACAAGGCATGGGCGTCCACGGGATGGCTCGGTGCGCCGGCGATCAGGCGGGGATCGACCGATGGGGCGGACTGTCCGATGAGCAGCGGAGCGGCGGGGTGACCGGCAGGACCCGTGTCGGCGGCAGGCCCCGGCGCGGCGGTTTCGGGGCCCTCGAGCAGGTCCTGGAGCGCCGAGACCACGCAGTCCCGATCGACTTCCGCCAGGCCCCGGCCGTAGGCCGCCAGCAGGGCGCCGTCGGCGATCTGGTTGATCAGCCGCGGGATGCCCCCGGAGCGGTCGTGAATCAGATCGACGGCTTCGTCGTTGATGATGGACGCATCCTTCGCCCCGGCGACGGTCAGGCGATGGCGGATGTAGTTGCGCGTCTGGTCGTGTTCCATCGGTGTCAGCCGACAGAAATCCGCGATCCGCTGCCGAAGCGGGGTCATCTCCGGCCGCTGCAGTGTCTGCAGGAGCCCGGGTCGGCCGAGAAGCACGACCTGGACCAGCTTGGACGCCTCCTGTTCCAGGTCCCCGAGCATCCGCACGTATTCCAGCATCGCGGGGCTCATGTCCTGGGCGTCGTCCAGCAGCACGACCACGAAGCGGTCCAGCAGCAGCTGGGCCCGCAGGTGAGCCTTGAGCCGCTCCAGCAGTTCGCCGTCGCTCTGTGCGGGCCGGTGGCGGATCTCCAGGGCCCGCAGGACGGCGCACAGCAGCTCGTGCCCGTCGGCCGGAATGTGGTCCACCGCGGCGACGTCCGCGCGCCCGGCGAGGCTGGCGACCAGCATGCGGGCCAGCAGCGTCTTGCCCATGCCGGCCTCGCCGGTCACCACGGTGATGCCGCGGCGCTGGGTCACGCCGTAGAGCAATGCCGCCAGCGTTTCCTCGTGCCCGGCGGTGCGAAAGTAGAAGGCCGGGTCCGCCGTGTTCGCGAACGGCACGCGCTCGAGCTGGAAGTGTTCAGCGTACATCCTGATCGCGCCTCTGGTCCCGCCGTCAGGCACGCGTGGTCGGGAAGCCCCGCGTTGGCGGGCGTCCCGCCGGCGAGGCGGTGCCTGGGCAGACGGACTCCTCCCCAGCGGGATATCGGACAGGCGCCCGGCGGACCGGAGTTATTGGGCGGAGGATCGATGGGCCGCTCGCGCGCAAGCATGTCCGGACGCGCGGCGGCAGGATACTATCGGACCTTGATGGACGCCCGTTCCGGGCTTCAGCGGGGCCGGGCACGCCGGCGGATTGTTCCGCGAAAACCCCTGTGACGTCCTTCTGTCCGGCAAGCCGCGAAGACCGGCGCATGCGATCGCGGCGCGGGTCTTTATCGGTCGGGCGGATCCGGGTCTGCTCCGTCGGTCCGGGAGGTCCGGCAAATACGTCAATTGCGCGCCGCATCGCTTCGATATTACCGGGGACGAATCGTGCACCGAGGGGGCGGCGCTTCCAGCGCGCCGGCCCCGGCAGGGCAGATCCGCCGGGGAGCGTGCGTCCCGGGCGGGAACCCAGGCGGCCGGATGCGGGCCGGGAGGTCCTTGATCGTGAGCGGTTGGATGCCCATATGGCTGGCGGCCGTCGGGTTGCTGTCGGTGGTCGGGTGGCTGTGCTGGCGGCGGTGCGGGCGGCGGAGCCCGGCAGGGTCGATCGACCTGATCGGCCGCAACCTGTCGCGGGTGCCCGCGGAGATCGCCGGGGACCTGCGCCGGCTGCAGCTGGACGATTCGGCCGACGAGCTGGCCCGCGGGTGGAACATGCTTCTGCAGGCGGTGACGGCCGCCCGGAAGGAGCTCGAGGAACTGCGGCTGAGCCGGCACGCCCGCGAGACCCTCGAACGCTACCAGGCCCGCTGGATGACCGGCTTGGTGGCCCGGATGCCCTGCGGCCTGATCACCGTGTCGGACGACTGGACGATCACGTACGCCAACGCGGCGGCCGAGCGCATGCTGCATGCCGGCAACGGGGGCCTGAAAGACCGGTCGCTGCGCGATTTCATCCGTAACGACCTGAGCCCCTTCCATCCCGGGCGGGGCATCGCCCTGGACCGCACCTTCGAGCTCAAGACGGCCGACGCGGCGGTCCGGCTGACCTCGCTGGCGAACGACGACGCCGAGTGCGGCGAGGCGGTGTTCTTCCTGCACGACGTCAGCCAGCAGAAGGCCGTCGAGCGGGAACGCAGCCAGTTTCTCTATCATGTGACCCACGAGCTGCGGACGCCGCTGACCAACATCCGGGCGTACGCCGAGACGCTCTCCGAGGGCGTGCTCAAGGACGAGGCGATGCTCCGGGAGTGCTACAACGTCATCGTCGGCGAGACCCAGCGGCTTTCGCGGCTGGTGGAGGACATCCTCAGCCTCTCCCAGCTGGAGGCCGGGGCGGCGCGGCTGACGATGGACGATGTCAACACCGCCCGGCTGGTGCGGCAGGTCGTCGAGGACATGCAGGCTCAGGCGGACGACAAGGGTGTCGAGCTGATCCTCTCGCTTCCGGCCAAGATGCCCACCATCCGCGGCGACAAGGACCGCCTGGCGGTGGTGCTGACCAACCTCATCGGCAACGCCGTCAAGTACACCCCTTCGCGCGGCCGTGTTGAGGTTCGTTGCGAGGATGACGGGCAGCGCTTCCGGGTCGAGGTGCGCGACACCGGCATCGGCATCGCGCCCGAGGACCAGCCCCGGGTGTTCGAGAAGTTCTACCGTTCGGCGGACGAGCGCGTGGCCCAGCAGCCGGGAACCGGGCTGGGCCTGGCCCTGGCCATGGAGATCGTCCGGGCTCACGGGGGAACGATCGAGCTGCGCAGTACGCCGGGCGAGGGCTCGGTTTTCACCGCGATTCTGCCGGTGGGCCGGCTGGCGGCCGTGCGGACGTGAGTCCCCGGCTCCGGGCCCGTCACCGGTCGCGGGCGGCACCGGAATTGCCTCGTGCCGGGCTCGGCGATCGACCGGCGGGCCGGACGGAAGGAGGCAAGGCGACAGACGATGGCGACGATCGTGGTGGCCGAGGACGACGCCCACATCAGCCGGGTGGTCTGCATGTGGCTGGCCCAGAAGGGGCACCGGGTGCTGGAGGCCCACAACGGAGCCCGGGCGCTGGAGATCCTCCGCGGCCAGGCGATCGACATCCTGATCAGCGACGTGAACATGCCGGTGATGAACGGCATCGATCTGGTTATCACCGCGTGCCGCGAGCGGCTGGTGGGAACCGGTGTGATCCTGCTGTCCAGCCGCGCGGACCAGGCGGGAATCCGGCAGGCGCTGGCCGGTCAGAAGGTGACGCTCAGACCCAAGCCGTTCAGCCCTTCGGGGCTGGCCAGGGACGTCGAGCGGATGCTGGTGGAAGACAGCATGGCGGCCGGGTGAGGCCGTTCGTCGGCGAGAAGGAACCGCGGATGCCCAGCAGCGAGGTGATGGAACCCCGGACCGGTACCCCTGCGGAGGCCATTGTCTCCACCCGCGCCCTTCTGGAGGAGGTCCTCGGGGTGGAGGTGGGGGTCTTCTCGCGCGACGCCGCCGAGCCGGGGGCGACCTGCCGCCGGTTGTGCATTTCGGGCGACGGCCCGAACCGGCTGGCCGGGGCGTGTGTCCTCATCCGGCTGGCGGCCTCGGACGCCGCCGTGGCCGGCAGCGGGGTGCCCCGGATCTGCGAACGGGGCTTCGCGGTCAGCGTGCATGATGGAGAGGTTTCCAACCGCCGGGTGGTCCTGCTGGAGCGGGCCAGCGCGGGCCGCGGAGAGGGGTTGTCGATCGAGCGGCTCCGGGCGGCGGCCGGGCTCGTCGAGCGAAGCGAGCGGCTGGCGGATGAAAACCGCGGGCTGATCGCCGAGGTGCTCAGCGGTTACGAGCAGCTCAACGTGATTTTCGAGGTGACCCAGCAGTTCGGCCGGGCCCGCGACGCCGCGGAGGTCAAGCACTTCCTGGTGCGGCGGCTGGCCGAATCCCTCAACTGCGACTGGGGCGTCTGCCTCTCGGAGGCCGACGGCGTGCTGTGGTGGTCCAACGAGCAGGACATCGATCGCGACCGCTGCGTGGCGGAGATCCGCGGTCGGCACGCCGACGCCGTGGAGGAGGTGTTCGGCCAGCAGTCGATCGTCGCGCGGAACGCGGACAGCGCGTCCGGCCCTCACGGATCGCGTCTGCTGTTCTGCCCGCTGGGAGCCAGCGACGAGCGTACCGACCTGGTGGTCTTCTCGCGGGGCGGCGATCGCCCGGACTTCACGTCGGGCGAGATCCGGATGGTGGACTCGGTTCTGCAGCACGGTCAGCAGGTGATCTTCAACCTCCGGCTCAACGATCGCCTGCGGACCATGGCCTACGGCGCCGTGCAGGCCCTGGTCAGCGCGATCGAGAAGAAGGACGACTACACCAGCGGCCACTCGGAGCGGGTCGGGCTGCTGTCGCGGCTGATCGGCGAGGAGATGAAGCTTCCCCCCGAGCAGCTGCAGGATCTGGAGTGGGCCGGCCTGCTGCACGACGTCGGCAAGATCGGCATTCCCGATGGGGTGCTGACCAAGCCGGGCTCGCTGACGCCGGAGGAGTTCGCCCAGATCAAGGGCCATGCCCGGATGAGTTACGACATCGTCGCTCCGATCGAGGCCTTCGCCACGGTCCGCGACGTGGTGCTGTACCATCACGAGGTGCCCGACGGCACCGGCTACCCCGAGGGCCTTCGCGGCGATCAGATTCCGCTGCTGGCCCGCATTGTGCACGTCGCCGACACATTCGACGCCCTGACATCCACACGGTCGTACCGTCAGGCGTTTCCCATCGCCCGGGCCCTGGAGATCATGCGGCGCGAGAAGCACACCAAGCTGGACGCCCAGGTGGTGGACGCCTTCGAGCGGGCCCTTCAGCGGTACCAGGCTGCACACCCGGATGCGTTTCACGCGACATTCCAGCATGCGCTGGAGGAGGCGACGCCATGAGTCACGCCGCCGGCGGCGAATCGAAAACGACGCATCCGGTGCTGATCGGTTCGGCCGGAGCCATCGGCGCGGTGACGCTGCTGAGTCTGGGCGACCAGAACCCGGCATTCTTCCAGCTGGGGACGGTGGTGCTGACCCTTTCGCTGGTGCCGTTGTCAATCGGGCTGAACCGCCGCTGTGGGGCGATGCTGGGGCTGCTCTTCGGCGTGGTCTGGGCCGCGACCCGCCACGTGATGATCGAGGATACCGGCGGCTGGGTGCTGCTTTCGCCGATCAGCCTGCTGGCGATGGGCTCGCTGACCGCGCTGGGTTCGCTGGCCGGGTCGGTGCTCGAGTCCGGGCCCGACCCCGCGTCCCCGGAAGGCGTGGTCGCAGACGGGACCGGCTTCGCGACCCGTACGCGGCGGGCCTCCGGCCGCGAGCGGCCCGAGATCGTCTCGGCCGTGCAGGCGATCCTGGCGGGCAACCGGGACTGGCTCCTGCAATGGGACCAGCAGGGCGACCCATGGGTCTCGTTCGACAACCACGTCCGGCAGTGGATTCATACGGCCACCGGCGCGCGGCGGGTGCGCTGCTTCAGGCTCGACGAGCACGGACGGCCGACGCCCATGAACCGCTCGACCGCCGACCAAGCCGCGAGACCGTCGAATGAGGCCCTGGTCGCTCACGTCCTGGCCCACAACCGCCGCTACGTGGCCGACGGCCCCGGCTCGGGTCCGCTGCTGCGGGAGCTGGCCGAGCGGAGCGGCGGCTCGCCGGCGTGGATCGTGCCGATCCGCGACCGCGAGGGCCCGATCGGAGTCATGACCGCCGAAGAACTGCCCGCGGGTGCCGACCAGGACCGGCTCGAGCTGGTCGCCGACCTGCTGGAGGCCCTCTGGCTGCACGTGCATCACGCCAACCAGCTGCGCACCGCGTGGCTGCTCGACCGGGCCTCGGGGGTCCTGAACCGCGGCGAGTTCCTGGGGCTGCTGGAGGAGACCGTGGCTGCCGGGCATGAGCTGCGCGAGCCGGTGGTGGTGATGGCGGTGAGCATCGAGGGCCTGCGCGGGCTGGACGACACCGGCCAATGGCAGGTGCGCGACGAGGTGGTGTGTGCCGTGGGGCAGGCCATCCGCAACGGCCTGCGGAAGGACGACGCGGTCGGGAGGTTCAGCGACGCCCAGTTCGTCGCCGTGATGCGCAGGCTCGACGCGGGTCTGGCCGAGCTCATCGCCCAGAAGATCGTGGGCGCGATCCAGGACATCATCGCCCGGCTGGACGCGCGAACGCCGCTGCAGCTCCGCGCCGGCCTGGCCGGAACCGGTTTCGAGAAGATCGAGCCGGAGGAACTGTTGCGGCAGGCGATGGCCGCCCAGCAGCGCGCCCGGCGCGAAAACGTGCCGATCAGGATCGCACCGGCCCGCGGGCGGGGCGAGGCGGTGGAGGTGGCCCGGCGGTGAAGGTCAACCGTTACGAGCTGGCCGGCGTGCCGGTGGTGTGTCCCCGGGAGGCCCTGACGCAGGCGGATTGCGCGCAGGTCCGGGCCGCCCTCGAGGAGGCCTTCGGGGGCGGGCAGGCGGCGGTGGTGCTGGACCTCGCGGAGGTGGCCTTCATCGACAGTGCCGGCCTGGAGATGCTGTGCGAGGTGTCGGCAGGGCAGCGCGCCCGCGGTGGTCGCCTCAAGCTGGCGGCCTGCGGCGAGATCTGCGAGGAAGCCCTCCGGATCACCGACCTGCGGGGCCGGTTCGAGCTGTTCGCCTCGCCGGAGGAGGCCGCGGCGAGCGTGGTGTGACCATGGAAACGACCATCAAGACGCAGGAACGCCTGGGAACCCTCCTGCTCCGCTCCGGGGCGATCACGGAGGAGGATCTCAAGGCGGCGCTGAAGCTCCAGCGTCAGGACCGCGGCCGGCTGGGCGAGACCCTGATCGAGATGGGCGTGCTCTCGCCGCAGACGCTGCTGGACATCCTGGCCAGGCGTCTGGGGGTCAAGGGCTGTCTGTTGCGGCACGGGCTGGTGGACCCCGCGCTGCGCGACCTGATCGACCGCGACGAGGCCCGGCGGTTGAAGGTGCTGCCGCTGTTCAAGGTTCACAACCGGCTCACCGTCGCGATGGTCGAGCCGCAGCGTCTGCCGGTGATCGACCGCCTGGCGGCCCTGACCGGCTGTGAGATCAACCCGGTGCTGGTGCTGGAGCGCAACTACGCGGAGTTCGCCGATCGCTACCTCTCGGAGGAAGTGTCGGTGGACTCGTTCCTGCTCAGCCTGAAGGAACAGAACGTCGAGTTCGTCAACAAGGAGACGGTGGACGACGACGTGCTGACCGACCTGTCGCGCACCGACAGCAGCCCGGTGGTGAACCTGGTCAACCTCTCGCTGCTGACGGCGATCCGCGACCGGGCCAGCGACGTGCACATCGAGCCGGACCGCAAGCATATGCGCGTCCGCTACCGTATCGACGGCGTGCTTCGCGAGCTGCTGACCGCCCCGCTGGCCATGCACGCGGGCGTGACCTCGCGCATCAAGGTCCTGGCCAAGATGGACATCGCCGAGAAGCGGTTGCCGCAGGAGGGACGCGTGCGGATCATCGCCGAGGGGCGCGACGTCGATCTCCGCGTCTCGACGATGCCGACGCTGCTGGGCGAGAAGGTGGTCGTGCGGCTCCTGGACCGCCAGAACCTCAATCTGGACATGGCCGGGCTGGGACTGCGCGACGCGGCGCTGGAGAAGTTCCGCCGGATGCTGCTGCGTCCCCACGGCCTGGTGCTGGTCACCGGACCGACCGGCAGCGGCAAGACCACCACGCTGTACTCCGCGCTGGATCTGCTGCGTTCCATGACGATCAACATCGTGACCGTCGAGGATCCCGTCGAGTACCAGCTGGACATGATCAACCAGATCAACGTCCAGGAGCACATCGGCCTGACCTTCAGCCGGGCGCTGCGTTCGATCCTGCGGCAGGACCCCGACGTGATCATGGTCGGCGAGATCCGCGACACCGACACCGCCCGCGTGGCCGTCCAAGCGGCGCTCACTGGCCATCTGGTGCTCAGCACGCTGCACACCAAGGACTGCGTGGGCGCCCTGGCCCGGCTGACGGACATGGGCACAGAGCCTTACCTGCTGGCCTCCGCGCTGAACGGCGTCGTCGCCCAGCGGCTGGCCCGGACGATCTGCCCGGCCTGCCGGACCACCTACATGCCCGACCGCAGTCTGCTGGCCCGGGCCGGCTGGGCGGAGAGCGGGCCGCGGGTGTTCTATCGCGGGGCGGGCTGCAAGAAATGCCACGACTCGGGTTTCAAGGGTCGCCTGGGCATCTACGAGGTCGTGGAGATGGATGACGGTCTGTACAACCTCATCCATCGCAGCGCCGACGAGGCGACGGTCAAGGATCATCTGGTCCGCAGCCAGGCCTTCCGCACGCTGCGCGAGGAGGGCCTGACTCTGGTCGAACAGGGGCAGTCCACGCTCGAGGAGGTCCTCCGTGTGACTCACCTGGAGGCGACCGAGACCGTGCGGGCGGAGCGGCGCGGCGCCGGAATCGCCGCCGGGGCGGCGATGTCGTAAAGCCGTTGGAGGTGCGTGGGGTTGGCCTTCGCCTATGAAGCCTTGGACGCCGCGGGTCGGCAGGTCAGGGGTGTCGTCGATGCCGACGCGATCGACGATGCCGGGGATCAGCTGCGCGCCCGCGGGCTTTTCGTGACCCGTCTGGCCCCGTCGTCGGCGCCGGCGGAGACCGCCTCCCGGGCCGCCCGCCAGCTGGTGGCCGGTCGGGCGGGCAATCTCCGCGACCTGCTGATGTTCTCCCAGCAGGTCTCGATGATGCTGCGGGCCGGAAGCCGGCTGGTGCCCGCGCTGGAGGTCGACG
>CALLOB010000015.1 GCA_938005315.1 uncultured Phycisphaerae bacterium
CCCGGGGTCCTCGGCCGCCAGGGCCGCGACGTTGTAGTTGGCGTCCTGCAGGACGTAGACCGGCTGCTGCGATCCGTCGCTCGCCCGGTACGTCTGCAGCACGAACTCATCGACGTACTCCGACCCGTAGACATACTCGGCAAGGGTCTCGTCGAAGGCCGGGTCCGGCAGGTTCAGGACCGTCTGAATCCGCCGGACGCCGTCGTAGTAGTACTCCTCGACGCGGACGGTCTCGGCCCGCATCAGCCGGCCCAGGCCGTCGTAGCTGAACCGGGCCACCAGCGGGCCCAGTGCCGCCGGATCGGCGATCCGCCCGGCCGGCGTGAAGGCCGCCGCGCCCGGCCGGCGGACCTCGATCAGCCGGCAGAACGCGTCGTAGCGGTACACGTACTGCCCGTCGTAAACCAGGTTGCCCGCCGGGTCGTGCACCGGCGTCACGGGCGGGCCGGCGTCCTGGACGATGGCGGTGATGCGGTTGGCGGCGTCGATGGGAAGGGAGAGGGCGAATTCGCCGTCGTCGTACTGCCCGTCGCCGTCGGCGTCGATGACGTGGGCGTAGCCGGGGAGCTGGTCGCCGCCGACCCAGTTGCCGAGGGTGTCCAGCGTCCAGTGGCCCTGCCGGGCCAATGGCACGGCCGGGTCGGGGACGATGGCGGCGTTGTCAGGCGCGAGGCGGCCGAAGTCGGCGGCGATGAGCTGGTTCAGGCCGTCGTAGCCGTAGCGCCACGAGCGGTCGTTGTCGTGGGGCCGCGGCGGCGGCCCGGCCTGCGGCGTCTGCGTCGTGCGGTCGAAGATGCGATTTCCGGCGAGGTCGTAGCCGTACTCGTGGCGGTTGGCCGTGGTGCCGCCTGCAAGCAGGTAGTGCAGGTCCCGGATCCGCCCGAAGCGGTCCAGTCCGGTGCAGCCGCCGGGGCCGGTGAAGGTCTGCAGGATCGCTCCGCCGGCCAGGCTCACGCCGACCCGCCGGGCGGTGCCCATGTAGGTGTACGAGGCCACCTCGCCCAGTTCGCTGTCGATGATGGCCGAGACGCGGCCCAGGGCGTTGTCCAGCCCGGCGGCGTACTGGAAGGTGAGCATGCGGCTTTGCGAACCGACCTCGGGCCGCCGGGGGTAGGTGAGGGTTGCCAGGCGGTTGTAGTTGCCGCCGCCGGGGACACTGCCCTCGGCCGGGCTGTAGTCCCAGGTGTACCTGACGGCCGGGGTGGTGCCGATGACGACGGGCCCGGCGTGGGACTGGTGCTCGGCGAGGAGATTACCGCGGTCGTCGTATTGGAAGAGGCTCTCGGCCAAAATGTTGCCGGGTTCGTCGTAGGCGGTGACGCGCTGGAGCTTGCCGTCGGGGGTGTAGGCGCAGCCGATGCGGCGGATGGGGTTGAGGGCGTTGAGTTCGAGGTCGCCGGGGGGCAGGTCGATCCGCGTCTCGGTCCGCCGGCCGAGCGTGTCGTAGACATAGGTGAATCGTACGCCCAAGGCATCGGTGCGTGTGGCCACCGATCCGTCGGCGTAGTACTGGAAGGTCAGGTCGGCCTCGGCCCCGGGCTGGCCGGTGGCCGGGTCCGGGTAGTGGACCTCGCGGATCCAGCCGTTGTGGGCGCTGATGACGCTTTCGGCCTGATCGACGACGTCGGCGCCGTAGACGAAGCGTGTAACCTGGCTGCCCGGCGGAGCGGCGGCCCAGTCCAGTTGCCGGCCGGCCTGCCACTGAAGTGCCGAGAAGTCCGGCAGGGCGACCATGGCTTCCAGCCGCCCGCGCGAGTCGTAGCAGTGGGCCACGGCCCGGGTGGAGTTTTCCTGGCCCGGCTGCGGGGTGGCGTTTTCGAGCGTCAGGATGACCCGGCCGAGACTGTCGTAATCCTGCCGGGTGGTCTGGCGGGCCGGGCCGCCGGCCTGGTCGGCGATCCAGCGGGTGGTTTCCTGCTGGTGGCCGGCGGCGTTGTAGGTGTAGGAGGTCACCTGGGCGCCGGCGGCGAAGTGGGCGTCGATCTGGCTGTTGAGCCAGGCTTCGTGGTCGCTCTGGTCGAGCGTCGGGTAAGGTCCTGGATCGGGACCGGTGGTATAGGTGTCGGCCGGGTGGTTGGATCCGTAGTCGGCGGTCATGCGGAGCCGCCCGGCCTCGTCGTAGATGTTGCGGGTCCAGGTGCGCACGCCGTCGGTTTCCAGCGGCCCGGCGGTGCCGGCGATGCGCTCCCAGCGGATCGACTCGATCGGGTGGTCGTTGTTGTCGTAGCGGGTATGGGTGCGGCTGATCTCGATTCCGTCGGCCACCGACCGGCTCCAGATCTGCCGCCCCCTGGCGTCGTACTCGTACCGCTGGACCGGGCTGCCGGGCGAATGGACCTCCGTGGGACGATCGCCGTGGTCGTAGAAGGTCTTCGTGGCGGTGTACTCGACCCGGCCGGGCTGGCCGTCTTGGCCGTCGACCCAGCGACAGGTACGCGTCTCCTCGGGCTGGCCGCGACGGTTGAAGATCGTCTCTGTTAACGAGAGCGGTCGCGGGCTTAGAGACATGACGGTCCGAACGAAGTCCGCGTCCACCTGGAAATCGGCTACCTGGTTTCGGGGATCGACGGCCTGCGGCGGTTCTGCGGCGTATTGAGCCGTCAGGACGGGCCGGTCCAGGTTGTCGTACCACGTCAGTTCCAGTCCGGTGAGTCCTCCGGCCTCGTCATAGTGTTCGACCCGACACTCGCGCATCCGCCAGTCGTAACAGTAGCGGTCGATCCATCCGATATCGTCTTCGTCGATCGGTGGAACGTAGGCCCCGGGTTCTCCGTTTTCGCCGGGAACATAGTGGTAGTACTGATTCGCGGGTTTCTGGCGATAATGGCGGACCTCGAATAACAGGCCGGGATCGTTGGTGAGCGCGCCTGTGCCGGGATCCGCGCCTGTTCCATATTGTCGCTTTTCGGTCAGCACCATGTTGTCGGGGTATTCGGTGCCCTGGTAACACCCGGTCTGCTGCGGGTCCTCTCCCTCTCCGCACGGCGGGCCGGCGGTTTTCCAGGCTTCGTGGGTGTCGTCGGTTCCCTGGAAGACCTTCCACAGCCGGCCGGCCGGATCGTAGACATGTCGCGTGAGTGTGCCATCGGGGCTTCTGATCCGCCCGAGACGGCCGCCGTCGTCGTAGCCCATTGCCACGTCGGCGGTCTGTCCATCGCCGCTCTGGACCGCGCCGATCACCCGCCCCTGCACGTCATACTGCGGCTCCGTGCGGCTGATCACTTCGTATAGACAAGCAGTCGGTTCGGGCCTGTCGTTGAAGAAATTGAGCGTGGTGAATTTCACCTGCTGGGCGAGCTTGAGGGTGCTGTCGACAGAAACGAGAATCTGGCCCGGACTGAGGGCTTTCCATCTGCCGGTGGCGTCCTGGATCACGTCGTTGAAGGTGTACTGCGTGATCTCGAGCTTCTCGCGGTTCAAGTCGCGCCAGGTGTAGGCCACGAACGTGTGTCGCCCCCCTGGGTGCGCGGTATGGACCAGGCCGAAAATCGGGTCATACTCATAGATGGTCTGGAGCGCCAGGGGTGGGTTGGTCTCGATGTCCGGCACAAGCCTCCGAAAGAATGGCGAGGGGCCGGGCTCGTCGGTATCGATCGTGATGCGGGTCGGACGGCCTTGTTCGTCGTATGCGCGGCGATCGACGAAGACGTATACCGGTTCGTCCGGATTCACCCCGGGATCTGCGGACGGCTTCTCCATTCCGACCGCGTGCCAGGTTTCATTACCTTTGTCGTCGTAGAGCCAGCCCTCGAAAGCCCGGGCATGAATGAGTCCCCAGCCGGAGAGATGCACCGGGCCCGGTGCGGTCTTGACCAGCTTGGATTTGACGGCCCCCGCCTGCTGGTCGACGCGGTTCGGGGGGTAGAATTCATAGGTCGTGCGAATGACTTCCGCCCCCGCCGGTTCGGTGGTTTCGTCGCCGGGGTCTTCGCGGGCGATCGCCGGGTACCGGACCTCCCGGGTCACGAGCTCCGGCCGGCCGGCCACGCCGCGGTCGTATCGGGTCAGCAGCCAGGATCCGTCCGACGTTCCGGGATCGCCCTTCTGTATCCGTATCTCCTTCAACTCGCCCCGGATCGTCTGACCGTCGATAACGGTGTCCGGCTGATATTCGTACAGATATACCAGCCCCTCCGACGATCCGAGCGACTGCTGTTCGGCGACGACCCAGTTCTTGGCACGGCGTCTGATGAGGCGGCCCCGGTCGTCGTAATCGTTTTTCTCCGAGACGCCGAGATCCCCGGCGGTTTCAATCGCCCCGGTCGTGAAGTTCCATGTCCGGTCGCGAAGCACGAACCCGGCGACGTTGATCTCCACGACACGTCGCGTGGCCACCGTGGACGTGTTCGCCGGGTCGTAGAGGTCCTCTCGACCGGGGCGGATTTCGTCGATGATCGTGATGTGGAAACGCTCATCTTGCCGGACCGGCACGTGTCCTGCGGATGTGATCGCGCGGTACGGAAAGCGGAACAGAGGCATCTGCCAGTTCGTCTCGACGCCCTGGTAGAAGGTCGGCGCCGTGGATCCGAGAGGATCGGGCCCTTCCCGGGGTTCCGGATATTCCTGATAGTGGTAATACGCATAGGTGCGCAAGCCTTCGCTGCCGCGGCGGGCCATTCGCGTCGGACCGCCGAGCTTCAGGAAGGCACGGCCGGGGCGTATGCCCGCCCAGTCCATCAGGCAGTGGTTGATGGCCTCGAACGACGACGGGGTATGACGCTCGGCAAAACGGAGATCAGCCAGATCGATGAGCCGATCACTCCTGGGTCGGCCGGTCACGGGGTCCGTGCTTTCGATGACGTGGTCATCGCCCAGTTCCATCAGCCGGTCGACGGAGAGGTCGCGGGGGTCCCCAGAGCGGGCATGGAGCGCATCCAGAATCGCTCGTATGGTGCCATCCTCGAATATCGACTTGATGGCGTAGTTGAGGTCGTAACTCCCGATGATGATATTCACGTTGTGCGGATCGTATTGACGGAAATAGCCCTCCGAGTTTCCGTGGTAACGGTACATCGTGTGCCTCGCGTGTACGCCAAGGCGGGCCCCATCCGCTCCGAGCGACCTCTGCGAGACGGTGACCTTGAGGAGCCGGGGAGTCCATTCGTACTCGCTGAAGACATCCAATCCCGGAAGCACTCCGCTCGTGTCGTACTTCCGTCGTGCCCGACATGATGAGCCTGGATAGAGAGGATGGCCGTAATCCTCGTAGGTATATCGGGCTTCGATCAGCCAATCATTGGGAATGGCGGGGTGGTTGAGGGACTGCGAGACCGACAGCTCCGAGCAGCAGAACAGCTCGTGGCCCAGCGTCAAGCAGTCCTCCGTGAGTCTGACGTCGCGATTGTACACATGGATGGTGTGCAGGACGTGAGGCTTGCCGAGGGCATGCCCCCGGGATCGTTGCGGCCCGTAAGAACCGACGTTCAGCTCGTCCGGGGATCCGAACGCCCGATGCGTATAGAGCAGCGTCCAGACCACCCGGTTGTCTGCATCGATCAGCCTGATGGTCTTGAGCTGACCTTTTTCGTTGCAGTTCATGCAGCATGCCTGGCAGGTCGGCGGGCTGCCGTATGCCGGGTCGTGCGTCCACTGCCTGGGGCGGCAATACTCGTAGACCGCCCTGTTGCCGTATCGGTCCTCGATGGAGGTCAGCAGGGCGTAATGGGGGACGCCCATGATCATGCCTCCACCGCCGATCAAGGCGCAATCCACGGAGGCCGGCACGGCATGCATGTCGTCCGGAACGTCCTCGTAGTGCACCTCGAATGTGTAGCGGACCGTCCGCCGATGAAGCCATGCGACGAAGTGTGCGGGCCTGATCGCCCAGGTGCCGTCCGGGTGAGCGACGCCGTCATGCCACAGAATGGCGTCGAACCAGGGAGGCGGCAGGTAGGCGCCGTTCTCGCCGATGTCCGCGTTGTACTCGAAGGGAATGCTGTGGTGGGCATCGAGGATCAGGTAGCAGCGACGGGGCCGGCCGGTGTCGAAGCAGTAGTTCGAGTCGACCAGAAGAATGGGGTTTTCGCTCATCATCCATGAATCACCGTTCCAATCCCACATCCTCGAACTGCCCGTGTGATCGTGCACGAAATCGCCGAAGTAGGGCAGCGGGACGGGGGGAGCGGCGTATGTGCGAACGTGCCGGAAGACCGCGCTTCCGAAGGACAGCGTGAAGTCCACAGCCTGCAGCAGCGGCTCGCCCGTGACCAGGTCGATGATCTGCTCGTGCATCGGCCGCTCGGCGTACGGGTTCGGTCCGCGAAAGTGAGTGACCTCCCGGGAAATGAAGGGCGATGAGCTTTCCATCGGGTCCAGAGACCGAGGTGGCAGATCGGGCGGGCCGACGCCACTGCCCAGTCCGAGGTGGAGCGGGAAATCGTACGCACCTCCCGCGCGATCGGCTCGATTCACACATCCGCCCTTGATCCAGGGCCAGGACTCGCACATCTGGCCCTCGGGGACCGAGGCCCGTCGGGGACACCGGGAATCGACAGGCGACAACACCGTCGCCCGGACGACATCGACGTGAAACCGCTGGGCGGCATCCTGAACATGGAGGCCCAGAGAAAAACGTTCGCCGTCACTGTCGGCCTTGCCCTCCAGCCAGAGGACCACCGGGACGTAGGAGATGGCCCCGCTCTGCCGGATGAACTGCAGCGCAGCGTCGTCGGCCTGGTCCAGCACCCCGTTGAAGTCGAGGTCGCACGCAGCCATAATCTCGGCGTCCGCAAACGACCCCCGGGGTTCCCAGTAGATCTGCCGATAGGCGGCGAAGTCGGCCATCGCCAAGGCGAGCGCCCCGTGGTCCTCGGCGTCGACGTCACCGTCAGTATCCAGGTCCCCGCGGATCATCAGCGGCCACGAATGCGCCATGACAAGCTGTTCCGACAGGGGCAGCGGCCCGGCCCCCCCCTTGTCCGGCGAGGTCCATATCGACAGGTGGTTTTCGCAGAAGGGATAACAAGTCAGAGCATACTCGATCCGCGACAGCGGATCCCCAAGGCCGGATCTGAACTCCAGGACCAGGGGAACAAGATCGTTCTCGGCGCGGATCGGTCCCGGGACCTGGTGGTCGGGCAGGCTCTCGTTGCCGTTGTCGTGATCGTCATTGACGATGACGGTCTTGGGCTGCACATCTTCCAGGAGCTCCTCGTGTGATGAACGGGCGGGCAGGCCGGTTCCGTCGTTGTTGTCCGAATCGATATCCAGATCCACGAGCCCGACCCCCTCCGCGCATGGATCGCCTATGCCGTCATGGTCGCTATCCTGCTGGTCCGGATTGGCCGTATCCACACAATTGTCGCAGGCGTCGCCGACGCCGTCCCCGTCCAGATCGGCCTGGCTCTTGTTGCCCATCAACGGACAATTGTCGCAGGCATCGCCCAAGCCGTCGTAGTCCGAATCCGGCTGCGGCAACGGGTTCAGTCGGCAGTTATCCTCGGCATTGATCACGCCGTCCCCGTCGATATCGGGGTCACAGGCGTCCCCCACACCGTCCTGGTCGATATCGCACTGTTGCCCGACCTCCTCCCCGGGGTCGCCCATGTTCCCGTCAAGGTTGCAGTCCGCCGGGGCCGAATGGGGGGAATTGGCCGTGGCCGGGCAGTTGTCGCAGGCGTCGCCGACGCCGTCACCGTCGCCGTCCGCCTGATCGGGATTGGGAAACGAAGGGCAGTTGTCACAGGCGTCGCCGACGCCGTCACCGTCGCCGTCCGTCTGATTGTCCTCGCCGGGCCCGTTGGGCACCGTGGGGCAGTTGTCGCCCTGATCGACGACGCTGTCGTTGTCGTCGTCCGGATCGCAAGCGTCGCCGTATGGGTCATCGTCCGAGTTGGCCTGGTCCGGGTTGATGACGTCCTGGCAGTTGTCGCAGACGTCGCCCACGCCGTCGGCATCAGAGTCCATCTGGTTGGCATTGGCACAGTTCTCCGGCAATGGACCGCAGGCCGAAGGCGGGCAGTTGTCGCAGTCGTCCAGCACAAGATCGTGGTCATCGTCGCGGTTGAGGCCGCAGTCGAGGCACCAGACGATCTCGAACGAATCGATCACCCCGTTGCAGTTGCAGTCTCCGCAACGCGGGTTGGACACGATGCCGGGTCCGCCGGCACAAACAGACCAGAACTCCAGGTCGGCCGCTGTGATGTAGCCGTCGCTATCGAAATCGATCTGTGCGCAGATCGGATCGAAGAACGCGTTGCCCAGGCAATTCGTGCCGTTTCCGGTGCCCAGGCACAGTTGGACTGTCGCGAAATCGTCCTGATCGACGTCCAGGTCCTGATCGAGGTCGGCCGCCGCATAGAACGGGCATTCTTCCTGCCCTATGACCCCCATGGTGCTCAATGCGGATGTGCCTTCGCTGTCACCCTCCGCCCGCGGCGGGACCTCGTCCCCCCCTTGTGCCTGCTCCGTGTCGGTCGCCGGGACCAGGCCCGCGGCGCGGAGATCCGCCATGCGGAACGGCGCGGGCTCAAGCGTCGGGCGACGGACGGGCGTCGGGGGCACCTGGGAAGCCGGCAGGGCAATCGACATGGCCGCCGCCGCTGCCTGACAGGGCGTGGCCGGCACAACCGCCGGCAAGACCGACGCGACCCGGCCCGAGCCGCTGACGGAGGACGGCATGGCCGGCACGGCTGACCACAAGCCCTCCGAAAGCTGAGCCCCAGACCCCGCCCCCAGACCGGACCCCCACGGCACCGCGGCAACGGCCTCAACCAGCCGGCCGACGGCCTGCGGCATTCCGCCTGCGGCTCCCGCCGGCTCGGCAATACCGGCCAGCAGCGCCGCTATCGCCAGCAGCCGACAGACTGCCGACCCGCGGGTGCGGCCGGCCGGCACCCCGCCACCCCCGACCCGGAAGGTCACAGCCAGCGCGGCCGACGCCCCCGCGTGCGACGACGCCCGCGCACGCAGCACAGCCCGCCCGGTTGCACTTCCGCCGATGGCGGCGGCAGACCTCCTCCCGAGACCCGCCGCCGATCCGCCCGCCAAACCCTCAGCCCGCCGCGACGCGCGAAGACCTGCCGCCTCCATGGTTCCTCTCCATTCTCCCGGCCGAGACGGGCCCCCCTCCTGTGTCCCCGACCTTGTCCCTATGTGTGCCTGACTCCACGCCGGCAATCCCGACTGGACGCCGGCCATGACTTGTCCGTCCACCGCACCGACCCAGCCCCCAAGGCACGAGAAACCGCTCCCGACAGGAAGCCGCCCCCGACAGGCGCGTATCACGCCCTCCAACGAGCGCAAACCAGCGCCGCCGGGCTCGCAGCCCACCTGTCCACACGGCATCCATGCGGCCGACTGCCCTTCAGCCGCCGCGCGAAGGTTCTACCGGCCTGCTCATCCCTGCGCGCACCGCCTCCGCATGGCGTGCGCACCCCGCGCGCACGCCCGCCAGAATGTGTCTTCTCTATCGTCGCCCGTGCAGCCACTCACCAGGCGCCGTGCACGAGCAGCCTGACGAAGGGATCCCCCTTTCCCTTTCGAGTTACGCGATCGAATTGGCGCCGGCAGCCTAGCGTGTCGGTTTCCGCCGGTCAAGGAAAAAATCGCACAAAACTGAGAGCGACGCAGTGGCACCATCTCGCCGACTTCGCGCGGGGGTTCCGATCCTTGTGGCGGTTCTGCGCCGCTGCGGAGGCTCACACTCCACTGCCCGCCCGCGGGCCTCACAACCACCATCCAGGACGGTGGTCGCCGTTTTCGCAACCGCCGAGAGGGCATCGCGCGTCCTTGCGATCATGCGACCCTTGCCCTGGTCCTCCTCCCCCAACACGACTCAGGCAGCGGCACCGTCGGGCACAGATGCGCCGACTTCAGCCGCCGCGAGCGTCGGCTCAGCTGTTCCAGCACC
>CALLOB010000016.1 GCA_938005315.1 uncultured Phycisphaerae bacterium
GGGCCCGCATTCCTCTGGAGGGCCCCGCTCGGTCGGGGCCGTGCGCAAAGGCCCGCGATCGCGGCCGCGACGGAGCGCGTCCCCGCGGCGTGGGCAGCGGGCGGGGCGACAGTCGGAGGGGGCACCCGGGGGCGTCTGCGCCGACGCCGCTATAATGACCTGCCGAAATGAACCAGCGCGACGCCCATAACCGAGCCGTTACCCGCCTGGGGGTGGTGTCTTTCCTGAACGCCCGGCCGCTGATCGAGGGTTTGCGGGGTCGGCCCGATCTGGCCCTTCACGAGGCCGTGCCCGCGCGGCTGGGCGGCATGCTCGCCGAGGGACTGCTCGACGCCGCCCTGGTTCCGGTGATCGACCTGGCTCGCTCCCGCGGCCGGTGGACGCGGGTTTCGGACGTCTGCATCGGCTCCGACGGGCCGACGCTCACGGTGCGGGTGTTCGCCCGGGTGCCGCCGGAGCGGATCGAGGTGCTGCACGCCGACACGGATTCGCACACCTCGGTGGTCCTGGCCCGGCTGATCTGGCGGCACGTCTACGGCCGCTCTCCGGTGGTCGTGCCGCTGGACGGACGCAAGCCTTCCGACGACCGCGAGGCCGTGCTGCTGATCGGCGACAAGGTCGTCACATCGGATATGACCGGTTTTCCGCACGAGCTGGACCTCGGCGAGGCCTGGAAACGGTGGACCGGCCTGCCTTTCGTCTTCGCGGTGTGGGCGGCCCCGGCGGGTGTCGAACCGTCGGGGCTGGCCGAAATCCTTGAACGCGCGCGCGACCGGGGAGTGGCTCGCGCTGCCGCGATCGCATGGGAGCAGGGCCCGGCCCGGGGCTGGCCGGCGGGGCTGGCCGAGGAATATCTCGTGCGCCGGCTGATCTACCGGCTGACCCCCGCGGCGCTGGCCGGTCTGGAGCGTTATACCGCCCTGGCCGGGGAGGCCGGCTGGATCGAGACTCCCTCGAGCACGGTGTCATGAACTCGTCCGCCCACTTCTCTCCTGCCGTAGCGGCGAGGCTTTCCCGCATCACGCCAGCCGAGGCGCTGGAGGCCTTCCGCGAATCGAATCTGCTCGACCTCGGACGCCAGGCTCACGAGGCCGCCTGCCGTCTGCATCCCGAGCCGTGGCGTACCTATGTGGTGGACCGCAACATCAACTACTCCAACTGGTGCACCGCCGGATGCCTGTTCTGCAACTTCCGGGCGGACGCCTCCGGCGTTCCGGGAGCGGTAGCGACGGCCGGCGGGGGCGCCGGCCGCTGCGCAGAGACGCGCGGTGGTGCCGGCCGCACGGCCGGTCGTGTCGGATACGTGTTGGACTTTGACACCATCGGTCGGAAGATCCAGGAGCTGGTGGACATCGGCGGCACGCAGGTGCTGATGCAGGGCGGGCTGGTGCCGCCGGAAATCCTGGGTTTTGAGTGGTACCTGGAACTGCTGCGGTTCATCCGCCGGGAGTTTCCGACGATTCACATCCATGCCTTCAGTCCGCCGGAGATCTTCGCCTTTCACCGTGCCTTCGGTCTGCCGCTGCGGGAGGTGCTGCTGCGGCTGCGCGACGCGGGCCTGGACACGATTCCCGGCGGCGGGGCCGAGATCCTGGTGGACCGGGTCCGCGACCGCATCAGTCCCGGCAAGACGCGCAGCGACGAGTATCTGGAGGTGATGCGCACCGCTCACGGCATCGGGATGCGCACGAGCATCACGATGATGTTCGGGCACATCGAAACCATCCCGGAGCGGATCGAGCACCTGCGGCGCATCCGGGATCTGCAGGATGAGACCGGAGGATTCACCGCGTTCATCTGCTGGACGTTTCAGCCGGAGAACACGCCGCTGGGACGTTTCCCGGTGGTGGATCCCAACGACCTTGCCGAGCCAGACGGCCTCCACCTGTCCCTGTCGAGTGCCTGCGACTACCTCCGTACGCTGGCGGTCGCCCGGTTGTTTCTGGACAACATCCCCAACCTCCAGGCCAGTTGGGTGACGCAGGGCCCCAAGGTGGGCCAGCTGGCCCTTTTCTTCGGGGCCAACGATTTCGGCTCGGTGATGATGGAGGAAAATGTGGTCAGTGCGGCCGGGACGACATACCGGCTGAATGAGGCGGAAATCCGTCGGCTGATTTCGGACGCCGGGTGGAAACCCCGGAAGCGGGACTGCTTCTATCGGCTGCTGGATTGAAGCGGTCTTGTCGGCTGATTCAGATGTAAGTTTTTTGATTTCAAGTATCAAGAATTGATTTCATTGACGGCATGTTTCGGATGTTTCAATATCCGACGCTTCCGGCATTCAATAGAGGGCGGCAAAAATAAATTGAAGATGTAATCATGGCGGTCCTCTATGGTCGGCTTCAGGTCGTCTGGGTACCGGCATTCGGCCCGAAAATAACGATCTTTTTTCTTGCAAACGGGGATCGGGGGGTGGAAAATAGGCAGATGTTCGGCCGGGCTTCTGGCGCGCCTGGGAGCCTGGGTCGCAAGGAGGAGTGGAAAACAGAAACGTTCGGGAAAAGGAAAAAGGAGGATCTCTATGAAGCGCTTGACACTGGCCGCAATGGTGGCCTTGGCTGTGGCCGGAACGGCGTGGGCCCAGTATGACCTGGGGATCACCGTCCGCACCTACCTTGGAGATGACAACTGGCAAGACTGGAACATTCAGCCTGAAGGCGTGCCCGGCGAAGGCGGCAGTATGATCTACTCCGGCAATTGGACCTCCGGGACGGGAGCCTGGTGGTGCGGTTGGGACATTATCGGCAAGGCCGATCCGTTCGTTTCGGCGAACATCACCTTCCGTAATACGATGCCCACCTCGCAGATCTACACGGTGATCGTAACGCAGCCGATTTTCCCGCCGATTCTGCCGAGCACGCTCATCGGTGGTTCGACTGGTGGCTCGCTGACGGACACCAACAACGATGGAAGCGGTTTCCTCAAGACCGCTCTGGGGGCCCCGTTGTACACGGGTCGGCTGGACGGCACCGGCGTGTTGCCGATCTATCCGGATCCCACGACGTTCAGCATCATTTTTGCGGGCCAGACGGTGACCATTCCGGCCCAGAACCCCGGCCTTCCGGGTCCGACGATTCCGTCGATCGGGGTGACCGGCTCGATCAGCATCATGCACCAGTTCGAGCTGTCGCCTGGCGACTCGGTGGGGTTCACGAGCTTCTTCGTAGCCGAGGTTCCCGAGCCGGCGGCCGCAGTGCTGCTGGCCTTCGGCAGCCTGGCGATGCTGCGTCGCCGCCGCTGAGCCCGGTTACGGATATGAAGCAGGCAGGCCGCCGGTCGCCCATGGGTTGACCGGCGGCCTGTTTATTGCGCGCTCTCAGACCTGATTCGCTCTGTCTGGAGTGCAGGCCTTGCCTGCCAGGTCCGCGGCCGGCTTTCGTGGTCGGCGGCGGGCGAGAGTATAATGCCGCTCATGCACAGGGCCGGTCGCTCATGCCGATGGACGCGCTGGGGCCTGCCCATACGGGGCGGAAGGCCTTCGGCGATCCCTGTGGCCATGGCCGCGGTACTCCGTATGTCGGTGCTGGGGGCCAGGCCGACTGCGGTCTTGTGGCCGACCGTCCCGGCGGCGATGATTCGGCGAGAGGAGTCGCCGCCCGGTGATCCTCATCCGGCGTCGCCGGCCGGCGGATCGGGCCTGCGGGCCAGCTTTTCGGCCGGCCGGCTGTCGCGGCGTGCCGGGATGGCGGTGGTACGGCTGGCGGCCTGGCTGCGGGTCATGGGCTTAAGCGGCGTGCGGGCCCGCTGATCAGGTCTTTCCTTCCCGGGCGTTTTCATTCGACCAGACAACAGGCGTCCCCGGCGCGGCCGGGCTTGACCTCAGGCTGGTGTGCACATGTCTGCGATCCTTGGTTTCCCGAACTGGCTTTTTCGCAAGGTGATCGGCACCCGGAACGACCGGATTCTCCGGCGGCTCGGGGTGGTGGCCGACCGGGTTCTGGCTTTGGAGGCCGAGTACCGGGCGCTGAGTCCCGAAGAGCTGCGGGGCCGCAGCGAGCAGTTCAGGAAGCGTCTGGCGGCCGGCGAGTCCGTCGCGTCGGTGCTTCCTGAGGCGATGGCCGCCTTGCGCGAGGCCTCGGACCGGGCGCGGGCCCACCGGCACTTTCACTGCCAGGTCATCGGCGGTCAGGTGCTGTTTCACGGCAACGTGGCGGAGATGCGGACCGGCGAAGGCAAGACCATCGTCTGCCACCTGGCGGCCTACGTGAAGTTCCTTCAGGGCAGGAAGGTGCACATCGTCACGGTCAACGATTATCTGGTCCGTCGCGACGCGGAGTTCGCACGGCCGATCTTCGAGCTGCTGGGGGCGACGGTCGGCTTCATCCAGGCGCAGGAGGACCCCAGCGGGCAGGAGGGCCTGCGGCAGAAGGCCTATGCCTGCGACATCACCTACGGCACCAACAGCGAGTTCGGCTTTGACTACCTCCGGGACAACATGAAGATCCGCCGCGAGGACCAGGTGCAGGGGCCGCTGGATTATGCGATCGTGGATGAGGTCGATTCGATCCTGATCGACGAGGCCCGCACGCCGTTGATCATCAGCGGTCCGGCCCACGACGACGTGGGCCGCTACAAGTGGGCCGACGGCCTGGCCCGCTCGCTGGTGCGGCGGCAGGCGGTGCTGAACGCCGAGACGGCGCGGCGGCTGGAGGAGTGGGGCGACCATCCGCCGGAGCACCTGCTGAAGAACCCGAAGTTCGACGACGCCCGCAAGCGGTTCCGCGTCGATCCTCTGATGCTGACCGAGGACGAGGCCGAGGCCATCCTGCACAAGCAGCTCTATGTGGTGCAGCGGGAGCGCAAGAGCGTCCACCTGACCCACGACGGCGTGGCCGTGGCTCAGGAGGAGGCCGGCATCGGCAGTTTCTACGTCGGGGCGAACATGGAGTGTCCGCACCTGATCGAGAACGCGCTGCGGGCCCACGTGGTGTATGAGCGGGACAAGGAGTACGTGGTCCAGGACCGGCAGATCATCATCGTCGACGAGTTCACCGGCCGGCTGATGCACGGCCGGCAGTGGTCCGACGGGCTGCACCAGGCGGTGGAGGCCAAGGAGAACGTGCCGGTCAAGGAAGAAACCCAGACCATGGCCACGATCACTATCCAGAACTTCCTGAAACTCTACGCCAGCAAGGCGGGCATGACCGGCACGGCCATGACCGAGAGCGAGGAGTTCATGAAGATCTACAAGCTGGAGGTGGTGGCCATTCCGACGAACCGTCCGGTCAACCGCATCGATCACAACGACCGGATCTACCGGACGTTCGAGGGCAAGTACGAGATGATCGTGGACGAGATCCACGAGGTGCATCGCCGGGGCCGGCCGGCGGACCCGTTCCTGCTGGCGGACGTCTTCCGGCGGTACCGTCCGATTCTCGAGGCCCGGCGGGCAGCGGGGGATGGTGCGGCGGCCGGGCACCTGGCCCGGCTGGACGAGGCCATGCGGCGGTTCGACGCGGCCGAGCTGGGCGACACCGAGACGATCGCGTTCATGCTGGAGACTTACGACGAGCTGCTCGGCGAGCTGGCCACCGGCCGGCCCGTGCTGGTGGGCACGACCAGCGTCGAGAACTCCGAGAAGCTCTCGGGTCTTCTGCAGCGCCGCTACGGGATCGAGCACGAGGTACTCAACGCCAAGCAGCACGCCCGCGAGGCCGAGATCGTCGCCAAGGCCGGCGAGCGCCACCTGCCGGCGCGGGGCAGCGATAAGCGTCCCCGGGGCAACGTCACCATCGCCACCAACATGGCCGGGCGGGGCACGGACATCAAACTCGGGCCCGGCGTGGTGTATGCCAGGTGCAAGGTGCCCGCCCCAGCCGCCGAATCGGCCGGCGACGCGGCGGTTGCCTCGCGGACCATGTATCCGCCGGGGTCCACGAAGTGCTGCATCCGGTGCGAAGAGTACGACGCCCGCACGGGTTGCGCCCACTGCTTCAAGCCCAAGGTCGATCCGCGTTTTCCGGCCCTGGGCCGGACCATCTGTCCGCTGAACGTGCCCTGCGGGCTGCACATCGTGGGCACCGAGCGCCACGAGGCCCGGCGGATCGACAACCAGCTCCGGGGCCGCGCGGGCCGGCAGGGAGATCCGGGCTCCAGCCGCTTCTTCCTCTCACTGGAAGACGACCTGCTCAAGCTGTTCATGCCCGACTGGATGCTCAAGATGATGGAGCGGCTGGGGTTCACGGAGGGGGTGAGCCTGGAGGACAAGCGGATCAACAAGGGCATCGAGCGGGCGCAGCGCAAGGTTGAGGAGCGCAACTTCAGCATCCGCAAGCACCTGCTGGAGTGGGATGAGCCGATGGATTACCAGCGGCGGGCCTTCTACAGCGAGCGGCAGCGCATCCTCGAGGGTCGTAGCCTCAGCGAGCTGATCTGGCGGATGATCGACGAGGTGATCGACCTGGCGGTGGACGACGACCTGGCCGCGGACTATGCGGCCCGTCAGGTGAGCCGCTGGTGCAAGAACGCCCTGGACGTCAACATCGACCCCCGGTACCTGTCCGACGAGGATCCGGCGTACGTCATGCAGCGGATCCGGGAGAAGGCCAAGGACGAGGTCCGCGACGCCATCCGGACGTCGCTGGGCGAGTACATCGACCCCGAGGAACCGCCGTCGGCGTGGGACCTCGGCGGGCTGCTGCGCTGGGCCCAGCGGCTGTTCAACCTCTCGGCCACGCAGAACCAGCTCAGGCGGATGGACCCTCAGCAGATCGAGGACCTGCTGATCGAGGCCGCCGACCGGCACTTCGACCAGGTCGATCTCTCGGCGGCGGAGGCCTACCTCGACCCGGCCTACGCCCGCTCGTCGCTGGCTGACTGGGCCCGGGCGAAGTTTGGCATTGAGATCCGCGGTGATGAGCTGCAGGGCGGGGCGGCGGAGGTCAAACAGATCCTCCGGGATCGGGTCCGGGAGGCGTACGTCCGACGCGAGAGGTGGTATCCGGTCGAGACGGTGCTGAACCGCGCGTTCGCGACCTCAGGCACCGACAGCGGCTATGCCCTGCAGATGATCGCCCAGTGGGTCAACGCCAAGTACGCGCTGGAATGGACCGGCGAGCAGCTCATGGGCAAGAGCGTGGACGAGATCGCCGCGGCGATGGTCGAGGCCGGCCGGGAGTTTCTGGAAGGCGGGCGGCTGGAGCGTGAGGTGGACGCCGCGTTGAAAGGCGTGGAAGCCGGGAATGTCGACCCGCTGGTGGATTGGGGCCTGAGGCGTTTCGGCCGGGCCCTGGACGTCGAGGCCCTCAGGAAGCCCGGAGCCGACCGCCGCGCGGTGCTGCTGGAGGCCGGAAGGGAGCTGGTCCGCTGGGAGCTGACCCAGCTGGAGCGCTGGGTGCTGCTGCGGATCTACGACCAGGGGTGGAAGGATCACCTGCTAGAGATGGATCACCTCAAGCACGCGATCATGCAGCGGCCGCTGGGGGGCGACCAGACCCATCCGCAGAGCCAGTACGCCATCGAGGGCCGGGAGCAGTTCGAACAGATGTGGAAGACGATCCGCGAGCGGGTCACGGACATGATCTTCAAGGTTTCGGCGGGTCAGCCGGGCACGGCGACGGCGGGGGGAATGTCGTCGCGGCTGGAGGCCCGGCACGACTCTGCCGTCGGGGCGGGCTTCGCCGTGGCCTCGGCCGACCAGCAGGCGGCCATGCGGGCCCAGGGCGAGGCGGCGAAACCGGCCACCATCCGCCGGGAGCAGCCGCGCGTCGGCCGCAACGCTCCCTGCCCTTGCGGATCGGGCAAGAAGTACAAACAATGTCACGGACGCTGACGGAGGCTGGATCATGCCGCTGAGAGACGACCGCCTGGGATCGCGCTTCGACCGCCGGCGGGAGAGTGAAGCCCGCCACAGGGCCGGTCTTCCGGGAGAGGACGAAGCCCCGCTGCCCAAGCCCGTCGAGCCGATTAAGGGCGACGGCCGGCACGTGGGCCGCAACGATCCCTGCCCCTGCGGATCCGGCAGGAAATACAAGAAATGCTGCGGCAAGTGATCGACCGGCCGGACCGGCGTCGGGAACCGCATCGTTGCCGGCTCACCGGCCGCGCGGCGGCGGTTGCGGCCGTTCTGTGCACGACGGGGCTGGCGCCCGTTCCGGTCTGGGCCGGCGACGGGGCGACCTGGTCGCGCGCCTTCTGGGCCAACGTGTGGAACCCGTGGTTCGTGTTCGGCATGGTCGCCCAGGGCGTGTTCTTCATGCGCTTCGTGATCCAGTGGATTGTCAGCGAGCGGCGGCGGGAGAGCACCATCCCGGTCAGCTTCTGGTATCTCTCGCTGATCGGGGCCCTGGGAACGTTCGTCTACGCGGTCGGTCGGGCCGACCCGGTGATCATGATCGCCCAGCTGTTGGCCTGCTTCATCTACATCCGCAACCTCATGCTCATTCACAACCTTGCCCGCCGCCGGAGGCTGGCCGGCCTGCCGGTGCCCGGCGGACCTTCCCGGTCCGGGACAACCGGTGTTTGAGCGGCGCTCTCCGACCGTGGGGCCGGCGTGGCCGGGCGCCATCGGCAGGTCTATGCTCTCTGCGGCACGGATGTCGGGCCGGGCGCCATGCCGACAGCCACATGTCGGGCGGCTGGTTCCAGGCAAGCGCGCACGGACCCGACAGGCATGGAGGATTCCGCGATGGTTCTGGTCTCATCGACGATGCTGGAGCTCGAAACGGTCGCCCCGGACTTTGATCTTCCGGACACCGACGGTCACAGGGTCTCGCTGGCGACGTTCGGGAATCCGCCGGCATACCTGGTGATGTTCATCTGCAACCATTGTCCGTACGTCAAGCACGTACGCGGTGAACTGGCCGCGCTGGCCCGGGAGTACCAGGCGAAGGGCGTAGCGGTGGTGGGCATCAACTCCAACGACGTGCAGGCCTATCCCGACGACAGTCCAGAGAAGATGAAGGTCGAGAAGGCCGAGGCCGGCTACACGTTCCCATACCTTTTCGATGAGACCCAGGAGGTCGCCAAGGCCTACCGGGCGGCCTGCACCCCGGACTTCTTCGTGTTCGACCGCAACCGCCGCCTGTTCTATCGCGGGCAGCTCGACGACAGCCGCCCGGGCAACGGGAAACCGGTGACGGGTCGCGACCTGCGGGCGGCGCTGGACGCGGTGCTGGCCGGGCGACCGGCTCCCGGTCCACAGCTGCCCAGCGCCGGCTGCAACATCAAGTGGAAGCCGGGCAACGAGCCGGACTACTTCAAGTGAACCGTCTCCCCCTGCGGCTCTCGCGTGTGCATGTCCCGCATGGGCGGCCCGACGTCCGAAGAAGCACCTTTGTCCGCCCGGATCTCCGCCGGCTTTTCTGGCGACCCGCCGGCTCGATCTTCACACATGATCGTGGGGCTTTGCCCGCTGACGCGGCCCGGGTTACCATTCCGGACGTGTATCGGAGTCCGTCGCGCGGAGACCCACAGGCATGCTGGAGCGAGTCGAGCGTCTTCCCGAGCCGCAGCCGGACGTCGGGCAGCTGGTGGATGTTCTGCGTCGCCGCCCGGCGGGGCGCGTGCCGATGCTGGAGATCAAGCTGGACGACGAGGTCCAGGCCGCCCTGCTGGGCGAACCCCTGATTCCCTGGTCGGCCGAGGCCCCCCGGGATCAGCGGATCGCGTCGGTGCGTCAGCACGCCGGGCTGATGCGGCGGCTGGGTTTCGACGCCTTCCGCGTGCGAACGGCCATCCCCTTCACGAGCGCCAAGGCCGGGGCCGACGACACGGCGGATCTCAGCCGCGGCCGGCGGCAGTGGCAGGACGAGCACACCGGTCCGATCCGCACCCGCGAGGACTTTGAACGCTATCCCTGGCCGAGGCCGCAGGATGTCGACTACCGTCTGGCCGAGGATTTCCTGCGCGAACTCCCCGAGGGCATGGGCTGCATCGCCTATATCAGCGGGCCTTTCGAATGGTCCAGCTGGCTGATGGGGCTGGAGCCCTTCATGCTGGCGCTGTACGAGCAGCCGGACCTGGTTGCGGATCTCACCGAACGCGTGGGCCGGGCGATCTACGACGCCTTGGCCGGTTACGTGGGCATGGACAACATCGTGGCCTTCTGGGTGGGCGACGACCTGGGCTTCAAGACCAGCACGCTGATCAGCCCCGAGCACCTGCGGCAGTACATCCTGCCGTGGCACCGCCGCTACGCCGAGCTGGCCCACCGCAGCGACCGTCCCTACCTGCTGCACTGCTGCGGGCACGTCGGTGCGATCATGTCCGACCTGGCCGACGACGTGCGGATCGACGCCAAGCACAGTTTCGAGGACGTCATCGAGCCGGTGGAGTCGTTTCACCGCACCTGGGGGTCGCGCCTGACCGCCGTGGGGGGGGTGGACGTTGATCTGCTGGCCCGCGGCAGCCCGCAGCAGGTGGCCGACCGCACGGCCGCGATCCTGGAGGCCTGCGCTCCGGCCGGCGGCTACATCGCCGGGACCGGCAATTCGGTGACCAACTACATCCCGGTGGAGAACTACCTGACGATGGTGGAAACCGTCCACAGGTTCAACGGGCGGGCCTGACGGCCCCGGGGAGGCCGTCGGGCGTCGGGGCCCGGCGGGTGCGATGAGCCGCGCGGATTTCATCGACATTTCCGACGCCTTTACCCAGTGGCTGGGTTTCGCCAACGCCGGCATGCTCAACCGCGGCAACCTTTACTGCTTCGACAGGGCCATCGCGAATCTTCCGGGGGACGCCCCGGTGGTGGAGATCGGCTCGTTCGCCGGTCTCTCGACCAATCTGCTGGTCTACTATCTCCGCCGACACGGCAGGTCGAACCGGCTGATCACCTGCGACCGCTGGGAGTTCGAGGGGGCCCGGCCCGGCGAGCGCATCGGCGAAAGCCCGGTGAAGTTCGACGCGTACCGCGCATTCGTGCGCGACTCGTTCCTGCGGAACGTGCGTTTCTTCAGCGGCGACCGGCTCCCGCACACGCTGGAGATGAGTTCCGACGAGTTTTTCGCCGCCTGGCGGGAGCAGGCCCGCGCAACCGACGTTTTCGGGCGGATGGTGACACTGGGAGGGCCGATCGGCTTCTGCTACATCGACGGCAACCACTCCTACGCCTGCGCCCGGCGCGATTTCGAGAACGCCGACGCCTTTCTGGAGCCCGGCGGCTTCATCCTGTTCGACGACTCGGCCGACGGAACCGCCTGGGAGGTCTGCAGGGTGGTGGCGGAGGTGGCCGCGGACGGGCGATATGAGCTGGTGACCAGGAACCCCAACTATCTGTTCCGCAAGCGCTGAGTCGGGCGGACAGGCCCGTGGGAGGACGAGGTCAATGGACAGCACACAGCGAAGGATCGGGCGTCGGCGGCTGCTCAGACGCGCCGCGGCGGCGGGCTGGACGGCGGTGGCGGCGCCGTACATCGTGCCGGCGTCGGTGTTCGGGCGCGGCGGAGCGATTCCGCCCGGTGAGCGCATCACCGTCGGGGTCATCGGCACCGGGGGGCAGGGCCGCTACGACATGGGCGGCTTCCTGGCCAGCCGCGACGCCCAGGTGGTGGCGGTCTGCGACGTCAAGGCCGAGGCTCGCGAGGCCGCGCGGCAGCAGGTAGACAGGCATTACGGCACGTCCGGCTGCGCCGCCTACCGCGATTTCCGCGAGCTGACCGCCCGCGAGGACATCGACGTGGTGCTGATCGCGTCGCCGGACCACTGGCACGTGCTGCACGCCCTGGAGGCGGTGAGGGCGGGCAAGGACGTGTACCTGGAAAAGCCGATGGCCGTGAGCCTCCAGCAGGCCCTGGCGCTGCGGGCCGAGGTCCGGCGCCGCAACCGCGTCTTCCAGTTCGGCACGCAGCAGCGATCCACGCCGCATTTCCGCTTCGCCTGCGAGCTGGTGCGCAACGGCCGCATCGGGCCGTTGCGGGAGGTTCAGGTTTCCGCGCCGGGGGGCTGGGACCAGCGGACCGGGGAGCCGGGTTATCCGGTGGTTCCGGTGCCCGAGGGGCTGGATTACGACCTGTGGCTGGGTCCGGCGCCGATGGCGCCGTACACGCCCAAGCGCGTGGTAACGCCGTACTGGTTCCACATCAGCGATTATGCCGTCGGTTATGTGGCCGGCTGGGGCATCCACCACGTGGACATCGCCCAGTGGGGCATGGGCACGGAAGACACCGGCCCGGTGGAGATCGAGGGCTCGGGTGTCTTTCCGACCGACGACGGCCTGTGTGACACGGCCCTGAACTGGGACATGAAGCTGACCTACGCCAACGGCGTGCGGATGCACTTCGTCAGCGATGGACAGATGCACCCGCACGGCATCCGCTTCGTGGGCCGCGACGGCTGGATTTACGTGAACCGCGAGCGTCTGGAAACCCATCCGCGCTCGCTGCTATGCGAACGCATCGGCCGCGACGAGATCCATCTGCCGCTGAGCACCCAGCACCAGCAGAACCTGCTGGAATGCGTGCGCACCCGCCGGCGGACGGTCTGCGACATCGAGACTGCGGTGCGTTCCGAGACCATCTGCCATCTCTGCGACATCGCGATGCGGCTGGGCCGCAGACTGCGGTGGGATCCGCAGGCCGAACGATTCATCGACGACGAAGAGGCCAACCGCCGGATGGCACGGCCGATGCAGGCTCCCTGGCGCCTGTGAACGCCTGTCGGGGGAGCCCGGGGACGTCAGGGACACGAGCGAAAACGCCGGATGAACACACGGTGAGGATTTGAGGAATGACTTTCGCGAAGCGTGCGATGCTGCGGGTGATCGTGGCGGCGGCCGTGCTGTCGTCGGTGGGCGCGATTCCGGCTTCGGCGGCCGAACCGCTGCGGGTGCTGATCCTGACCGGGGCCAACAACCACGACTGGCGGACCACCACGCCGGTGCTGCGGCGGATGTTCGAGGAGCATCCCCGTTTCCGCGTCGTCCGGGTGGTCGAGCAGCCGGCGGACTGCGACTCGGCGACATTCGGGGCCTGTGACGTCGTGGTCAGCAACTGGTCGGCCTTTCCGGAGATGACCGGGCGCCAGTGGGGACCGGTGGCCGAGGCGGCCTTCGTCGATTTCATCCGCCGGGGGGGCGGATTCGTCGTGTTCCACGCGGCCGGCGCCACCAGCCAGGACTGGCCGGAGTTCCAGCAGCTGGTCGGATTGACCTGGAGCCCGGGTACCACCGGGCACGCCCGCGTCGCGCCCTGCAAGATCGAAATCGCCGATCGCGAACATCCGATCACCCGCGGGCTGGAGGATTTCTGGACGGTGGACGAGCTCTGGCACGCGATGGTCTCGATCGGCAAGCCCGAATACAGCGTGTTGTGCCGGGCTTTTTCGGCGCCGCAGTGGCAGGGAAGCGGACGGTATGAGCCGGCGCTGGTGGTGACCCGCATGGAAGCCGGACGGGGCGTCAATCTCATCCTCGGCCACGAGGCCGACGCCATGAAAAACCCCGGCTGGCGGACGCTGATGTTCCGCGGAGCGGAGTGGGCCGCTACCGGCGAGGTTACCATCCCCCCGCCCGGGGACTGGCCGCGAAGCGCGGCTTCCGCCGTGGCGGCGGTGACGGATCTTGAGGCCGCCCTGGCGGGCACTGCCGCCTGGAAACAAGGTCAGCCTCGTGAGTCGCTCGGAATCCTGGAAAATCACGTGCAGCACCGGATGTCGCTGACCGGCGAGGCCGGCGAGGCGGCGCGGAGCGAGCTGGCCGAGCGGCTGGCCGGCAGGCTGGGCGGCGAGGCGACCACGGACGGCAAGGCCTTCATCTGCCGACAACTGGCCCTGATCGCCACGGCCCGGCAGGTGCCGGCGATCGCGGCGCTGCTGGGCGAGGAGTCGCTTACCGAGGCGGCGCGGGCGGCGCTGGAGGGCATCGGGGGTCCTGAGGCCGCCAAGGCCCTGCGTGAAGCACTGGATTCCACGAGCGGCCTGCAGCGTATCGGCGTCGTCAACGCTCTGGGCAACCTGGCGGATGCAGAATCGGTCCCGGTGCTGGCGGGGCTTCTGGCGGATGCCGATCCTGCGATCGCCACGGCCGCCGCGGAGGCGTTGGGCGCGATCGGCACGTCCGAGGCGGCTCAGGCGCTGGCGGCGGCGGTCGGACCGGCCTCTGAGCCGTTCAAGGGCATCGCGGCGGCGGCCTATCTGAAGTGCACGGAGAAGATCGGGGCCGCGGGCCGGGTGGACGAGGCCATCGGCATGTGCATGCGGATGATCACGCCGGCCGAGCCTTCGTGGCTGCGGGCCGGGGCGATGCGGCTGCTGGTCGAACTCCAGCCGGCCAAGGGCATGCCGCTGCTGGCGTTCGCCCTGAGCGGGGACGACCCGGAGATGGCGGCGGCCGCGATTCGCATCGTGCGCGACCTGCCCGGAAAGACCGATGCCCAGGTGCTGGCGGAGCAGCTTCCGCGCATGCCCGCGTCGGCCCGGGCGATGCTGGCCGAGGCGCTGGCGGAGCGCGGGGCGGAGCAGGCGGTGCGGCGGGCCTTATGGACGCCCGGCGCCGATCAGGATCTGGAGCAGCTCCTGGCGGTGCTGGCCGCGTCGCCCACGCCGGCCGGCATGCGGGCCGCGGCGGCATGGCTGGGCCACCCGATGGCAACCGACCGCGCCGCCGCGACGGTGGTTTCGATCGGCGAGGCGATCATCGAATCCGCCCACCGCATGGAGGTGGCCGAAGCGATGGGCGACGTGATCGCCTCCTGCGGCGTGGCGGATGTGGTCCGGCGGGCGGACCGCCTGCGGCGGCGGGCCTGGCGGCCGGTGAATCTGGCCCGTCTGGCGGAGGTGAGCAGTCCCGACGGCCTGGAACCCGACTCGGGGTCCGGCCCCGACCAGGCGGCGGTGGACGGCAATCCCGACACTTACTGGGACGAGACGGACGGCCAGCCGATGTATCGCTTTCGGCTGACCTTCCCCGAGCCCACGGCGGTTTCGGCGCTGCGCATCAAGGGGCACGCCTTCCAGTCTTACAGCCCCAGGGATTACGCGGTGCTCTGCGACGGGCGGGAGGTGGCCGTGGTGCACGACGCCGAGTACGACCCGCAGAGCAATGAGACCGTGGCCGGCTGGCCGACGTGTCCGTGCAAGGAGCTTGAGCTGGCGATCACCGCATCCTACGGCGCGTCGCCGGGTATCCGGGAACTGGAGTTGTACCACTTCCCCGAGCCCCTCGAGCCGCGCCTGCGGTGGCGGCAGACCGCGGATTCGCTGGCCCTGCTGAATCATGACCGGATCGTCTGGCAGCACAACCATGGCCGAGGCTTGCGTCGTCCCTACATGCACCCGGTGGCGACGCTCGAGGGCGACGAGCTGACCGCCCTGAGTCCGGCGGATCATGACTGGCACTTCGCGCTGTGGTTCTCCTGGATGGCGATCGACGGCGTCGACTACTGGTCGACGACGCCCGAGGCCGCGGGACGCACTTCGATCCACGAGGTGCGGGCGATGCCTGCTGAAGACTTCTCGGCCCGGATCGAACTGGATCTCGTGTATCAGCTGCGGGACCGGCCGCCGGTGATGACGGAGCGCCGCGTGATCAGGATTTCGCCGCCGGCCGAGGACGGTTCGTACCACATCGAGTGGACGGGCGAGTTCGCCGCGATCGGGCGCGATCTGGAGCTCAAGGGCGGCTCGCACGGTGGCGGGTATGCGGGTATGGCCTTCCGAGCCTCGACGGACAGCCGGGGCTGGACGCTGACCGACAGCGAGGGGCGACAGGACCGGCCGGAGGGTGGGTTGGGACGCACAACGCACGGCCTGCCGGCCAGGTGGATGGATTTCAGCCTGATCAGCGGTGAGCGAGGTCGGCCGGCAGGGCTGGCGATCTTCGATCACCCCGACAACATCCGCCACCCGGCACCGTCGTTCGTGATGTTGGACGAGAAGATCCCGTTCGGCTACTGCAACCCCGCGCCGCTGTTCGCCGAGCCGATCCGACTCGAGGCCGGCAAGCCCCTCAGGTTGCGATACGGGATTCTGGTGCATCCCGGCAGATACGAGCCTGACCGGCTGGACCGCCTCTGGCAGGAGTGGTCCGGCAGGCCGCGATGATCGGGCAATTCGGGCGGGAAGCCCGAGAAATCATTCCACAGTATTTCACAGGTGTGGATAAGTGGCGTTGCGCAGCGCAATAGCTTGCTGGATATAACACTAAGGCAGTTCACTGGCACTGTAAACCGCTGTAAACGGATCTTGTCCGCCGACTAGTGACAGATTCTGCTTGCAATCTTTCATGATCCGTCGATAATACGACTGGTTCCAGTCGAGCCCTGGAGGTTTTGATGACGGCGGACGAGCGGCGCCGGCAGTTATCGGATTATCTTGCCCAGCGCGGTTATGCGGATCTGTCGTTGCTGGTCAAGGAACTGGGGGTCTCGGAATCGACGATCCGGCGGGATCTGTCGCAGCTGGAGGAAGAGGGCGTCGTTCGGCGTACGCACGGCGGGGCGGTCTTCGTCAGCGATCGGGTGAACGCCCTGAACTACGCGGTTCGGGAGCAGTCGGCGGTGGCCGAGAAGCAGGCCATCGGGCGGGCGGCGGCGGAGCTGGTCGAGGACGGCGAGACGGTGCTTCTGGACGGGGGCACGACGACGTACCATGTGGCCCGGGCGCTGGTCGGTCGTTCGCTGCAGGTGGTGACCAACTCGCTGCCGATCGCCAACCTGCTGAGCAGCTCGCCGA
Organism: uncultured Phycisphaerae bacterium; assembly: GCA_938005315.1. Classification (GTDB taxonomy): domain Bacteria; phylum Planctomycetota; class Phycisphaerae; order UBA1845; family PWPN01; genus CALLOB01. The sequence continues at coordinate 16,609 of CALLOB010000016.1, forward strand.
ACGTGGAGCTGATCTTCGTGGGGGGGTACATCTATCCGCGGCCGGGGGTGGCCCTGGGGCCGATCACCCGCCAGGCGCTGGCCTCGCTGCAGTTTTCCAAGGTGTTCATGGGCGCCGCGGGGATCACTGAGGAGGGGCTGTACAACGCCAACGTGCTGATGGTGGAGGCCCAGCACCAGATGATCAACAGTGCCGACGAGGTGATCGTTGTGGCCGACCGGAGCAAGTTCGGCCGGCGGAGCCTGGCCAAGCTGGGAACCTGGGAACACGTGGATCGGCTGGTGAGCGATGCGGGCCTGGACGCGCACTGGCGGACGGTGGTGGAAGCGGCCGGGGTGGAGCTGATTCTGGCGGCGGCGGCCGATGAGGAGCCCGCGTTGCGCCTGGCGAACGGGCGAAGCGGCGGGTGACGGGGGCAGGCCTGCGGCTGCATCGGGCGAGAGGTCGGCGATGAGCACGATGGTTCACGACGGGCGAGGTCCGGACCGGGCGACGGTGGAGCGTCTGGTGCGGCAGGTATTGCGCGAGCGGCTGGGATCCGCCGGCGGGGACGGGCGGACGGCGAAGCCGCCGCGGTCGAAGCTGGTGGTGAACATCTCGGCGCGGCACATGCATGTCAGCCCCGAGCACCTGGAGGTGCTGTTCGGGCCGGGGGCGAAGCTGACGGTGCTCAAGCCGCTCTACCAGGACGGCCACTTCGCCAGCGAGCAGACGGTCACGATCATCGGCCCGCGGCACCGCACGATCAGCAACCTGCGGATTCTGGGGCCGTGCCGGCCGGCGAGCCAGATCGAGCTGGCCTTCACCGACGGCATCGCGATGGGGCTGGATCTGCCAGTGCGGCTCAGCGGCGACGTGAAGGACACGCCGGGGTGTCTGGTGCTGGGCCCCAAGGGGTACATCGAGCTGAAGGAGGGCGTGATCCGGGCGCAGCGGCACGTGCACATGCACCCGCATGACGCGGCTTATTACGGCGTGGGCAACGGCGACATGATGAAGCTGCGGGTCGAGGGCCGCTGCGCGACGACGTTCGAGGACATCATCGTCCGGGTGGACCCGAAAGTGAAGCTGGAGGTGCATCTGGACACGGACGAGGGCAACGCTTGCGACCTGCCGGGGGCGAGTCGCGTGGAACTGATCCGGTAGCCGGCGCCGGCGGGCGACGTCGGCGTGCGGCGGAAGACGAGGTTTTCAGCCGGCGGGGGACGCCGGCACAGAGGAGTCGAGATTCATGGCCATCGAAGCCCTGGGAATGATCGAGACGAAGGGTCTGGTCCCGCAGATCGAGGCCTGCGACGCGATGTTGAAGGCGGCGAACGTGACGCTGATCGGCTACGAGAAGGTCGGCCGAGGCTATGTGACCGGCTTCGTGCGCGGCGACGTGGCGGCGGTGAAGCAGGCGGTGGACGCCGGCGCCGCGGCGGCCGGCAAGGTCGGCGAGGTGGTGAGCGTGCATGTGATTCCGCGGCCGCACGACGAGCTGGCGAACATGCTGCCGGCGGCGGCCAAGGCCCGCAAGTGAGGGCGGGGGCCGCAGGCCCGTGAACAGATGAGGATACCGTCCCCGGCGGGGCGGCGTGCGCCCGCCGTCGGACCTGGCTGAAGGAGTGCTCGGCATGAGCGACGCAATCGGCATGGTGGAGACAATGGGGTTTACCGGCCTGGTCGAGGCGACCGACGCGATGTGCAAGGCCGCGAACGTGGAGATGCTCAAGACTCTGCAGATCGGCGGCGGGCTGGTGACCACGATCGTCAAGGGCGACGTGGGCAGCGTGAAGGCCGCGGTGGACGCCGGGGCCGAGGCGGCCAACCGGGTGGGCGAGCTGCTCAGTGCCCACGTGATCGCCCGGCCGCACGAGGGGCTGACCGGCATCTTCCTGTGACCGGCGGATCAGGCGCGAGGGCGGCATGATCATCCTGGTGGCCAACATCGGCAGCACGTCGTTCAAGTTCCGGCTCTTCGACATGGCCGACGAGCGGGAACTGGCCCGCGGCGGCGCCGAACGGATCGGCGGCGAGAACGCCGCGGTGCGGGTCGGCGACCGGACCTGGTCCGGCCCGCTGGCCGATCACGGCCAGGCGATCGACCGCTGCCTGGAGCTGCTTCCGGACCCGGGCGTGCGGGTGGACGCGATCGGTTTCAAGGCGGTGCACGGCGGGCCGATCTCCGGGGCGGTGCGGGTGGACGAGTCGGTGATCCGGACGATGACCGAGTTCTTCGACATCGCTCCGGCGCACAACCCGCCCTACGTCGCGGCGATGAAGGCCTTCGCCGCCCGGCTGCCGCAGGTTCCCCAGGTGGCGGCCTTCGAGACCGCCTTCCATCAGACCATTCCGGCCTCGCGCACGACCTACGCGATTCCCTGGGAGTGGACCGAGGCGGGCGTGCGGCGGTACGGTTTCCACGGAGCCAGTCACCGCTACATCGCGACGCGCTCGGCGGAGCTGCTGGGTCGGGGCGACCTGCGGGTGATCTCCTGCCACGTCGGCGGCAGCAGTTCGATCTGCGCGATCGAGTCCGGCCGCAGCGTGGCCAACAGCTTCGGCACCACGCCGCAGTCGGGTCTGCCGCACAACAATCGCGTGGGGGATTTCGACCCCTACGCGCTGCTGAAGGCCCTGCCGCGCTTCGGGCTGACGTTCGAGCAGGCCCTGGCGGAGATGGCCAGGAAAGGCGGGCTGCTGGGCATCAGCGGGGTGAGCAACGATCACCGCGACGTCGAGCAGGCCGCGGCGGCCGGCAACGCGCGGGCCCGGCTGGCCTGCGAGGTGCTGGTCGAGGCGGTGCGGCATTACGTCGGGGCCTATCTGGCGGTGCTCAACGGCGCCGACCTGCTGGTCTTCACCGGCGGGATCGGCGAGAACGGGGTCGCCTTCCGCGAGCAGGTCTGCGCTCGCATGGACTACGCGGGCCTGCGTCTGGATCCCGCGCGGAACGCGGTGCGCGGGCGGGAGGCGGTGATTTCGTCGGACGATTCCCGGGTGAAGATCATGGTGATCCCGACGAACGAGGAGCTGATCGTCGCGCGGCAGACGCGCGACGTGCTGCAGGGTGCGCCGCGGGGATGAGACGGCGCGCCGGCCGCGGGGGCCCGCGCGGCGGGTCCGGCGGAATCCGGTGGACGTGAACGGGCCGGCAGGCCCGCATTCAAGAAGACAGGAGTGACTGAACATGGCCCAGATGGCTTTGGGACTGATCGAGACCCGCGGCATGGTGGCGCTGGTCGAGGCGACGGACGCGGCGTTGAAGGCGGCCAACGTGAGCTACAGGGGCTGGAAGCAGGTGGGCTCGGCCCTGGTCACGGTGGTGCTGGAAGGCGACGTGGCGGCGGTCAAGGCGGCGGTGGACGCCGGGGCCGCGGCTGCGGCCAAGGTCGGCGAAGTGGTCAGCGTGGACGTGATCGCCCGGCCGCACGGCGACGTGGCCAAGATGCTGCCGACCAAGTGACGGCCTTCGGGTCCGGCGGCGCGGGCGTGAGGGTTTTCCCGGCCATCCGGGGGCACGCGCGCGGTTCGAAAGCCGGCCATGCGGAGGAAGGACCATGTTCATCGGCAGAGTGACCGGGACGGTGGTGGCGACGCAGAAAGTGCCCAGCGTGGCCGGCAAGAAGCTGCTGCTGGTGCAGGCCCTGACGATCAAGGGCGAGGGCCCCGGCGTCCTGACGGACACGGGTCGCTCGGCTGTGGCCGTGGACACGGTGGGCGCCGGCGAGGGCGAGATCGTGATCGTCACCCAGGGCAGTTCGGCCCGGCTGACGGACATGACCCAGAAGGTTCCGACCGACGCGGTGATCGTGGGGATCGTGGACGCGATCCAGGTGGGCGGAACGCAGGTGTACGCCAAGCGGGACTGACGCGGAATCGCGCGCCGGACAGCCGGACGCGTGACGGGAGCGACGGACGATGAGCGCGACGTTGAACGAGGCGTTGATTCGCGACGTGGTGGCCGAGGTGCTCGGTCGGCTGGGAGGCAACGGGTCGTCGCCGGCGGCGGTGGCGCCCCCGGCGGCCCGGGGCGGCGCCGACGGGCTGTTCGGCGACGTGAACGCGGCGGTGGCGGCCGCCAAGGTCGCCCAGAAACGGCTGGTGGCGGCGGGGCTGGAGAGGCGCGCCGCGGCCGTGCAGTGCATCCGCGACATCGTCATCCAGCAGGCCGAGGAGCTCGGCCGGCTCGAGCTGGAGGAGACGAAGATCGGCCGGCTGGACCACAAGATCGAGAAACTGCTGGTCTGCGGGCGGGCGACGCCGGGCATGGAGTTCCTGACGACCGAGGCGGTCAGCGGCGATCACGGCCTGTGCGTGACCGAGCATGCCCCGTGGGGCGTGCTGGGGGTGATCACGCCGGTGACGCACTCGGTGCCGACGCTGGCCTGCAACGCGATCATGATGATCGCGGCGGGCAACACGCTGGTGGTCAATCCGCACCCCTCCGGAGCGAAGGTCGCGGCCCTGGCGACGCAGCGCTTCAACCGGGCGATCCGGGAGAAGACCGGCCTGGAGGACCTGATCTGCCTGATCGAAAAGCCCACGCTGCAGACCGCCGACGAGATCTTCAAGCACCCCGACGTGGCCATGCTGGTGGTCACCGGCGGGCCGGGGGTCGCCCAGGCGGCCATGGCCAGCCGCAAGAAGGCCATCGTGGCCGGTCCGGGCAACCCGCCGGTGGTGGTGGACGAGACGGCGGACATCGAGAAGGCCGCCGCGGGAATCATCAAGGGCGCGGCCTACGACAACAACCTGCTGTGCATCGGCGAGAAGGAGGTGTTCGTCGTCGCGGCGGTGGCCGACCGGCTGCTGGAGGCCATGGGTCGGCACGGCGGATTCCGGCTGACCGGCGACCAGGCCCGGGCCCTGGCCAGGGCGGCCCTGCACCAGGACGAGAAGAGCGGGCACTGGGTGGCCAACAAGGAGTTCGTCGGGAAGGATCCGCCGGTGCTGGCCGCGGCCGTCGGGTTGAGCATTCCGGCGGGCGTGCAGTGCCTCTACGGGGAGGTGGATATCGACAGCCCCTGGCTGCCGTGCGAGCAGATGATGCCGTTCCTGCCGGTGGTGCGGGTGCGGGACGTCGACGAGGCCATCGCGATGGCGGTGAAGTTCGAGCACGGTTTCGGCCACACGGCGATCATCTGGTCCCAGAGCGTCGATCACATGACCCGGATGGGCAAGGCGGTGAACACGACGCTGTTCATCAAGAACGGGCCGTGCATGGCCGGCCTGGGCGCCGGGGGCGAGGGTTTCTCGAGCTTCAGTATCGCCACGCCGACCGGCGAGGGGGTCACCAGTCCGCTGTCGTTCACGCGCGTGCGGCGCTGCGTGATGGTCGACAATCTCCGCATCCTCTGAGCGGGGTTCGAAGGCGAGTCGACCGGTCGTCGGAGAGGCCTCATGGTCCTGGGCAGAGTGGTCGGCAAGGCGATTTCGATGGCCCGGCATCCGTCGCTGGCGGCGACGCGGATGCTGGTGGTCGAGCCGATCGCCGCGGCCTCGGACGATCCGGTGCTGTGCCTGGACGAACTGGGAGCCCGGGCCGGGGACGTGGTGGTGATGAGCAACGACGGGCTCTATGCCCGCGAGATGGTGCACGACGGGACCTCGCCGGCGAGGTGGTGGGTGATGGCGATCATCGACGACCCCGGCGAGGTGGTGGCCCGGGCCTGATTCTTTCGGCGGCGCGACGCGGCGAAGGTGGAGCGACGGGCGATGAGCCGGCCGGTGGTGACGGCGATCATGCTGAACGACCTGCTGCGGGCGGGTGCCGAGATCCGGCTGTCGCGCGGCGCGCTGCTGACCCCGGCGGCGAAGGACTGGCTCAAGGAGCACGCCGTTCCGGTCACCTGGGAGGAGCCCGGGCGCTGCGAGGCGACGCTGGCGGCGGTGCTGGACCCGCAGTTGCGGGAGCTGCGGGCCCTGCGGGCGATGCTCGACCGTCGCGGGGGCCTGGCGGAGGTCATCGAGCCCGTCGGCGGGCCCGGCGGGCTGGTGCCGGCAGTGCGGCGGCTGTGCGGCAAGATCGCCCGCGGCGAGGTGCTCAAGGGTGTGGTCTTCGCCGCGGACGGCGCGGTGCCCGTCTGCGTGGCCAACAAGCACAACCGCGTGCGTGCCGCTCTGGGGACCGACCTGCTGGCGGTCGAGGAGGCCTGCCGGCAGCTGGGGATCAACGTGCTGGTCATCGAGTACGACCGGCAGACGACGTTCCAGATGCGGCAGATGATCGACCGGCTGATGCGCGGTCCGACCAGCGCCCGCCCGGAACTGGCCGCGAGCCTCGAGGTCATCGAGCAGGGGGGCGGACGTGCGGATTGGTAAGGTGATCGGGAATCTGACGCTTTGCGTGGCCGACCCCGGACTCAAGGGCGGGCGGATGATCCTGGTGCAGCCGGACGACCCGGCCACGCTGCGCAGCGGGGAGCTCGGCCGCGGGGAGACGGTGGTCTGCTACGACGGCGTGGGGGCGCGTTTCGGCGACGCGGTCGGGATCAGCGAGGGCCGGGAGGCGGCCATGCCCTTCCACCCGGATCCTGTGGCGATCGACGCCTACCTGGCCTGCATCCTGGAGAACGTGACGCACGACATCTGAAGGCTCCGGCGGAGGCTCCGGCCGGCGGCGAGGCGGTGAACGACGATGGTGAACGAATTCAGGATCAAGCAGGAGATCTGCGAAACCGGGCGGCGGGTCTACGAGCGGGGCTTCGTGGCCGCCAACGACGGCAACATCTCCTACCGCATCGGCGAAAATCAGGTGCTGTGTTCCCCGACGCTGGTGTCCAAGGGCTTCATGAAGCCCGACGACATCTGCCTGGTGGACATGACCGGCAGGCAGCTCGCCGGACGGCGGAAACGCACCAGCGAGGTGCTGCTGCACCTGGAGATCTACAAGCGTGCGCCGGAGATCAAGGCGGTGGTCCACTGCCACCCGCCGCACGCCACGGCCTTCTCGGTCGCCGGCGAGGAGATCCCGACCTGCGTCCTGCCGGAGTTCGAGGTCTTCCTGGGGCCGGTGCCCACCGCGACCTACGAGACGCCCGGTGCCCAGGGCTTCGCCGACACGGTCACCCCGCACATCGGCAGGTCCAAGATCGTGGTGCTCAAGAACCACGGCACGGTGGCCTGGGCGGACACGCTGGAGCGGGCCCTGTGGTGGACGGAGATCCTGGACGCCTACTGCCGGATCCTGCTGATCGCCAAGCAGGTCGGGCGCGTCGAGCGGCTGCCGACCCCGAAGGTCCAGGAGCTGCTGGATCTCAAGAACCGCTTCGGCATCACGGACGACCCGCGCAGCCTGCAGAGCGCCGACCTCTGCGTGAACACCGAATGGGGCCGGGGCTTCGCGCAGCCGGACTGCGGCTGCGGCCTGCCGGCTGCGGCACAAGCCTCCGCGGCCTCCGGCGAGGTCCCGGCCGACGGCGACGAGATCGAGCGGATCGTGCAGGCGATCACCGACCGGATCATGGCCGCGATGAGGTGACGGCATGTCGAGGCGAACCGGTTTTCGACGGTGGCTGCCGGTCCTCGCAGGCCTGCTCGGCTGCACCGGCTGCGCGGAACGGTGGTACTACTGGACGCTGTCGGACGCCGTGGCGGAGTTTCCGCCGATGTCGCAGCGCCGCCGGGTGCGGCAGCAGCTCGTCGAGCGGGCGGGTACGCCGTCGGATTTTCTGGCGGTGCAGGCCGGCGGCGGGCGGACGTTGCTGGTGGCGTCGCGGATCACCGACGACCCCAAGGTCGGCGATGACGAGAAAGTGCGCACCTTCGTGATCCAGCTGGACGGTCCGGCAACCAGAGGTCGCCACGACGTCGGGCCGGACAACGGCCGGCTGCTGGAGTTCACCGTCTGGTGGCCCACGCGCACGCCCTACGTCGGCCTGGAGGGCTACGTGGACATCCTCGACGTGCGCGCCGACCGGGTGGTCGCCTACTGCGCGGTGCGGAGCATCATCGAGAAGGCTCAGTACCCCACGCGGGTGCTGCGCGGGTTCTACACCTTCAGGGTCGCCGGCGGCGCCGAGCCCGAGCTGCGTCAGGCGGGGTTGAGTTTCCAGGGCCCGTCGCCGGGTCTCGACCATCGGCCCGCGGGCCCCGCGGGCATTGCCACGGAGCCGTCGTCATGAAGGTCGCGATCATCGGCGGGGGCGGACGGGTCGGTTCCTGCGCGGCGGCGGCGCTCCAGTGCGGCGGCGTGGTCGATGAGATCCTGCTGCAGGACGTCAACGCCGACGCCGCGGAGGGCGAGGCCCTGGACCTGATGCACGGCGCGTCGCTGGTCGCGGACCAGCGGATCCGGGCGACGACGGATGATGCCGAGGCGGCCTCGGCCGACGTGGTCGTCATCACCGCCGGTCTGCGTCGCAAACCCGACGAAAGCCGGCTGGACCTGATCAACCGCAACGGGCGGCTTTTTCTGGAGATTCTCGGCCGGCTGAAGCAGGCGGGCCTGCGTCCGGAGGCGATCCTGCTGGTGGTGTCGAACCCGGTGGACATTCTCACCCGTCTGGCCGTCGAGCGGCTGCAGCGCTGCCCGGACCGGACCATCGGCCTGGGAACGCTGCTGGACACCGCCCGCTTCCGGTCGCTGATCGCCGCCGAGCTGAAGGTGCCGCCGACGCAGGTGCAGGCGGTGATCCTCGGCGAGCACGGCGACACCATGGTGCCGATCTGGTCCTCGGCGGCGGTCAACGGCCTGCCGCTGCTGAAGTGGCGGGGGATGAATCCGGCCCGGCAGGCCGAGCTTTTCGAGCGCACCCGCGGCAGCGGCGCGGAGGTCATCCGCCGCAAGGGCGGGGCCGGCTGGGCGGTGGGCCTGGCGATCCGCGAGGTGGTGGAAACGATCGCCCTGGACCGCCGACGCGTGCTGCCGGTCAGCACGGTGCAGCAGGGCCTGTATGACATCCGCCGCACCAGCCTGTCGGTGCCGACGATCGTCGGTCGGCAGGGGGTGGTGGCCAGAGCGGCGGTGGAGCTGTGGCCCAAGGAGCTGACGGGCCTGAAATCCTCGGCCGCGGCGCTGGATGATATCTATAACCGCGTCGCGGTGTGACGGAGCTTTCACGGGCCCGGCCGAAGAGGAACCGGACATGGTGACCAAGAGCCTCGACATCAAGCTGGCCAGGATCAGGGCCAACCCGAACTGCGGGGAGTTCATCCTTGCGGACGCCAAGGACGCCGACATGGCCTTCGGCATCGCCTCGCCGGGCAAATCCCCGGAGCACTACGCCCAGGAGGGGAAGTTCCGCAGCCTGCCGGAGTTCCACGAGTGCATCCGGCAGGTGGTGCGCCAGGGGCTGGTGGACATCATGCTCATGTCCGCCCACGCCAACGACCTGCTGACCATCAAGGAGCGGCTTTTCGACAACTCCCACGTCACCCCCGCCGCCCGGGCCAACGACACCACCGACGTGCATGTGATCCGCGAGGGAACCTACATCCGGCAGCCCTCGCGTCCCTTCCGCACCGCGACGATCGAGCAGATCCAGTGCGGCCGTGCCGAGTGCGGGCCGCAGGAACGCGGTCTCGGAGCGGATCTGGGCCTGTACAGCGTGACCTTCAACAACGACATCGATCTGGATCTCCACACTCTGGAGCGGTACCGCGAGTTCCGTCTGGAGGCCGAGAAGAAGGGTTTTCGTCATTTCCTCGAGGTTTTCGATCCCAACGCCCCGTGCAATCCGATTCCCGAGGACAAGATCGGGGCGTACATCAACGATATGATCGTCCGCAGCCTGGCCGGCGTGCCCGAGGCCGGGCGGCCGCTGTTTCTCAAGATGGTCTACCACGGCCCGAAGTGGACCGAGGAGCTGGCCTCGTACGATCCGCAGCTGGTGATCGGCATCCTCGGGGGCTCGGCGGGCACGACGTATGACGCCTTCAAGATGATCGCCGAGGCCCGGAAGTACGGCGCCCGCGTCGCTCTCTACGGCCGCAAAATCAACAACGCCGAGAACCAGCTGGCCTTCATCGAGATGCTGCGGCGGATCGTGGACGGTCAGATCTCGCCGGAAGAGGCGGTGCGGGCCTACCACGGCGTTCTCCAGGGGCTGGGCATCCGGCCGTATCGCACGCTGGAGGACGACATGCAGCTGACCGCCGCGAACATGAGCTACGGCGGCGGCGGGCAGGTCCGCGTGCCCGCGGCCGTGGCCCGTCCGGCCGCGGCGCCGGCTGTTAGGTCCGCGGATGCCGGCAGGCCGGCCCCCGCCGCTGCGCCGTCGGCCGGGCGTCCTTCGCCCCGCGACAACGGTCATCCCGACTTCGCCCGCATGAACTCGCAGGAGCGCGCCGCCTACTTCCGCCAGCGGCTCTCGCGGCTGTGATCCGAGGCGGCATTGCGGTTTGGCGGCCTGCGACGCCGGGGGCTCTGCGGAGCGGGATCGGGCCGCGGTTTCCGTTCGCGACGGGCTGGGCCACTGCACAGTTTCATTGTGGAAAAGGTCCGCCGGCCCCTTACAATGCCGGGCAAGCCCGGGCGGGGTCCTCTGCGGCCGCAGGGCGGTCCGCCTGTCTGCGCCCGGCCGGTGCGGGACGGTTCCGCCATGCCCATGCCGACACTGATGGAGATCCGCGACGCCGTCCGCTCCGGACGCGTCGGCGCCAGGGAGTGGATCGACCGGGCGATCGGGAGCATCCAGCGGCTCGATCCGCAGCTGCGGGCGCTGATCAGCTATGACGGCGACCGGGCCATGGACCTGGCCGAGCAGATCGACGAACAGGTCGCCCGGGGGGAGCCGGTCGGCCCGCTGGCCGGCGTGCCGGTTCTGATCAAGGACAACATCTGCACGCGCTTCGGTCGCACCACATGCGCGTCGCGGATCCTGGAGAACTTCGAGGCTCCCTACGATGCCCACGTGGTCCAGCGGCTGGAGTCCGCCGGCGCGATCATCCTGGGCAAGACCAACCTGGATGAGTTCGCGATGGGTTCCAGCACCGAGAACAGCGTCTGGTTTCCGACGCGCAACCCCTGGAGCCTCGAGCACGTCCCCGGCGGCAGTTCCGGCGGTTCGGCCTCGGCGGTGGCGGCCGGCGTGGTCGCCGGCGCTCTGGGGTCGGACACCGGCGGTTCGATCCGCCAGCCGGCCTCGTTCTGCGGCATCACCGGCCTCAAGCCGACCTACGGGCGCGTGTCGCGCTACGGGCTGGTGGCTTACGGCAGCAGCCTCGACCAGATCGGTCCCCTGACCCGCGATGTTGCCGACGCGGCCCTGCTGTTGCAGGTGATCGCCGGGAGAGACCCGCGGGATTCGACTAGCGTGGACGAACCGGTGCCGGATTACGTGGCCGGACTGGACCGGCCCGTGGACGGCCTGCGCATCGGGCTGGCGCGGGAGTACTTCGGCGCGGGGCTCGATCCGGAGGTCCGCGCAGCCGTCGAGGCGGCGATCGCGGAGTTTCAGGCCGCCGGGGCGGAAATCGTTCCCGTGAGTCTGCCGCATGTGAAGTACGCCGTGGCCTGCTATTACCTGGTGGCGGTGGCCGAGGCCTCCAGCAACCTGGCCCGTTACGACGGCGTGCATTACGGGCGCCGCGCGGAGCGGCCGCAGGACTACATCGACGTCTACTGCTCCAGCCGTCAGGAGGGCTTCGGAGCCGAGGTCCGGCGGCGCATCATGCTGGGGACCTACGCCCTGTCCAGCGGCTACTACGACGCCTATTACCTCAAGGCGCTCAAGGTGCGCACGCTGATCAAACGCGACTTCGAGGAGGCCTTCCGCTTGGTGGATGTCGTCGCCGGCCCGACCTCGCCCTCGCCGGCCTGGCGGCTGGGCGAGAAGCTCGAGGACCCGCTGGCGATGTACCTGATGGACATCTACACGGTTTCGGCGAATCTGGCGGGCATTCCGGGCATCAGCGTGCCCTGCGGCTTCACGCAAACCGGTCTGCCGATCGGGCTCCAGTTGATGGGGCCGCACTTCGGCGAGCCGCGGCTGCTGGCCGCCGCCGGGCTTTACCAGCGCCGCACGGACTGGCACACGCGCGTTCCCCCGCTGGCCTCCGCGGCCGCAGCCTGAGGCTTCGCCGGGCGACGCGCTGCATTCAAGCCGTGCATCCGGACTTCTCCGGGAGGCCGCGGCCGTCCATGTCGGTCTTCACGCTTCATTCGCGCTGGGTGTTGCCGGTTTCCTCGCCTCCGATCGAGAACGGCCGGGTCATGGTGCGCGACGGCCGGATCGAATCCGTGCAGCGGAGCCGCTCGCCTGAACCCGCGGCCATCGACTGCGGCGACGCGGTGCTGATGCCCGGCCTGGTCAATGCTCACACGCACCTGGAACTGACCGATACGGCGGATCCGGTCGTCTTCGACGGCTCCTTCGTCGGCTGGATCCGCCGGGTTTCGCGGCGGTATGCCCAGGTGGGACCCGAAACGCTCGAGGCGGCGCTGCGCGCCGGACTGCAGCGGTCGCTGGAGGTCGGCGTGACGCTGGTCGCGGACATCGGCGGCAGTCCGCAGGGTCCGCGGGCCTGGCCCGACGCGCCGCTGAACACCGTGGCGTTTCATGAGGCCCTGGGCATGGGCCGGCGGGCGGCCGAGCCGCACGAACGGTCGCTGCAGGCGGCCTGGGACTGGTGCGCCGGGGCTCCGCCCGCACGGACCGGCGTGGTTCTCCGCCCCGGGATCGCGCCGCACGCGCCTTACAGCACCGACGCGGAGATCTACCGTCGGGCGGGCCGTCTTGCCGCCACCCGAGGTCTTCCTTGGACCACTCACGTGGCCGAAACACCCGAAGAGGCGCGTTTCCTGGCCGACGGCCGCGGGCCGTTCCGCGAACTGCTGGAGAGCCTGGGGCTCTGGGACGGCTCCTTCCGGCCGCCGGGCTGCTCGCCGGTGGCCTGGCTGCATCGATCGGGTCTGCTGGGCCCCCGCGTGCTTCTGGCCCACGTGAACTATGCCGACGACGGCGACCTGGCACTGCTGGCCGAGGCCGGTGCACCAGTCGCCTTCTGTCCGCGGGCCCACCGCTTTTTCGGGCACGCCCCGCACCGCTGGCGGGAGATGCTCGCCGGCGGGGTGAACGTATGCCTGGGCACCGATTCGACCGCCGGCGGAGGCACGCTGTCGATTCTGGATGAAATGCGTTTCCTGCGGGCGGCCCGGGAGGATGTTGACGGCCACCTCCTGCTGGCGATGGGAACCGTCCACGGAGCCAGGGCCCTGGGGCTGGACGAGGCCTGCGGCACGCTTCGGCCGGGGTTGCGGGCCGATCTGATTGCGGTGCCGCTGGATGACCCGGTCGCGTCCGATCCGGCGGAGGCTCTGCTGCGCGGCGGCGCCGGGCCTTCCGGCGTATGGGTTGGCGGCGTCCGAGTGGTTTGACGCGGGCGTTCCCTGTGGCCTATCATGCCGGGTGCCGGGAGACACTTCCCCGACCCCGGAAACCGACGGCGGCGTCATGTCCGACGAGGTGGCTATCGCGCAGCGCACCGAGGGGCTGCGGTCCGCGCTGGAACACAGCGGTCTGCAGCCGGCTCCGCCGCGTCCCTGCCCGTACCTGGCCGGCCGGACCGCCCGCGACGTGGTGTTTCGCGCCCGGGCGCTGCCGCCGGGGGTCTACCGTTCGCTGATGGACCTCAACTTCCGCCGCAGCGGCGACCTCATCTATCGGCCCGCCTGCGAGTCCTGCGACCAGTGCCGGGCGATCCGCCTGCCGGTCGAGGCCTTTCGGCCCGATCGCAGTCAGCGCCGCTGCCTGGCCCGGAACGCCGACCTGGACGTGGAGGTGGACGAACCGCGGCCGACGCCGGAGAAGCACCGGCTGTACGTCGGATACCTCGCGGCCCGGCACGACGGGCAGATGGACGGCTCCTGGGAGGGCTTTCGCGGCTTCCTGTATCGCTCGCCGGTCGAAACCGCAGAGGTGGTCTTCCGCGACGCCGGCCGGCTGGTGGGCGTCGGGTTGCTGGACCTCGACGACAACGCGATCAGCACGGTCTACTTCTACTTCGATCACCGTCAGGCGGCTCGTTCGCCGGGCACGTTCAACATCCTCTGGACGGTGGAACTCGCCCGGCGACTGGGAGTGGAGTACGTGTATCTGGGCTACGACGTCCGCGACTGCCCGAAGATGCACTACAAGACGCGGTTCCGCCCTTTCGAGGTTCTCGCCCCGGATTTCACCTGGAAACGAATCGGGTCGGATGACGGCCGGTGAACGCCGCCGTGGGTCGCCGGTTCACGATGGCGGCGGCTCGGCCGCCGGCGTCTCCGTGCCGGGTCCCGGTTCGGCCGTTTGCTCCGCGAACTGTGATCCGGACACGGGTTCTCGACCGGTCGACGCGGATTCATCCCCGATCCGCCACTCAAGCGGCAGGGACTCCGGCACCCGCAGTTCCTCGGCCCTGCCGGCCTTGCATCGCGGCACCCAATGTCCGTTTTCGAAAACCGCCACGATGTCGGCGGTGAACATCGAGAAACGCACCCACGAGCCGGTGCCGATGGCATCCATCGGCGCGCGGCAGGCGACGAAGGCCCGGACCTTGTCGAGGTCAAAGCCGCTGCTGACCAGGATCTTCGTGCTCCTGGCTCCCAGAGAGTCCAGCAGCCCGCGGATGGCGTAGACTTCCTCGATCGTCACCCCCGGCCCGAAGCCGTAACGGTCCAGGGCGGAGGCCGCGGCGGCGCGGTCGGAGGCCTGCGAGAGGATCCGCATCTCCAGGGCCCGCTCGGTTTTCTCATGGCCGCCCTGGTGAACGCGGTTGGCGGAGGTGTCGAGGCGCACGGCATACAGCGACGAGCCGAAGCGCCGCACGGCCTCGGCCACGGTGTCGCGCTCGCGGCCCTCGAAGTCGATCAGCACGGTCAGGGGCACCTTCGGACAGCGTTGGTGATAGGCGGCGGCACTCTCGATGCTGCTGCCCTCGAAGACGGCGTTGAGGGCATGGGGAATCGAGCCATAGAGCTGGAAGGGCCGCACGGGACCCTCTCCGACGCGGATCTGGTCGCTGCCGACGCCGAAACGGGCGTGGACCTCCGCATGGCCGGCCCGGGTGCTCGTGCCGGCCGCTCCCCCGACGGCCGCCGCGACGGCCAGGGCGGGAACGAGTTCCGGCGGATAATGCCTGGCGGCCATGTCAATTACGGGTATGCCGGCC
The DNA here is from genome assembly GCA_938005315.1 of uncultured Phycisphaerae bacterium. Classification (GTDB taxonomy): domain Bacteria; phylum Planctomycetota; class Phycisphaerae; order UBA1845; family PWPN01; genus CALLOB01. The sequence goes on from CALLOB010000016.1 coordinate 31,687, forward strand.
GCGGCCACGATGTCGGCCATCATGCCCGCGGCGCCGGACAGCGACAGCCGGCCGAGAATCTCGGTCTCCAGGCACACCAGCTGGCCGAAGGGCCCCTCGATGGTCATGACCACTTCGCCGGCGGCATAGGCCCGGCCCTCCGGTTGACTTCGCAGCGTGACCGGGCCGATGCAGCGGCGTTTCAGCAGGCCGGCCACGTCCCCGACGCCGGTCAGCAGCCCGGGGGTTCTCGAGAACAGCGCGTAACGCACCAGCCGGTGCTCGCGGTCCGTGCCCCGCACGGTCGCCCACGACCGGTTGAAGTACTCGTCGGCGAGGTCCGAGGTGAACATGGTCGGCATCCTGGCTGCGGCCGCGGTTTTTCGACGTCCGGCCGCCGCGGCTATGATAACCGCAGACGGGCCTGTCCCGGGAGCCGCTCATGAACTGTTGCGAAACCTCCGGACGTCGGGGCATCAGCCTGCTGCGGATCTGCATGATCATCATGCTGATGATGATGGTCGTCTGCGGCGGGCTGGTGACCTATGTGGTCGTGAACTTCAAGCGCTGGACGGCCGCCCTGATGCGCGGTCCGCTGGTGACGATGGTCAAGTCGTCGGACCTGCCGGCAGACCAGCGCGACGCGCTGACCGGCATCTTCAACCGCCTGACCGACGATTTCGAAGCCGGGCGGATCAGCTACACCCAGCTGGGCATGGTCGCCGGCCGGCTGATGGAGGGCCCGCTGCCGGACCTGATGATCATCGAGGCGGTGCAATCCAGGTACGTCGAAATGGCCTTCCCGGCGGAAGAATCGGCCCCCGCCCTGCGGACGTTCGCTCGCCTGCAGCGCGGCATCTGCGAGCAGACCGTGCCGGCGGCGGAGCTGCGGGAGGTGATGTCGCTGGTCTCGGTGGATGACGGATCGGGCCGGCGCACCGTCATGGAGAATCTGACCAGGACGCAGTTGAAAGCCTTTATGGCCGCCGCGCAGGAAACGGTGGACCGCCACGGCGTGCCGGATGAGGACTACCGGCCGGACTATGCCGGGCAGGTCCGTCGCGTCGTGACCGCGGTTCTGGGCGAGCAGGCCGTGCCCGCGACCGCCGAGGCCCCGGCGACACAACCGGACTCCACAGAACCCGGGCCGGAATCGCCGGAACCCGGGCCCGAGGCGCCGGAGGAATCGGATTCGCAGGCGGCCGGCACCGGATCCCCCTCCGGCGGTTCGACCCGGCTTTGATGAACCAGGCCCGCGCGGTCGATCCGCCCCGCCGGCGGCTGCGGTGAGGTCCGGCGGCTTCCCCTGACCGGAATGCCGTGCGGGGCAGGAACAACACGGCGATCATGCCTGAGCTTCCCGAAGTTGAGACCATCGTTCGCGGTCTGGCCGGCCGTCTTCGCGGCCTGGAAGTGGAGGCGGTGCATCTGGCGCGGTCGGACGTGCTGCACGGCAGCCCGACGGTGTTCTGCGCGGCGCTGCGCCGAAGGCGGGTGGCGCGCGTCTGGCGGGTGGCCAAGCAGATCCGCCTGACGCTGGCCGGCCCGGGGCGAAGGGACGCTGGAACGCTTGTTTTTCACCTGGGCATGAGCGGGCGGCTGTTGCTGGTGGCCGGGGGACGGCCGGTCGAGCCTCATACTCACCTGCGGCTGGTGTTTCGCGGCGGGACCGAGCTTCGGTTCGTCGATCCACGGCGTTTCGGGGGCGTCTGGTTTCTGGCGCCGGGACGGTCCGACGACAGAACCTGGCTCGGCCGGAATCTGCCGCAGGTCGGGCAGGACGCACTCCGGATGCCGTTGAAGGCCTTCCGCGAGCTGCTCAGGCGGCGCCGGCAGATCAAGGCCCTGCTGCTGGACCAGCGCCCGATGGCCGGGCTGGGCAACATCTACTGCGACGAGGCTCTGCACCGCGCGGGAATCCATCCCCTTCGGCGGGCGTGCACGCTGAATGATGACGAGGTCCGGCGGCTTCATGCGGCCATTCGGCGGGTTCTGCAGGCGGCGGTCCGGGCGGGGGGGTCGAGCATCGGCGATTACCGCGCGGCCGACGGCTCATTGGGGCGTTTCCAGCTCCGTCATCGCGTCTACGGTCGCGAGGGCCGGCCCTGTCCGCGCTGCCGGACGGCTATCGTGCGGATCGCGGCCGCGGGACGCAGCAGCTACCTTTGTTCGCGCTGCCAGCCCGGCGGTTGAGGCGATGGTTCAGACCGCCGGCCGTTTGACTGGGGCCGAACGCGCGCCGCATGCGACCCCACGCGCCGGGTTCACCGCACATAGGCCACCGTGAGCGGTCCCTCGGGCAGCACGCAGATGGTGGGGCGGCGGTCGCCGGCGCGTCTGATCAGTTCGTCCAGCGTGTCCTCGATGCGCGGGCAAGGCTCCAGCAGGCAGCGGCGGATCTGTTCGGGTGTCAGCCCCTCGCAGTGAACGTAGACTCTGGCCTTGGTTTGCACGCGGGCCTGCACCTGGGCCTGCCACTGATCCGGCGACTCGAAGCCCGGCGCTTCGATGCGGGCCAGCAGCTCCTCGGGGCTGCGGGCCTCGGCCAGGAGGCGGCCGAATGCGCCGTGCTCGGGAATGCCGTCCCAGCACTGGGAAGCGATGATGATCGTGCCGCCGGGGCGGACGACCTGGGCGGCCGCGGACATGCCCTTGACCGTCTGGTAGAGATTGAGATCCAGCGGGTAGCCGGAGTTGCTGGTGACCACGATGTCGAAAGGCTCGGGCACCGGCACCATGGCGCTGTCGGCCACGAAGCGGGTGCCGGCGGCGTGGGCGGCTTCCAGGTCGCCGGTGAAGACGCCGGTGATCTGCCTGTCGCGGTTCATGGCCACGTTGAGCAGGAAGGTCGGGCGGGTCATGGTCGCGGCCTCGAGCATCTCCTCCCAGATGGGGTTGCCGCGGGTGATGCCCCAGGTGGCCTTGGGATGGGCGATCATCTTCGCGCCGTGATTGTGCAGGACGCTCTCGGCGCCGGCGATGGAAGGCAGCACTCCCTTGGGGCCGCCGCTGAACCCGGCGAAGAAGTGGGGCTCGATGAAGCCGGTCAGGATCCGGACGTCGGCCTCCATATAGTGACGGTTGACGCGGACCGGATGGCCGAAACGGGTGGTGCCCAGTGACACCAGTTGCTTGTCGTCGTTGCCGTCATGCTGCAGGCAGCGGTAGTTGGCCACGATGTCCGGTCCGAGCATGGCCCGCAGCTCCTCGGGAGTCTGCGGCCGATGCGTGCCCAGCGCGTTGAGCAGGGTGATATCCGGACGGCGGATGCCAGCGGCCTCGAGTTCGGTCAGCAGGGGCGGCAGGATGCGTTCGTTGGGCGTGGCCCGGGAGATATCGGTGTGCACGATCACCGCCCGCTGGCCGGGGCGGACGCGTTCGCGCAGCGGCGGGCCGGCGGTGGGGCGCCGCAGGGCCTCGATCAGGGCGGCCGGTTCGTCGGGCAGGCCGGGGACGTAGCGCGGCTCGAGCACGACGGCGTCGGCGGGGACCTCCACCTCCAGGCCGGTCTTGCCATAGGCCAGATGAACTCTTTTGACGGCCGTTCCGTTCATGTCCCGCACCTCCGGGCCGGACCGTCGGATTGGGCCCGGCCGCACCGGCATTGTAACGCCCCGCTCCCCCGGACGAACAAGCCCACGGCCGGTGGGTCGGGGGCGGCGTTTTCCGGGAGCGGCGCCGGTCCCGGATCGGCCTCTTTCATCTCCGTCGCCGCGGGAAAGGTGGCCATGGCGGCTTGATTTCGCTACCACCGGCGGCTATATCGTGTGGGCCTGCCCGAGGCGGCGGCGGGCGGGATGGGGGAGCCTCATCCCATCGGTTCTGCAGGCGCGTCGGCCCCGCGCGGCGCGGGTTCAGGTCGCACCGGAAGGGCGCGTCGCAGCGAAGCGGTCGGACCACGAGGATGCCGCCCCACAGGAGACTTCCACGATGGCGAAGGAATGCAACGTCGCCCTGATCGGGCAGGGTTTCATGGGCCGCACGCACAGCAACGCCTATCTGAAGGTCGCCAAGTTCTTCACCGACCTGCCGGTCGAGCCGGTGATGCACACCGTGTTCGGCCAGCCGGAGGAGAACCCGGCGGTGTTCGCCCGCCGCTGGGGCTGGAAGAACTTCGACACCGACTGGAAGCGGGTGATCCACGATCCGGCCATCCAGCTGGTGGACGTGGTCACGCCGAACTTCATGCACATGCCGCCGGCCATGGAGGCCCTGGCGGCGGGCAAGCCGGTGGCCTGCGAGAAACCGATCGCCGGCACGCTGGCCGACGCCCGGGCGATGGTCGCCGCCGCGAAGAAGGCCAGGGTGCCGACGTTCGTATGGTACAACTACCGGCGCTGCCCGGCGGTCGCCCTGGCCCACCAGCTGGTCCGCGAGGGACGGCTGGGCCGGATCTTCCACGTGCGGGCGATCTACCTGCAGGACTGGGGCGGCCCGGACACGCCGCTGCTGTGGCGGTTTCAGAAGAAGCTGGCCGGCTCCGGGGCCCACGGCGACCTCAACGCCCACGTCATCGACATGGCCCGTTTCATCACCGGCGACGAGATCGATGAGATCTCCGGGGCCATCGCCGAGACGTTCATCAAGGAGCGCACCCTCCTGGCGGCCAACGTCAGCGGCGGCATCGCCGGCGGGGCCCGGGGGGCGACGAAGAAAGGCAAGTCGGACGTGGACGACGCGGTGCTCTTCCTGGCCCGATTCCGCAAGGGGGCCGTGGCCAGCTTCGAGGCCACCCGCCTGGCCACCGGCTGCAAGAACCAGAACGGCATTGAGGTCCACGGCGAGAAGGGCGCACTGCGCTTCCGATTCGAGGACATGAACTACCTGGAGTTCTACGACAACACCATCGAGAAGAAGCTGCAGGGCTGGACAAAGATCATGTGCACTTCCGGCGGCAACCACCCCTACGTAGGGGCCTGGTGGCCGGACGCGCACATCATCGGCTACGAGCACGGCTTCATCAACATGGCCGCGGACATCATGAACGTCCTGGGCCGCAGGAAGCCGGTCGTGCCGCTGCCGGATTTCGCCGACGCCTACGAGACCCAGCGGGTGCTGGAGGCGGCGCTGCTGTCGGCGAAGAACCGCTGTGCCGTGAAGCTCAGCGAAGTGAAGTGAACCCCCGCGGCCGCGCGCGGCCCGGACGCCGCCGGCGTTCGAGCCGCGCGGGCCGTGGGACGATGGATGCGTGAGGCCCGCATGCCACGGGCACCTTCCGGCCAGGGCGATGTGCTTCCCCCGGAACCGGCGCGGCTCAACTTCGCCCATTTCGATCATCTCAGCGAGGATCTGCGGATCGACGGCCGGCCCGTGCGGCTGGTACATCTCTACTGCGCTGCCCCGGACTACCGCGTGTTCGGCGACCCGCAGGAGGGCATCTCCTGCGTGGATGACGTCGCCCGGGCGGCGGTGCTGTGCCTGCGTCATTATGAAGCGACCGGGGATGACACTTCCCGCAGGCGGGCTGTCGGACTGCTGGGTTTCGTTCTGCGGATGCAGAGCTCCGACGGCCTGTTCCACAATTTCGTGCTCGATCGTGAGCTGACGATCAACCGGGACCACTTTCGCAGCCGCGCCGAACGGTTGGACTGGTGGTCCGCGCGGGCGATGTGGGCTCTAGGAACCGCCTGCCGCGTGCTGGCCGGAGCGGACAAGGCCCTGGCCGATCACTGCCATCGGGCGGCCCGCGGCCTGTTGCCGCACGTCAAGGCCCTGCTGGTCCGCCACGGTTCGTTCGAGGAACACCGCGGCCGGCGGGTGCCGCTCTGGCTGATTCACGGCGACGGGGCCGATGCCACCAGCGAACTGGTGCTGGGACTGACGGCCCTCAACCGGGCCCGACCGGACCCGGACCTGCAACGGATGATCGCCTGCCTGGCCGAAGGCCTGGAGGTCATGCGCTACGGCTCGATGAACCGTTTCCCCTACGGCCTTCACGCATCCAACCGGCGGGGATGGCATGCGTGGGGCAACGCCCAGACCCACGCGCTGGTCGAAGCCGGCCGCCTGCGGTCCGCCCTGGCCGAGGCCCGGCATTTCTATTCGCGTCTGCTCGTGCGCGGATCGGCGGCGTCGATCGACTTTGATGACCCGCGGGCCGACTCCGACGAAGAGCGGATCGCCTACGGCGTGCGCTGTGTGACGCTCGGGCTGGTCCGGCTCTTCGAGGCGACCGGCGATCCTGACTACGCCCGGATGGCCGGGCTGGCGGCCGGCTGGTTCCTGGGCAACAACGCCGCCGGTCGGCCGATGTACGACGCCGCCACCGGCCGGACATACGACGGCCTCAGCGCCACGGGCGTGATCAATCCGCACTCCGGCGCGGAATCGACCGTCGAGGGACTATATTCGCTGCTGGAGGTCGGGCGCCATCCGGAGGCAGCCGAGTGGCTCACCGCCCGCGGGGGGCCGCCGAGAAAAGAGACCGTGGCCGGGCGGCATCTCTGGTGGCGCGAGTTCACCCGGCCGCCGGGAGGGGCGGCCGACCGGCTTGCGGTGGTCATGGATCTGGACAGCGAGACGGTGCGGGTGCTCGTCGGGGACGACCTCCAGGTGTTCCTGGACCAGGCCGGCTGACAGTCGCTCCGATTCCGGCCTCAACCCTCCAGCGAGGCCATCACCTCCGCGGGGATGTCGAAATTGGCGTAGACGTTCTGGATGTCGTCGTGCTCCTCGAGGGCCTCGACGAGCCTGAGCACCTTCGCTCCGTTCTCCGCGTTCACGGTGACGGTGCTGGACGGCACCATGCTGAGTTCCGCCGACATCGTGGCGATGCCGGCGGCGGCCAGGGCCGCACGCAGGGGCTCGTAGGCCGCCGGCTCGCAGGTGATCTCCCAGGTCCCCTCGCTTCGCGAGTAGTCCTCGGCGCCGGCTTCCAGGGCGATGGCGGCGATGGTGTCCTCGTCCGCGGCGGAGGCGTCCACGGTGATCACGCCCTTCTGGGAGAACATCCACTGGACGCACCCGGCCGCACCGACGGTGCCGCCGTGCTTCTCGAAGAGCTTCTTGATCTCCGGCGCGGTCCGGTTGCGGTTGTCGGTCAGGGCTTCGCAGAGCACCGCCACGCCGCCGGCGCCGTAGCCCTCGTAGAGCACGGTCTGGAACTCGGCCCCCTCAGTCCCGCCGGAGCCCTTCCTGATGGCGTTCTCGATGGTGTCCTTGGGCATGTTGGCCTGCTTGGCCTTGTCGATCGCGTAGCGCAGCTTGAGGTTGGCGTCTGGGTCGCCCCCCCCCATACGGGCCGCGGCCATGATGTTCCTGGCCAGCTTGCTCCAGAGCCGACCGCGCCGCGCGTCGGTCACACCCTTCTTGCGCTTGATGCGTGCCCAATGCGAATGTCCGGCCATGGATCACACCTCCTTCGACCACGACGGGCCGGTCGCGCTGCGCCGGAGCCCGGTCCGGCCCGCTGTTCAGGCTGTTCAGGCCTTGGGGCCGCCGTGCTCGCCCACCGGAGCCACCTGGGGCGCCCGGCCCCCGGCCACGGCTTCGAGCTTGGACTCCAGACGGCGGCGCACGGCCTCCTCGGGCGGTCGAACACGCCCCGGTTCGCGGCGATCGAGAATCTCGGCAGCCTTTTTCCAGGACGCGCGGGCCTGCTCGCGACGTTCCAGCCGCCAGTAAACGTCACCCAGATGATCGAGCATGACCGGATCAGGCTCGGGTTCCAGCGAGACGGCCAGCTCCAGCCAGAACGCCGCCTCCTGATGCCGGCTGAGCTTGTACAACACCCACCCGAGGCTGTCGAGAAAGGCCGCCTGGCGGGAATCCTCGCCCAGTCCGGGTGTCAGCACCTCGGCGGCCGCCATCCGGATCATTCGCTCGGCCGCCTCCAGGTTCCGCCCCGCGTCGGCCAGCGTGTATCCGTAATCGTTGTTCAGATCGACGCTGGTCGGCGCCAGTTCATAGGCCTCGCGCAGGTGCTCCTCGGCCAGGTCCGGCCGGTTCTGGCTCTGGAATACGAAGGACAGCGACCGGAGCAGCCGCGACTTGCGGCCCCGCAGGTTCACAAGCTCGGCGCGCAATTGCGGGCCCAGCCGCTCGTTCTGCGGATCGGCCAGGATCTCCCGGAGACGGGCTTGGCGTTCCTCGAGATCGGCGACGATGCGCCGGAGCTGGTCGGCCGACTCGTCATACCGGCCGGCCTGGACCAGCACCGTGGCCAGCAGCTGGCCAAGCACGGTTTCCAGGTCTGCGTTATCCTCCGCGCCGTCCGGGCGGATGCCGCGCGCGGCAGCGACGGCCTCATCAAAACGTCCGGCCGCGATGCATGCCTGGATCAGCTCCTGGACGCGGTCGATCCGATCGGCCGGTCCGGTCGAGGCCGCCACGCGGCTGCGGAGGATCTCCAGGACCTCCTCGTGCCGGCCCGCAGCCTGCAGCGCGCCCGTCAGAATCGCGATCGCCTGCCCGTCGGAGGGGTCGGCTTTCAGCCAGCCCATGGCCTCGAGCACGGCCTCATCGTGCCGCCCGGCGCCGATCAGCCCGGCCGCCCGGCCACTTAGACCCCCTTCCTCGGGCGTGCCGCCCGCCAGCCAGGCCCGATAGCGGCGATTGTCGGGGTCCTGCAGGAGCCATTCCCGGCAGCGGGCAATGTAGTCGTCCAGCCGGTCCGCCGCCGTCAGCGCGGACAGCAACTGCAGCCGGGCGGCATGGGCGGCGTCGCCTTCGGCCTGCTCGACCCATTCCTGTGCGGTGGCGACCGCCAGGTCGTGTCGGCCGGCCCGCGCCCAGGTATATAGCAGCCGGGCCCGGTACGCCGGGTGTCGCTCGCCGGTCTCCGGTCTCGACAGCAGGTGCTGCCACAGCCGCGAGGCCTCGTCGGTCCGCCCCTGGATCAGGAGGATCTCGGCACGCGTGCGCAGCAGGCCCTCGCGGTTGGGATACCAGCGCAGTACGCGCTCCAGGTGGGCCTGGACCTCGTCGAGGGCCAGCATGCGGACCAGCAGTGCGGCCAGCATCTCGTTGGCCTGCGGATGATACGGCTCGATCTTCAGGATCGCCTCGACCTCGCGCCGGGCGCCCTCGTCGTCCCGCAGCAGGGCCAGGGCCTCGGCCAGGTCCTCGCGCGAGCGGAAATCGTCGGGCCGCAGGCGGATCAGGGTCTGCAGCGTCTGCACGTAACCGTGGAGATCGGCCTCCTGGACGATCAGAAAACGGGCCAGAGCCGTGCACCGGATGGTCGCCGGGTCCTGTGGCGCCAGCCTCTGGAGCTCGGCCAGCTCGGCCGACAGCTTGCGCAGCACGCCCCGGTCGCGCCAACGGGTCCAGAGATTGCGGATCAGCCGCTCGCGGGCCGCGACGTGCTCCGGATTCGCGGAAACCGCGGCCTGGTACTGTTCCCGGGCGTCTTCGGTCCGCCCGACGCGCTCGTAGAGCCGGCCCAGGTCCACGCGGGTGTCGGCGTCTTCGGGAGCCAGCTGGATGGCCGCCAGGTAATCGCGGACCGCCGCGGGGATGTCGTCCAAGCCATCATGTGACCGCGCCGACAGGAGCAGCGCCAGCCGTCGCACGGGCGGGTCAGCGGTCTCGATGCCGCCCAGCACCGCCAGCGCCGCGGCCCACGCGCAGCGGCGCACGTGGAGCCGGGCCTCGCCCAGAGCGGCGGGCACGAAACCGCCGTCGGCGCTGCGGGCGGCGCGAAAGGACGCCAGGGCATCATCCGGGCGGTCGAGCCGGTCGTGAATCAGGCCCTGCAGACAGGCACGGGCGGCGTTGCGAACCCGGTCGCCGTCTGCCGGCGCGCGGAGCACGACATCGGCCATTCTGCGCAGGGCTGCCGGCGGCACCCCGGCGATCTCGTCATCGGCGCGCGGCAGACTCGCGGGCCGCAGGGCGAGTTCCTCGGACAATGCCTCGCTCCAGCCTTCCCAGTCGCCGCGTCGCCGGCGGATTTCCAGAAGTTTCCAGGAAGCCTCAGGTTCCCGGGCCGCCACCCGGCTCAGGATCGTCGCGGCCTCGGCATAGCGACCGGCGGCGATCAGTGCTTCGGCGTGCAACATGGCCGCCGGCGTGTCGTCAGGGCGGGCGGCGCTGACCCGGCCGAGCACGTCGGCGGCCCGGGCCGCTCGCCCGGTGACGCGGGCGGTGGCCAGCAGGAAGGCGCCGCTCTCGGGCGACCGGCCGGAAACCTCCAGGATCCGTTCGGCCTCGGCCATCGCCTGATCAGACCGCCCGGCCCGCACCAGCATGGCGGTGTACTGCCGGCCCCACTCGATGTCCGTCGGTGCCCGGCGGACGGCCTCGGCCATGGCCCCGGCAGCGGCCGACGGACGGCCCAGCAGGTCGTGCGCGCGGGCGATGCGGGCGAACATCGAGGCCAGCTGCCCGGTCCGCACGGCGGCAAGCTCGGGATTCGCCTCCGGCGTCGTCTCCAGCCGGTCGGCGGTCCGTGCCAGAAGTTCCCACACGTCGATCGCCGCCTGGAGGTAGCCTCCGGCCTCCAGCAGGGCGCCCAGATGGAAACGAGTCAGCAGCATGTAGTCGTCATCGAGGCCCGGGCGGTGGCATTTCAGGGCCACCCGGTAGGCGGTGACCGCCGCGGGGAAATCCTCGGCCTTGTGGGCCAGCCGCCCGAGGAGGTAATGGCAGGCCACGTCGCGCGGACGCAGGGCCAGGCATCGCTCGGCCGCCAGGCGGGCGCGCTGTTCCTGTCCGGACAGCAGGCAGGCCAGGGCTATGAGTCGGTGGGCTTCGTGGATCGACGCATTGTAGCCCAGGGCCTGTTCGGCCGAGCGGACCGCATCTTCGTACCGGGCCGCGGCAAAAAGCTGCCGGGCCTGCGCGAGATGCTGGAGAGCCTGGCGAGGCAGCTCGGGGTCCGCGACCGCCCGCGCCTCGGCGGGGTCGGGAACGTCCCCGGGCAGGAGGGCGAACGGGACCGCCGCGCGGTGCGCGTCGAAACCGGGCTGGGGCACCGGGGGGCCGAAAAGCCGGAGGTCCTCGGGGGACATGTCCGCAGGCGCCAGGCTGGTGGCAGCGCATCCCCCGGCCCACAGAGCCGCGATGACCAGCAGCATCCCGCCGGTCCGGAGTCTGATCATGGGATCACCTTGTTGAGCGGATAGACGATGATGCCCGAGGCCCCCGCGCGCTGCAGTTGCGGCACGATGACGCGCTCCGTCCGGGCCTCCAGGATCACCTCGACGGCGACGTACTGGGGGTCGGCCAGCGACGAGACCGTGGGGGATCGCTCGGCGGGCAGGATGGCCAGGACCTGGTCGAGGTTGGCCCGCGAGACGTTGAGCTTGAGACCCACCTTGGCCCGGGCGGCGATCGCGGCCTGCAGGAGCAGGCCCAGGGCCTCGATGCGCTCCCGCTTCCACGGGTCGGCCATCGCCTTATGCGAGGCGATCAGCCGGGTGGTGGAGGCCAGGATCTCATCGACGATGCGAAGGTTGTTGGCCGCCAGCGACGACCCGGTCTCGGTGATGTCCACGATCGCGTCCAGCAGGCGGGCCTTGACCTCGGTGGCTCCCCAGCTGAACTCGATCTTCACGTCGATGCCCCGGTCGCGGAAGTACTCCCTGGTCACGTTGACCAGCTCGGTCGCGATGATGCCGCCCTGCAGGTCCTCGGGCCGCTGGACTTTCGACTCGTTGGGCACCACCAGCACCCAGCGTGCCGGGCGGCTGGTGGCCTTGGAGTAGACCAGCTCGCAGACTTCGTGGACGTCGCTGCCGTTCTCGCGGATCCAGTCGTGGCCGGTGAGCCCCACATCGACGACGCCGTCCTCGACGTAGCGGCTCATTTCCTGGGCCCGGAACATGATGCAGCGCATCTCGGGGTCGTCGATGGTCGGGTAGTAGCCGCGGGTGGACACGTTCACGGCGTATCCCGCCCGGGCGAAGAGATCGACGGTGGATTCCATCAGGCTTCCCTTGGGAATGCCGACGGTCAGTACGCGCGTTTCGTTCACGTGGTGAATCTCCTGGCGGTGGCCGCCCCGGTCGCCCGCGGCCGACGGGTCATTTTTTTCTCCGAAGGGCGGCCTTGGGCGGTTGGGCCGCCGGGTTCTGGCCCGCGGGCCCGGCCTTGGGCTGCTGGTCTGCCGGAGCCTGGGCCGCGGGCCTGGCCTTGGGCTGCGGGTGGTCCGGCGGCGACTTGGCCGCGTTCGGTCCGGGCGGCGTTGTGGTCGCCTTGGCGGCCGGTTTCCGGGCCGACGGTCTTCCTGCCGGTGCCGTCGCCGGCGAAGGCTCTGCCGGCGGAGGCGACGGCGGGGTCGCCGGGGCCGGTTGGGCGGCCCGCAGTACCTCCTGAAGGTCGAGCCTCGCGCCCCGGGCGCACACGTACCGGTTGAGCAGCAAGGCGAAAACCGCCGCATCGCTGGCGGCCACATGCCGCTCCAGGAAGCCTTGGACCTCGGCGATGTCGCTGACCGGATCCACCAGTTCGTCCTTCCTCAGGACATGGAGGGTCAGTTCGTCCACGGGAATCGCGTGCCCGTTGAGGGCGAACAGCAGCGTGCAGGCCGCCGCCGCCCGGCTCACGCCGCTGATGGATTCCAGATAGTCGCGAGCCTCCCGACGGCCGCGCTGGGCGAGGAAGCCCAGATCGAGCCGGTCCTCCCGGCGGCGGATCTCGTTGAGCGCCGCGATGATGTCGCGAGCCTTGGAGGCGGCCAGGGGCACGCCGTCGGCGATCAGCTCCTCCAGCTCGATCACGGGCGTCACCCGCAGCTCATTGAGGTCCACGACCGCGTTGCGGAGCCGCTGCCGCGTCGCCATGGCCCGGGCCAGCGAGGTGCATCCGGCGAGGATGCCGACCAGCAGCTGGTCGAGGGGGTCGAGGGGTTCGGGAACCTCGGGCTTGCCGTGCTGACGGAGCAGCCGGTTGTGCAGCTGCTTCAGGCGCCGGGCGTACTCGCCACCGTGCTTCATGCCTCGTCTCCCGTTTCCGCGTCCGGGTCGAAGTCGTCGAGGTCCGGCGTCTGGTCAGCGGAAGCGGCCCGGTCGGAGGCGATCGTCTCGTCGATGAGGCGGATGATCTCCGCGGCCCGCTGGATGGAGCGGTCCAGGTGAAAAGTCAGGTGGGGACACTGGCGGATGGACAGTTCCCTGGCGACCAGACGCTGGACGTAGCTGCGCGCCGACTGCAGCCCGGCGAGGGTGCGGCGCTGGGTCCCGGCCGGGCCCATGACGCTGACGAAGACCTTCGCGTGCTCGAGGTCGGCGCTGACCTCGACGCGGGTCACGCTCGAAAATGGAGCGATGCGGGGATCGCTGAGCCGGCCGGCGATCGCGTTGCTGACCACGGAACGCACGACGCTGGCCACCCGCTCGGGTCGGTAGGATTTCATCTTGCCCGTCGCCCCCCGGGGCGCCCGCTGGACTCAGAGGATCTCCGTCTCCCAGTCGACCAGGGAGACGGATACGTCATTTCTCACATATTCGACGATCGTATCCAGGCAGCCGGCCACGAAACGCCGGTCGTTCGCCACCACGGCGACGCCGAGCTCCGCCTGCCGGCGATGGTCTAGGCTGCCGACCTCGGCCACCGAGACGTTGTAGCGGCCGGCGAGCCGCTCCTTGAGGCTTCGTACCAGGCGGCGCTTGTCCTTCAGCGACGTCGCCTCGTACAACGCCAGCCTGAACCGCAGCGTTCCGACGACCATGCCCGGCACGGCGCATCCGGCTCCCGCGGCCGCTCTTCTACAGCGAGCGGGCCGTCTCCACGAGTTCGTAGGTCTCGATCACGTCCCCCGGCTTGACGTCGTCGAAGTTCTCCACCCGGATGCCGCACTCCATGCCCGCCCGGACCTCGCGGGCGTCGTCCTTGAACCGCCGCAGGGAGGCGATGGCCCGGTGCCGCTCGTTCTTCACGTCGTCCTGCGTCGGGATGATGATCTGGCCGTCGCGGATCAGACGCACCCGGTGCGACCGCTGGATCGTTCCCTCGATGACCATGCAGCCGGCGATGGTGCCGACCTTGGAGACCTGGAAGATCTCGCGCACCTCGGCCTTGCCGCGGACCTCCTCCCTGCGTTCCGGCGTCAGAAGCCCCTCGAGGGCCCTGCGGATGTCATCGATCACCTCGTAGATGATGCGGTAGGTCCGGATGTCCACGCGGGCGAGATCCGCGCGCCGCTGCGCGCCGCTTTCCGCCGAGACGTTGAAGCCGACGATGATCGCCGAGCTCGCCTCGGCCAGCACGACGTCGCTCTCGGTGATGCTGCCGATCCCGGTGTGCAGGATGTTGAGCTTGACCTGGTCGCCGGGCAGATCCTGCAGCGACTTGAGAATCGCATCGATCGAGCCGGATACGTCCGCCCGCAGGATCATGTTGAGCTCCGGCAGCTTGCCGGCCGCACGCTGCTGGAAAAGATCATCCAGCGTGCGCGGCTTGGTCGGCCGGCTCAGGCTCTCCTGCCGGCGGAGGGTTCTCTGCTCCTCGGCGATCTGCTTGGCACGCTGCAGGCTTTCCAGGGCGTACAGGCCGTCTCCGGCATTGGGCACCTCGTCCAGCCCCGCCAGCTCCACCGGCATGCCTGGCGTCGCTTCGGCGATCACCCGCCCGCGGTCGTCGCGGAGCGTTCGCACCCGTCCGGCGGCCGAGCCGCACACCACGAAGTCGCCGGTGCGGAGCGTACCCTCGCGGATCAGCACGCGGGCCAGCGGCCCGAACCCGGTCTTCATCTGGGCCTCGATAACCGTTCCGGACGCCGGCACCGTCGGGTCGGCCTTCAGGTCCAGCAGCTCCGACAGCGTGGACAGGTGGGCCACCAGCTCCTCGACGCCGACGCCGGTGGTCGCCGAGGTCTTGATCACGTCGATGTCCCCGCCCCACTCCGAGGGCGTCAGGCCGTGCTCGGACAGCTGTCCGTAGACCTTGTTGATGTCCACGCCCGGCAGGTCGATCTTGTTCAGGGCCACCACGATCGCAACCTTGGCGGCCTTGGCGTGGTTGATGGCCTCGGCGGTCTGCGGCATCACCCCGTCGTCGGCGGCCACCACCAGCACCACCACGTCGGTCATGTTGGCGCCCCGGGCGCGCATGGCGGTGAAGGCCTCATGGCCGGGCGTGTCCAGGAATGTGACCCGCAGGTTGCCGCGGTCCACCATGTAGGCCCCGATATGCTGGGTGATGCCGCCGGCCTCCCCGGCGGCCACCGACGTCCGGCGGATCGCGTCCAGCAGACTGGTCTTGCCGTGATCGACGTGCCCGAGCATGGTGACCACCGGCGGACGCGGCCGCAGGTTGACGCGTGGGCGTTGCGCGACCTCCTCCAACAACAGATCCATGGCCGTCCGGGGCCTGACCACCTCCAGCTCGATGCCGAAGTCCAGCATCACCATCTGGGCGATGTCCGCCGGAAGAACCGAATTGCGGTTGATCATCATGCCGTGATCGCTCTTGAATTTCGGCCACAGCTGGTTCAGGCCGATGCCGGTCGCGGCGCACAACTCGTGGACCACGATCGGCTCGGTGATCTGGGCCTTGGTCTTCCGGGGCGCGATCACCGGGGCGGACGGGCCCCGGGTCCGCTCCACCGCCCGCCGGGAGCGGATGCCCTGACCGCTGGCCGCCTCCAGACGCTCCTGCCGCTCCAGCAGGTCGCGGTCGTTCCACTCTCGCAACCGTTCGCCGATCTCCTGGAGCGAGCGGCCGCTGCGCCGCGGATTGGCCCGGTGCTTGGCCTTTCTCACGGCTTCCTCCTCCGCCGCAGTCCGCGCGCGCCCGAAACGCCCGCGAGGCCCGGGCTCGTCATCGCGCAACACCGGACCGCCGATCGGTGGTCGCGGGGCCCGGGGCACCGGCGGGTGAATGGGGTCGGGCTTGGCATAGCCGACGATCTGGGGGCCCTTGAGCTGCGCGGCCGCCGGGATATTCTGCGGGCCGGCCGGCACGATCCGCTCTCTGGGAGGCGGCGGCGGTGGCGGCGGTGGCGGCGGTGGCGGCGGCGGTGGCGAGGCCGTAACCGGAGCCGTGACCTGCGTGGCCGGAGCCCGCGCGGCGACCTGAACCGGCGCCTCTTTCGCAGCTGCGGCCTCGAGGGCCGGCGCCGGCTCGGGCGGCAATTGTGGACCGGTCGTCCCGATCACCGCCTCGGGGGCCTGCGGGGGGACTACGGGTTCCTCCGGCCCGGCCGGCGGCGCCGGCTCAACCGGCGGCGTCTGGGTTTTCCCGGCCTCCTCGACCTCTTTTTTGGTCTGCCGCGGCTTGCGCCTCGAACGGACCTTCTCGAGATCCACCGGCGCGGAGTCCTCAACCGCCGTCGCGTGGGTGTGGGACTCGCTGAACCATTCGCGGATGGTCTCGGCAAGCCCGGCGGACACCGTGGACATGTGGTTGGTGATGCCCTCGACCTGTTCCTCGCGGCACTTCTCGAGGATCGCCTTGCTGGTGACGCCCAGCTCCTTGCTCAGTGTGTGGACACGCAGTTTGTCCGCCAAGCCTGACCTCCCTGGCCACCGCCGACCTTGCTATCGCCGCCGCAGCCGATCCCCACGGGCCGCGGCCCGCGATCCTCCGCCATGCTTTGCCGAAAGGGCCCTCACGACTCGTTCTCCGGCTCCCGGGACCCGGATCCGGGCTCTTCATCGGAGACGTCGCCCCGTTCGACCGCCTCCGGCGGCGAGCCGTCGCCGCGCTCCGGCGATGGACCGTCGCCCTCCACCGGGGCCGCAGCCTCGGCGGGCGCGGCCTCGCCCGACACAGGAACGCCCTGAAGCAGCGCGTCAATGCCCTCGCCGAGCGGCGCGCCGATCACCGCCGTCCCTTCGCGGCCGGCATCCCCCGGAGCCTGCTCGGCCGCCGCCGCCGCTTCCGCCGCAGCGGCCGCCGCTGCGGCCTTCTCCGCGGCAATCCGCTTGGCCGCCTCGGAGGCCACGGCGATCACCTTCTCGGCCAGCTCGGGCGTGATGCCCAGCGTGCTGACCAGCGGATCGGCGCCGACTTCCTCGATGTCCATCAGCGACACCAGCCCCATGGCCATGATCTTCTCGATCTTCTCGTTGTCCATGCCCTCGACCTGCGAGAGCACCTTCTCCAGGTCATCCAGGTTCTTGTTGTATTCCGCCGGGGTGAGGATATCGATGTCCCAGCCGGTCAGGCGGGCGGCCAGCCGGACGTTCTGCCCGCGCTTGCCGATCGCCAGGGACAGCTGGTCCTCGGGAACCACCACCGTCGCGCGGCCCAGCTCGAAACACAGCGCCGTCTCGGTCACCTCCGCCGGCTTGAGGGCGTTGCCGATCAGGATCTGCGACGATTCGTTCCAGCGCACGATGTCGATCTTCTCGCCGCCGAGCTCGACGACGATGTTGCGGATGCGGCTGCCGCGCACGCCGACGCAGGCACCCACCGCATCGACCTTCGCGTCGATGGAGGACACCGCGATCTTGGTGCGATAGCCGGCCTCCCGGGCCAGGGCCTTGATCTCGATGATCCGCTCGGCCACCTCCGGAACCTCCAGCTCGAACAAACGGCGGATAAAGTCGGGGTGCGAGCGGCTGAGCACGATCTTCACCTGGCGGGGTGTCTCCCGGACGTCCAGGATCAGGCACCGGATCCGCTCCCCGGGGTGCTGCGACTCGCCGGGGATCTGCTCGCTCCTGGGCAGGAAACCCTCGGTGCGCCCGAGGTTCACCACCAGGGCGCCCCCTTCGAAGCGCGAAACCGTGCCGGTGACGATCGTCCCCTGTCGCTCGAGGAACTCCTCGTAGATGCTGCCGCGCTCGGCCTCGCGGATCCGCTGGATCATCACCTGCTTGGCGGTCTGGGCGGCGATCCGGCCGAGCTCCTTCATGTCCAGCGGCACGCCGTTGCGGCTGGCGCTGATGTCGCCGGTCAGCCGGTCGATGGCCACCTGGACCTCGTCGGTCGGACCGTACTGCTTGTGTACGGCCGAGATCATGGCCTGCTCGAGGTCGGCGAAGACCGCCTCTTTCTCGATGTTCTTGTCGCGCGCGATACTGTCGACGTTGCGGATCAGCTCGGCATTCATGGGCTCACTTCACCTCGTTGTTCAGAGCAGCCCCCCCGGAGGGGAGTCGCCCCTATGTCCCGCGGATGGCCACGGCCGCCGACGTTCCCCCCGGCAACCGCCTCGCGGAAACCGGGGGAACAAAAAAAGTGGGTCGCCTGCCGGGCCCACTTTTCGAGCGCCGGCCCGGTTCGAACGGGCCGGCCGGGGTCGCAGGTTGACGACCAGGCATCACCGCATCGCCCACCTCCGTGCGGGGTGCGCCGCCTGAGCCTGCGGGCCGCGCCGCCGGTGCATGGTCCCCTCAGGCTGCACTGGCCTGCTCTCCGGCACTGCTCAGGCTGACATTCACGCCTTCGTCCCCGGGCTCGAAAAGATGAACCGCATCCATGTTCACGTACATGGCCAGCTCGACGCCGTCCCGCAACCCGCGGTCGGCGTCGATCCGGCAGATCAGTCGCTGCTGGCCGAGCGTCTGAGCGTACACGTCCATCTTGTCGCCCAGGGGTTCGACCACGGTCACCGCCACCTTCAGCACGTTACCGTCAGCGCCGTAACGGTCCGACCGGTGCGTCAGACTCTCCGGTCGGATGCCCAGCACCGCCGCCTGCCCGACCCGCTCCTGCAGCCGCCGCCGGAGCTGCGGGGGGAATCGCAGCCGCTCGGCCCCGCTGTCGAACCACAGCCCGCCGTCACCGCCGACCAGCCGCCCGGTCAGAAAGTTCATCGGCGGCGTCCCCACAAAGCCGGCCACGAAACGGTTCACCGGCCGGTCATAGACCTCCAGGGGCGCGGCACACTGCTGGATACGGCCGTCCTTCATCACCACCACGCGGTCGCCCAGCGTCATCGCCTCTTCCTGGTCGTGCGTGACGTAGATCGTCGTCGTCGCCAGCCGGCGGTGCAGCCGCTTGAGCTCGGCCCGCATCTCGACCCGGAGCTTGGCATCCAGGTTGCTCAGCGGCTCGTCGAACAGGAACGCCTTGGGCGTCCGCACGATCGCCCGCCCGACCGCCACCCGCTGCCGCTGCCCCCCGGACAACGCCCTGGGCTTGCGGTCCAGCAGAGATTCGATTCCCAGCATCCGGGCGGCTTCGCGCACCCTCCGGTCGATCTCGTCCCGGGGCACACGCCTGAGCTTCAGCCCGAAAGCCATGTTCCTGTACACCGTCATGTGCGGGTACAGGGCGTAATTCTGAAACACCATCGCGATGTCCCGGTCCTTCGGCGGGACATCGTTGACCACCCGGTCGTCGATCCGGATCGTGCCGGCCGAGACGTCCTCCAGGCCGGCCACCATCCGAAGCGTCGTGCTCTTGCCGCAGCCCGAAGGCCCGACCAGAACCACGAACTCGCGGTCCTCGATCCGCAGCGACAGGTTATCAACAGCCTTGACGTTGCCGGGGTAAACCTTCGAGACGGACTCTAAGATGACCTCCGCCATGAGGTTGCACTCCGGACGCCGGCAGCCGGGCCGCCGTAGGCTCAAGGCTTACCGGTGATTATAAGCCCGCCGGCGGCCCTGTCAACGAACCGACAGCCGCCCCCGAAGACTCGCCGCGGCTCCCGGACGCGGCCCGGAACGTCCATGCATGCGATGCCCGCAGCCTGTCCGGCCGGTCATGGGATCCCGGGCAGGGGCGGGAGGGACAAACATCTCCCCGGGCGGTGCCCGACGACCTGCCCCTGAGGGGCCATGCTGCGGCGACGAGAAAGGCGGCCACCATGGGCCGACGCCCGGTGGCGGCCCCGGAGCGGCGGGGTTCAGCGGTCGCTCGCGGTCGGACGCACGCTTGACGCCCCCCGTGCCAGGGGATATACCGTGGCCTGCATCCGGCGAACGCCATCGGGGGCGGTCGCAGCGCGGTCAGGCGGGATCCACCCTTGAGCAACTTCGCACTGATCGGCGCCGCAGGCTTCATCGCTCCGCGGCACATGAAGGCCATCGCTGAAACCGGCCATCAGCTCCTGGCGGTGACCGATCCTCATGACGCCGTCGGGGTGATCGACCAGTACTTTCCTCAGGCCCGCTACTTCCCGGAGATCGAGCGGTTCGACCGCTTCCTGGAGAAACAGCGGCGCCTCCCGCCCGAGCAGCACGTGCACTATGTGAGCATCTGCTCCCCGAACTATCTCCACGACGCGCACGTGCGGCTGGCCCTGCGCGTCCGGGCCCACGCGATCTGCGAGAAACCGCTGGTGATCAACCCATGGAACCTCGATCAGCTCGCCGACATCGAGCAGGAAACCGGCCGACGGGTGTTCAATGTGCTGCAGTTGCGCATGCACCCGGCGGTGATCGACCTCCGCCGCCGTCTGCAGACCTCGCCCCCTTCCGGCCGCACGGCCATCGATCTGGCGTATATCACCCGCCGGGGGGCGTGGTACCAGGTCTCCTGGAAGGGCGACGAAGCCCGCTCCGGCGGTCTGGTCACGAACATCGGCATCCACTTCTTCGACATGCTGATGTGGCTCTTCGGTCCGGCCCAGGCGGCGGTGGTGCACCACCGGGCTGCCGACCGGGTGGCCGGATGCCTCGAGCTGGAGCGGGCTAAGGTCCGCTGGTTCCTCTCGATCAACGCCGAGGATCTGCCCGCCGAGGCCCAGGCCGCGGGCCGGCATGCCTGGCGTCAGCTCACCTTCGACGGCCAGGTCTTCGAGTTTTCCGAAGGCTTCACCGACCTGCACACGCTAGTCTACCGCGACATCCTCGCCGGAGGCGGATTCGGCATCGAGGATGCCCGGCCGTCGATCAGCCTGGTGCACCAGCTCCGCACCTGCGATGTATCCGCCGCCAGCCGGGAGGACGGACACCCGCTGCTGTTTCGATAGGAGGCCCCGATGGGTCATTTCGCCCATGAATCCGCCTATGTCGATGACGGAGCGCAGATCGGCGAGGGCACCAGGATCTGGCACTTCTGCCACGTGATGGGCGGGGCGGTCATCGGGGCGCACTGCTCGCTGGGGCAGAACGTCATGGTGGCCCGCAACGTCCGCATCGGCGATCATGTGAAGATCCAGAACAACGTCTCGATCTACGAGGGCGTGGTGCTCGAGGACTATGTCTTCTGCGGGCCGAGCATGGTGTTCACCAACGTGCGGACGCCGCGCTCCGCTTTCCCCCGCAACACCAGCGCGGAGTACCACGAGACCCGCGTCCGGCGGGGGGCCAGCATCGGGGCCAACGCAACAATCGTCTGCGGGGTGACGGTGGGGGAGTGGGCGTTCGTGGCCGCCGGCGCGGTCGTGACCCGCGACGTGCCGGCCTACGCCCTGGTGGCCGGGGTGCCGGCCCGGGTGATCGGCTGGGCCTGCGAGTGCGGGCCGAAGCTGCGTTTCGAGGGCGATCATGCGCGTTGCGCCGAGTGCGGCCGCGCCTACCGCAGGGATGCCGGCGGGGCGGTCCGGCGGGTGGAGGGTTGAGGGGATGAGCACGCGGATTCCGGTGCTGGACCTGGCTCCGGAGATCGATGCCCTGTGGGACGAACTGCAGGCCGCGCTCGGCCGCGTCCTGCGATCCGGGCAGTTCATCCTGGGACCGGAGGTCAAGGCCTTCGAGGACGAGGTCGCCGCCTACCTGGGCGTGCGCCACGCCATCGGCGTCAACTCCGGAACCGACGCACTGGTCATCGCCCTGCGGGCCGCCGGCATCCGGTGCGGCGACGAGGTCATCACCTCGCCGTTCACGTTCATCGCCACGGCCGAGGCCGCCAGCCTCATCGGGGCGACGCCGGTCTTCGTGGACATCGACCCGGCGACCTTCAATCTCGATCCTCGGCAGGTCGCCCGGCGGATCACGCCGCGCACCCGGGCGATCATCCCGGTGCACCTCTACGGCCAGGCCGCCGACATGGATCCGATCATGGAGCTGGCCGTCCGGCACGAGCTGCGGGTCGTCGAGGACGTCGCCCAGGCCTTCGGCGGCCGATATCGCGGACGCATGCTCGGCACCATCGGCTTGGCCGGCGCGTTCTCGTTCTTCCCCTCCAAAAACCTGGGAGCGTTCGGCGACGCCGGCCTGATCGCCACCAACGACGATCAACTGGCCGAGACCGCCCGGATGCTGCGGGCCCACGGCAGCCGCCGCAAGTACTACAACGAGATCCTCGGTTACAACTCCCGGCTGGATGCCCTGCAGGCGGCGATCCTGCGCGTCAAGCTCCCGCACATCGAGGAATCGATCGCGGGACGTCGGCGGGCCGCGGAATACTACACCCGGCGCCTGGCGGAGATCCCCGGCGTCACACCGCCGCCCGAGGCCCCCTACGCCACCCACGTGTACCACCAGTACACCGTTCGCATCGCCGCGGGCCGACGGGACGCCGTCCAGGCCCGGCTGACCGAGCGCGGCATCGGGACCATGGTGTACTACCCCGTGCCGGTGCATCAGCTTCCGGTGTATGCCGACCGGCCCTACGACCTGCCCAACGCCCGGCAGGCCGCCGACGAAGTGCTCAGCCTGCCGATCTGGCCGCAGATCGCGCCGTCCACGCAGGATGCGGTGATCCAGGCCCTTCGCGACGCGATGGCCTGAGCCCGCGCGGTACGTCGTCCGAGTGCGAACCGTGGCACGCCGGGGCGGCCTGTTGACGCGTGAAACCGGTGCCCGGATGGCCGGCATGCGGCCCGGGATGGTCGGATCGCGGCCGTTTCAACCTGCGGCCGGCGGAATCACCGGTGGACCGGCCAGCAGATCCAGGTCCCGCAGGGCCGACTGGTCGCCGCTGCAGACCAGGGCGATGTCGCGTTCCAGGGTGGGAAGCCCGGTGCGGATGAAGCGGCCGGCCACGGCCTGTTTTCGCGCATTGCGCCGGGCCTGCTGCAGGAGCAGATGGCCGATGATCACCACCGCGGCGGCGTCCACCAGCCGCCGGCCGGCCAGGTCCATGTAGTCCCCGCCCTGCTGCTTGATGAAGGCGATGCCCTCCAGGACGCGGGTCTTCCCGCGGGCCAGCATGGTCCGCAGTTCGGCCAGTTCCGCCTCGTCGCCGGCCGCCTGTTCGTATTCCTCGACGCGTTTCTCGAACGCCCCCGAGCAGACCCCGCGGACCGCGGCCACGATCTGCAGCTGGCTGGTGCCCTCGTAGATGGTGGTGATCCGGGCGTCGCGCAGCAGCCGCTCGCAGGGGTAGTCCTTCATGTAGCCCGAGCCGCCGAGCACCTGGATGGCATCGTTGGCCACGCGGACGCACATCTCGCTGCAGTAGTACTTGCTCATCGGGGTGAGCATGCCGTTGAGCCGCTTGTAGACCCGCGAATCGGCCCGCCGCCGGCGCAGCTCCTCGGCGTCCAGCGCGTCCTTGCGGAACTCCATCACCCGCAGGTTGTTGTTTTCCAGGTCGCAGACTCGGCTGGTCTCGTAGGCCAGGGCCCGGGCGGCCTCGATGGCGATCTTCATGTCGGTCAGCATCTCGGCGACCGCGGGCAGGCGCTCGATGGACTTGCCGAACTGCTTGCGGGTGTGGGCGTACTCGCGGGCCACGCGGAAGGCCGCCTCGGCGATGCCCAGCGACTGGGCGGCGATGCCCACCCGGGCTCCGTTCATCAGGCTCATGACGTACTCGATGAGCCCGCGCTGCCGCTCGCCGATCAGCCGCGCCGGTGCGTTGTCGTAGACCAGCTCGCAGGTCGGCGAGCCGTGGATGCCCAGCTTGTGCTCCAGGTGCCGCACCCGGATCCGCGGGTTGCGGTCGGAGACGAACAGGCTCAGGCCCCGGCCGTCGCGGATCTCCGGCTCGCTGCGGGCCAGGGTCAGCAGCACCTCGCCGCAGCCGTTGGTGATGAACCGCTTGACGCCGTTGAGCCGCCAGGTGCCGTCGGGGTCCTGCGCGGCCTTGAGGCTGACGGCCTGCAGATCGCTGCCGGCGTCCGGCTCGGTGAGCACCATCGCCCCGGTCAGTTCGCCGCGGGCGAAGCGCGGCAGGTACTCCGCGCGGATCTCGTCGGAGGCGAACGCGTAGATCGTCTCGGCGATGCCCTGCAGCCCGAAGATGTTCATCAGCGAGGCGTCCGCCCGCGAGATGATCTCGATGGCCATGGTGTAGATCAGGTTCGGGCAGTTCAGCCCGCCGTAAGCCCGCGGGAGCGTGAAACCCATCAGGTCGGCCTTCGCCAGCACCTCGATGTTGCGGCGCACGTGCTCGCCCAGCGTGACCGTGCCGTCCTCGTTGAGCCGGTGGCCCTGCTCGTCGACCTCCGCGGCCCGCGGGGCGATGTGGTTGGCGGCCACGTCCCCGACGATGGTCAGCACCCGGCGGTAGTTGTCGACCGCGTCGGCGGCGTCCCGGGGGGCGTATTCCGGTCCCTCGTCGCCCCGGGTGAAGTCGTCCTCCTGCAGCCGGGCCAGCGTGGCCAGGTCCATGTGCTCGAAAAGAAACAGAATGTCCGGATTGTCGAGGAAGAAGTTACCCATGTTCGTCTCGCGCCCGGGCTTACCGGGCCCGCTCCCGGATCGCGCGGATCATCATCGGGATGACCTGCCGCAGATCGCCGACGATGCCGTAGTGGGCCACGCCGAAGATCGGCGCCTCGCGATCGCGGTTGATCGCGATGATCTTGGCCGATTCCTCCATCCCCGCCCGGTGCTGCACCTGCCCGCTGATGCCGCAGGCGATGTACAGGGCCGGCCGGACGGTCGTGCCGGTCTGGCCGATCTGGTGCTCCTTGCCGATGAAGCCCGCGTCCACCGCCGCCCGCGAGGCGCCCACCGCTCCGCCGATCGCCGAAGCCAGCTCATGGATCAGGGCGAAGTTCTCCCGGCTGCCCACGCCGCCGCCGCCGGCCACGATGATCCGGGCGGCCTTGAGATTCACCTTTCGGGCCTCGCGGTGGCGCTCGATGACCCGCACCGCCAGCTCCGCCTCGCTCAGCGGGACCGCCTCCTCGATGATCTCGCCGCCGCGCCTGGGATCGCCGTCGCGCAGGGCCATGACCCCCTCGCGCACCGTCGCCATCTGCGGCCAGCGGTCGTAATTGATGATGGTGGCGATGATGTTTCCGCCGAAGGCCGGACGCACCTGCAGCAGGAGCTTCTCGTGCCGGATCTTCGTCCGAGGATCGGTGTAATCCCCGATCTGCAGGTCGGTGCAGTCGGCCGTCAGGCCGGCACGCATCTCCGAAGCCACCCGCGGGGCCAGATCCCGGCCCAGGGCGGTGGCTCCGAACAGCAGGATCTGCGGACGGTGGCGGGCGATCAGTGCGCACAGCGCCCGGGCATACGGCAGGGTGCGGTACTGCTCGAGCCGGGCGTCCTGCACGCAGTACACCCGATCGACGCCGTGGGCGATCAGGCGGTAGGACAGCTCCCGCACGTTCCAGCCGGGAAGGGCCGCCCCGACCTTCACGCCCAGGGTGTCGGCCAGTTCCCGGGCCTTGGCGCACAGTTCCAGCGAGACGTCGTTGAGCGTCGCGTCTTCCTGCTCGGCGAAGACCCAGACTTCACCCTGTCGGTTCGGTTCGATCATGGATTTCTGGCTCTCAATGGAACAACCGGCGCCCCGGCCCGCGCCGGCGCCGCCGGCGCCCCGCGTCCGGACCTCTCAGCCGAGCGTGTGATCGACGATCAGCTCGTGAATCAGGCGGCGCACGCCTTCCTCGGTCGGCGGGATCTCGGTGTACCCCTCTTTTTTCAGCACGATCGACTGCACGCGGTAGACCTTGGTCGGACTGCCCGCCAGGCCGCACCAGGCCAGGTCCGCCTGGATGTCGTCCAGGTCCCACTGGTCGATCAGCAGCCCGGCCATGCGCAGGTGCTCGACCCGTCGCCCGACCTCGCGCTCGCAGGTCTCCTCCGAGGCCTCCGGCATCTCGGCCTTGACCGCCGCGATCACCTCCGCCGGGCTGCGGGCCCGCTTGTACCGCATCACCCGCCTCGCGCCGGCCGGACGCGGCGTATTGGCCGACTCCAGCACCGTCACCAGCACCGGCAACGGGGTCTCCAGCACCTCCCAGCCGTTGCCGACGTTGCGCCGCAGACGAGCCGACCGGCCACTGAGGTCCACCAGGCTCTCGAAATACGTCACCTGCGGAATGCCGAGCTTCTCGGCCAGCTGCGGGCCTACCTGGGCGGTGTCGCCGTCGATCGCCTGCCGGCCGCAGAACACGAAGTCGAAACGCCCCAGCGTGCGGATCGCCCGGCTGAGAATGTAGCTGGTCGCCAGCGTGTCGCTGGCCGCCGCACGCCGGTCGGTCAGCAGAATGACCCGGTCGGCGCCCCGGTACAGACACGCCCGCAGCACCTCCGAGGCGGCCGGCGGGCCCATACACACCGCCGTGACGGTGCCGCCGTACCGGTCCCGGATCTCCAGGGCCGCTTCCAGGGCGTTGAGGTCCTCGGGATTGAAGATCGCCGGCAGGGCGGCGCGGTTGACCGTGCCGTCCTCCTTCATCGCCTCGCCGGTGATGTTGGCGGTGTCTGGAACCTGCTTGACACATACAATACAGTCGTATCCCAAGGCCGACCTCCCGCTTGGCTCCTGACGGACAAGGGGGACAAGGTAGGCGACGGCGCCGCGGGCGTCAAGCGCGGCGCAGGAAGGTCCGGTCGCGCCACCCAGACGCGTTCATCGGGAGTGTGGGCATGCAGACCCTGTGCGGAACACTGCTCCAGGCGGCCGCGCCGGCCGAGTGCCGCGTAACGGAAGAAGCGATCGTGCGGATCGGCGAAGATGGGAAGTTCGCCGAGGTAGCCTCCGGCCCGGCTCCGCGCGGCGCAATTGGCGGTGCCGGCTGCTGGATCCTGCCGGGATTCATCGACGCCCACCTGCACCTGCCGCACTGGGATCGACGCGGCATCGACGGCCTGGGGCTCTTCGACTTCCTCGAGAAGATCGTCTGGCCCGCCGAGGCCCGCATGGCCGACCCGGACGTCGCCGAGCAGCTGGCTGAGGCATTCGTCACCGGCATGATCGCCCACGGCACCACCGCCGTGGCCGCGTTCGGCAGCCCGTTCCGCGAGGCGACTCAGCGCGTGTTCGAGGTCTTCGAACGTCGGGGCCTGCGGGCCATCCACGGCATGATGCTCAACGACACCGGGTGCCCGTCCGGCCTGGGCCAGACGGCCGACGCCTCGCTGGAGGACTCCCGGCAGCTGGCCGCCCGCTGGCACGGCGCCGCCGGAGGTCGCCTGCAGTATGCCTTCAGCCCGCGCACGCCGCTGATGTGCAGCGCGGCGCAGATGCGCGGCGCCGCCGCCCTGGCCGGGATGTTCGGCTGCCATATCCAGACCCATGCCGCCGAGTCGCTGATCGGCATCGAGCGCGTGCGCGAACGATTCCCCGAGGCTCTCGACGAGATCGAGGTCTTCGCCGAGATGGGGCTGCTCACCGGTCGCACGCTCCTGGGCCACGGCGTGCATCTCAACCAGCATCAGCGCCGCCAGGTCGCCGCCGCGGGCACCACCGTCATCCACTGTCCCACGGCTAACCTTTTCCTCCAGACCGGCCTGATGGACTACGTCGCCCACCGCGATTCCGGCGTCCGCGTCGCCCTGGGCAGCGGCATCGGCGGGGGCTTCGACCCGTTCATGCCGCGCGTGGCCGTCGATGCCCTCCAGACCGCCAAGGCGGTCAAGGTCCACGGCCTGCCCCGCGGCACCTCGCCGGTGCCTAGCGTGGCCGAGGCCTGGTGGCTCCTGACCCGCGGGGCGGCCGAGGCCCTGGGGCTGGGCGACCGCGTGGGGCTGATCGCGCCGGGCATGGAGGCCGACTGCCTCGTCGTCCGCCCCGAACCCTGGATCGCCGACCTGGATCCCGAATGCCGGCCCTCCGCGCTGCTCTATTCCCTGCGGCCCGACCAGATCGAACGCGTCTACATCGCCGGCCGGCACGTCGGACCGTGAAGCTCCCGCCCGCCGTACTCCCCTATCGCACGACCGCGCCCGGCGATGTGGCGGCCGGCGCCGCGCGGTCCCGTAGCGGCCGACTCCGCGCCGGTCGTTGTACCGGCAGGCCTCGGATCCCGGAGCGGAAATCACGGCTCTGGACTGAGGTGTCCGTCCCGCCGCGGTTTGGTGACGTACATAAGTTACTCTCGATCGCCAGGTTCGGATCGTTCCCGCGGCGGGCCGGCCAGAGTGCGGTTCGAAAAGCGAAAAGAACAGGCCGGGCCCGCGACTGGCACGGCCCCGGCCCACGATCACATGCCCGGCCGGGTCGGCGCCGGCCGGGCGGTTACGGTTCTCAAAAGGGTTGGGCCCCTTTTGACCGCTGCAACGGGGTGCAATGGAGAGTCACAAGTGGAGCCGCAAGCCAGCAGGCCCTCCGGGTGCCTGTCCCGGGTTTCCGCCGCCCGTGACAAGCAGGCGTGCGGAACCGGGTCGCGACTTTCTCCGTTTTTAACTCTCCATTCCACTGTCTCCGGCGCTGCGCCGCGCAACGCCGCCTTCACTTGCCGCACTTGCAGCCCGGGCCGCACTTGCAGCACTTGCAGTTCTCGCCGCACTTGCAGTCGGCACCACACTGGCAGCAGTCGCACTTGCCGCCGCAGGCCGCCGGCGCCGCGCCGACCGCCGCGGAGTCGCTCGACAGGCCGCCGGTCGGGGCGAACGCCCAGGCGAAGGTCATTCCACTGAGAACCAGCACGCTGATCAGCATCAGACGAAGCATGTTTGAGTCTCCATGAATCGAGGTTTCGATGATCCGTACTTACAGTCGTGTGTTACGCGGCGCGCAACCTTCCGGCGCCACAGCCGGGGAAAGCAGTCGCACAACCGCATCAGGGCGGCGGTGCGATCGACGGACCGGCACCGCCGGCGAAGGTAATCTCGCGTGTCAGGGGATCGATCAGTTCAGCCACACGACCAGCCGGGCCTGACGCCGGCCGTGGTCCTCCGGCAGGAGGGGCAAGTCGGGCGACCATCGCGGATCCGCCCCCGCGGGCCCGCGAGGCTCCCAGGTCGGTTGGATCACCGGAAGCAGGACAGCGGTTACAGCGGTCGTCACCGACGATCCGGGCTCCGACGGCGGGGCCATCGGCACCACCGGTCGGGTCTTCAGCTCGCACCGGCACCGTCCCGGGCCGCCCGGTTCATCGCTCAGCGGCCCCTCCGCGCACCCGGGGCCGCCGCAACAGGTCGAGCGCCCGCGTGCCTCCGGAACTGGGCAGCAGGACGAGCCAACGGACATCGCCGTGCCGCAACAGGGGGCAGACTCGGCGGTCACCGCCCGCGACGCGCATGGGCAAGCCCAGGCGAGCGGTACGCTTTGCGCAAACAGCCCTAATATGGCCCAATAGCGCATCATGCCACTGAAGTATACACCAGGCCGAGCCGACTGGCCACGGGTTTTCTCACCTTCCTCGACCAGCCGGTGTTGTGGCAGGACCCATGGGCTGCGTGGTTCACGCCCGCGCCCGGTTTCGCGACACGGCCTGTCAGCAGGGCGGGAACCCCTCGGGAGCCCGGTGGGCCAAGTATCTGGTTTGGGACAGGATCGCTGTTCAAACCCGGCAAGGGCCGGTCGTCCCTGAGGTCAGACCACCAGCGCACGCAGCCGACGCCCTGCCCGGGCCAGCAGGCGCCGCAGCGTGGCCAGAAGCATGTGTTTCGGCAGGCTGCTGATCGCCGGGTGATCGGGCCGGAGAGCAAACGCCCGGTCACGCATCCGCTGGGCGTCGCGCCAACGCCCGGAACGCAGGTAGGCCAGCGCCAGCTTGTGCAGGACCAGCACGTTGTCCGGCTCGATGGCCAGCGCATCCAGGCAGTGGGCGATGCCGCGCTCGTAGTCCCCGTCGCGGAACCGGCAGACCGCCAGGTTGTGATGGGCGCTGACCAGGTCCGGCCGCCGCCGCAGGACGTGCTCGAAGTGCCCTGCGGCCTCCTTCTGCCGGCCGAGCTCCAGAAGGCAGTTGCCCAGCCCCATCCGCGCCAGGCAGTCGTTCGGGGCGTCGTCCACCGCCTGCTTGAGATGCTGCAGGGCGATGTAGTGGTTGCCCCGGCGAAGTTCGACCTCGCCCAGGTGCGAGCGCAGCCCGGGGTAGCACTCGTCCAGGGCCAATGCGGTCTCAAAGTGCGAAACCGCCTCGTCGGGCCGGTCCGACTGGGCGGCCAGAAGGCCGAGCATGACGTGGGCCCGCACGGACTCGGGATCCAGATCCGCGATCATCCGGAACTTGGCGGCCGCTCCGGGAAGGTCGCCCAGCTCGATGAGCAGGTCGCCCAGCTCGCCGAGCGTTTCGGTGTCGCCGGGGCTGCGGCGCAGGGCGGCCAGCAGGTAGTCGCGGGCCTCATCCAGCCGGCCCTGGGCGCGGTAGGCGTCGGCGATGCGCTGCCGGGCGCCGGGGTAGTCGGGGTCCAGCTCCAGCGCCCGCTGCCAGCAGTAGACCGCCTGGTCGTGCAGCCCGCGGCAGGCCAGCGACTCGGCGATGTGGTGGAAGCAGTTGGGGCACTGGTCGGAGACCTGCTGGGCGAGGTAGAACATCTCCTCGGCCCGCTCGTGGTCGCCCATGCGGGTGAAGGCCGCGATCCGGTTGCAGTAGGCCGGCTCGAAGTCCGGGTGCCGGCGGGCGATCTCGGCGAACCGTTCCACCGCCTCCTGGTAGCGGCCCAGGCGGATCAGGTCGATGGCCAGTGCGGCGGCGACCTCGTGGGCATCCGGAGCCAGCTCCAGGGCCTTGGCGTAGGCCTCGACGGCCTCCTCGTGGCGTTCCATCTGGTCCAGCAGCTGGCCGCGCTGGGCATGCCAGTCGGGATCGTTGGGATTGATGGCCAGCGCCGCGTCGATCTCGCCCAGCGCCTCGGACCACTGCTGCATCTCGCACAGCTGCAGCGCACGCTCGACCCGTGTTTCCGCATCCTGCCAGTCGCCCATGACCCCGGTCGTCCTCTGCGAAAAGCCCTGGAAACGCGTGCCTTTCGGCCAGTCAGGATATCGGTAGCCGCACGCGACCGGACGCGTAATTTGACGCTGGAAAATGCACTTGGGGACCATCTGCCCCGTCCGTGGAGACGGTTATCGGGCAGGCGGAGCCTCATCGCGGAATCGAAGTCGGCCGGCGGGCTAGCGCGAGGCGCGACCGGCGGCTGAGGAGCGGAGCGGCCGGCGGGAAGCGGACGTGCTTGCCGGCGCGTCGGGCACGCGCCACCGACGCCGCAGGCGCGGATTATCGGCCCGCAACCGGTGCGCGGCCGGTCAGGTCAGCCCGGGACTGGGCCCGAAAGCCTCGGCAAACGAGAAGACGTGGTCAAAGTCGCGGATGCTGTCGGTGGGCTGTTTCTGCAGCCAGCCGTTGTCCACCAGGGCGAAGACGATGGTGCCGATATCCTCGGTCCGCTCGATGCCCCAGCGGGCCAGGACCGCCCGGGCCATCAGGCCCCATCGCTCCCGGGCGATGTCGCGGATCGCCAGACAGAGCTGCTGACCGGTGACGTGACGGTTCATCTTCGCCGGGCCGCCGACCTTCCGCAGGGCCTCGGCGATGTCCGGCGGCAGGTCGCCCCGCTCCCACCGGGCCGCCAGCTCGGCCAGGTCGATGTCGTGCTGGTTCATCCACTTGCCGACGGCTTCCTCCAGCGGGCTCACCGGGCCGTGGACTCTCTCCGAGGCCAGCCCGATGCACTCCTGGACGAACGCAAAGGCCGCCAGCGGATAGCGGCCGACCTCCCGGACGATGGTCTCGATCGGTTTCTCA
>CALLOB010000017.1 GCA_938005315.1 uncultured Phycisphaerae bacterium
GCCCCGACGGAGCGGGGCCCTCCAGGGGAAGCTGTGGCCCGACGGAGCGGGGCCCGCCGTTCAACCCATCGGGCGACAGGAGACCCCCGGCCCGGCGGGGGACCTTGGCGGCCGTTCGAACGAGGGTCTGGGCCCCCGGGGGCTTGAAAAAGCCGGAGCCAACCGGTCAACTCTTGCCGGACCGTTCGAAAAAGATAGGCCAGGCGGGCGTCCCGCCCACCGGCGGGGAGGAGATGCCGGTCTGGATCGGCGACCCCAGCAGCAAGAACGTCCCGCCGACCGGCGGGGGAGGAGATCCTGTCTCCGTCCGGGCGGATGCAACCTGGAGCGGGGGGAGGGATGCGACCTGGAAGGTGAGGGGCGCCCTTCACGGTCGCCCGGCGCCGGCATCGTCTCGGTTTCACGAAAGGTGCGGACATGCAGACACTGGATTGGCTGGTGGTGGGGCTGTACTTCGGCAGCCTGCTGGTCGTGGCCTGGGCGGTGGTTCGGCGACGGCAGCAGTCGTCGGCGGACTACTTTCTGGCCGGTCGGCACCTGGGGTGGGTGATCGTCGGGGCGGCGGTGTTCGCCTCGAACATCGGCTCGGAACACCTGGTAGGTCTGGCCGGGGCCGGGGCCGAGAGCGGCGTGGCCATGGCCCATTACGAGCTGCATGCCTGGTGCCTGCTGGTGCTGGGCTGGGTCATGGCCCCGTTCTACCTGCGCAGCGGCGTGTTCACCATGCCGGAGTTTCTGGAGCGGCGCTACACGCCGGCGGCCCGCTGGGTGCTTTCGCTGGTCAGCCTGGTTTCCTACGTGATGACCAAGTTCGCGGTGGGCCTGCTGGCCGCCGGAGTGGTCTTCGACGTGATGTTCCCCACGCCTCTGATCGCCGGGATCGACAATTTCTGGATCGGCGTCATCGGCATCGTTCTGGTCACCGGAGCCTACGCGGTGCTGGGCGGGCTGACGGCCATCATGTACACCGAGGCCATCCAGACGCTGGTCTTCATCGTCGGTTCGGCGACCATGAGCATCATCGGCCTGTACACCCTGGCCGGAGAGGGGGGCGGCCTGGCTGACGGCTGGGCCAGGCTTCGCGAGGTCTGCGGCCAGGACCACTTCAACCTCTGGAAACCGCTGGATCACCCCAAGTTCCCCTGGCTGGGTATGCTGGTCGGGGCACCGATCGTCGGGCTGTGGTACTGGTGCACCGACCAGTACATGGTGCAGCGCTGCCTGGCCGCCCGCAGCCAGACCGAGGCCCGGAGGGGCACGATCTTCGGGGCCTATCTCAAGCTGCTGCCTTTGTTCATCTTCATCGTGCCTGGGATGATCGCCTTCGCTCTGGCCCGCACCGGCCACCTGCAGGACACGTCGCTCCTGGAGGACGGGAAATCCAACCGCGCCTTCCCGATCATGGTCCTGGAGATACTGCCGATCGGCTTCCGCGGGCTGGTGGTGGCCGGCCTGCTGGCGGCGTTGATGAGCTCGCTGGCCTCGGCGCTGAACTCCTCCTCGACGCTGTTCACCATCGACATCTACAAGAAGATCCGGCCCCAGTCGTCGGAAGCCCACCTGGTCTGGGTCGGCCGGATAGCGACGACCACGCTGGTCATCTTCAGCCTGCTGTGGATTCCGCTGATGGCCAGCGTCTCCCCGACGCTTTATGAGTACCTCCAGAGCGTCCAGGCCTACCTGGCGCCACCGATCTTCGCGGTGTTCTTCCTGGGCGTCTTCTGGCGGAGGATCAACGCCGCCGGCTGCCTGGCCGGACTGGTCGGCGGATTCATCATCGGGATGACCCGCCTGGCGATGGAGGTCTGCAAGGGTTACGGCCTGCTGGCGCCGGGGACCGCCCTTTACCGTATCGCGGCCATGAATTACCTCTACTTCGAGATGGTGCTGCTGGCCGCCGCCCTGGCGATGATCGTGGGCGTCAGCCTGGTGACGGCGCCGCCCCCGGCCGAGCGGCTCAGCGGGCTGACCTATGCCACCGCCACCGAGGCCGACCGCCGGGAGACCCGCGGAAGCTGGAACGGTTGGGACGTGTTCCACACCTGCGTGGTGCTCGGTCTGATTGTCGCGATCTACGGCTACTTCCGCGGCTGAACGGCCGGATCGGGACATGCGGCCCCGACGGAGCGGGGCCCTCCAGGCCAATCCGCGACCCCGGAGGGACGCGCTCCGTCGCGTCCGCTCCCGCGATCTCGGAGGGACGCGCTCCGTCGCGTCCGGGATTCCGCGCCGCGTGGCGTCCCGAATGCCGTGTTTCGTCGAGGTCCCGATTCGCGTACCGGGTGGCATCCCGGACATGCGGCCCCGACGGAGCGGGGACCTCCAGGCCAATCCGCGAACCCGGAGGGACGCGTTCCGTCGCGTCCGAATCCAGGCGGCCTGTGAGTCAAAGGTGACTCTCCCGGGCCGCTGGAGCCGTTTCTAGGGCCGCCCTGCGGCTCACGGACCCGCCCAAGCCGGTGCGGTGGCGTCGGGTTGGCCGCCACAGCCGGCAGATGCCGGCAGGTGGCTCAACAGCAGCGCGAGGCAGGAAGGAGAGGTAAAAAGGGGGCCGGCAGCCCGTCGTACGGCCTGGGCCGCCAACGGCTGCCGACCCCTTCTCAGGATGCCGATCATCGTGCCGGTCCTTCGAGCGTTGAGGAAGGACCGCGTCGATCGGCCGCTCTCAGCAGTGTGACCTCAGGCGACGGCCGGTCCTTGCGAAACCGGCCGCCTGCGGCCTGGTGACCCCTCGCCGGGGTCGGTCAAGGCCGCCAGCTCCCTGGATCAGCGACGACGCCGGACCAGCAGCAGCGAGGCCAGGCCGAACAGGCCCAGGCTCGCCGGTTCCGGGGTGATCCAGATGTCGTCGAAGTCGGCCCCGCCGGTGCCGCCGATGTTGCCGGTCTTGAGGATCAGGGTGATCGTGCCGGCGGTGGTGAAGGTGCCGTTGTTGGCCACCGGCGCGGTCAGGGACATCTGGCCGCTCCAGCCATTGGGGGTTGCCCAGGTGTCATTCTTGTACGCCAGCAGCGGGCCGCCCATGTCCTGGCCATTGATCGGCGGATTCACACCTTCCTTCACGATGACCTCGGCCCAGTTGTTGCCCGGGGTGGTGTTGTAGGACCGCCAGAAGCCGTCGATCGTGTAGGTGCCGGCGCCCAGCGGCAGGGTGATGACCTGCCAGATGCCGCCGTTGAAGAAGTCGCCGCGGACGCGGGCACACTCTTCGTTGCCGCCCGACCAGGGCGGGATGTCGCCCAGAACCGCCGGCGGATTCTCCAGGGCCGACGAGGACAGGCTCGAGCCGCGCTCGGTCCAGATGTTCCACCCGGTCAGCCCGTCCTCGAAGTTCTCGAACCACTGGTAGCTGGCGCTGGCCGTGGCGGCCGCCACAAGAACCAACGTACACACAAGTGCGCACTTCCTCATCTCTGTGCCTCCCTCAGAAAAACCACCTTGACTCCCAGGTTCCTCCCCCGCCGGTGACATTGAACCGACGGATCAAGAGAGGTTGATGTGCTTGCAACCCGAATGAATCGGCAGGACGTGTTCGACCGATTCTCCTCCGCTCGGCCGTCGAGGTGTTCCTTCCGTCCTGCAAATCTCCCTGCAAGGCATCGCGGCACGGGGCTGGCCCCTCGGGACGCGACCCCCCCGCCTTGCTGCCGTCCAGCCTAACGCGGCGACCTGCCCAAGTTAACGGGCAAGTCGCCATTTTTGTCGTGTTTTCAGGACTTGAACCGAGTCAAGTATCCGCCCGGTACTCCTTTCAGGGGCCTGCTGTCCGGGCGGATCGGCGCCCCCGGCACGGACAGGTCCGGTTCCGGGAACGCTCGCCCCCGGCCGGCAGGGCATGCGGCCGGTCGTTCGGGGCCACCGGCCGGCTTGCGGGTCGAGTCGCCGATCCACCCGCGCGGTGGCCGTCGGGAGGCCGCCGAGACATATGCGGTCTACGCCGGCCGCCGATCCACCCGCGCGGTGGCCGTCGGGGTGATCCTCGGGACGGCCTCCGGCAGCCGGCAAGATCCCAGGGGCCATGGGTTCTGGAAGGGTGTTGCTGAACACCAGGCCGGTTGGCTGGCAGTACCGGTCCCGGGGGCAAGCCGACCACGGGGGCCGCTCAGCCGGCCTGGAACCAGCGTTCCCGCTGCGGCTTTGCGGCCCCCGTGGAGGCCATGCTGTTTTCACACTGGCAGGCTCAACTTGATACCCGGGGGCCGGGGTGGTGCCGCCGAAGCGGTCCTCGGGCCCCTTGTGCAGCCGGCATTCGCTCACCGGCGGCGCCGGACCAGGAACACCGACGCCAGGCCCAGCAGCATCAGGCCGGCCGGTTCGGGGACCACGCTCAGTTTGATGTCATCGAACCGCGAGGCGAACCAGATGGCTCCCAGGCCGCCCTGGCCGTACTGGTCATTGCCCTTCACCGCCCGGAGGCGCAGCTCGATGTCGTTGTTGATCGTCTGCTGGCCGATGTAGGAGGCCTGCGTCCAGGTATCCCAGTTATTGGTCTGCCCGAAGGCGTTTTTGCCGGACCAGGTCTCGCTGACGACATTGCCGTCCACCAGCAGCGTGATGTGGGCCTCCTGCTGCCAGTTCCAGTTCTCACCGCTCCACCAGCCGGCCCAGGCCTTGCACCAGCCGCTCATCTCGATGTCATAGACGCCCGGCCCCCAGCCCAGTCCGGCCAGGGTGAAGGTCTGCGAATAGGTCACATCGTAGGAAGGGCTGGCCCCGCTGCCGTCCGAACCGCCGATGTTCCAATCCCCGCCGTCCGGTCCGTTGCGGTCGTTGTTCACCGCGGCGTCCGGGCCGCTGCCGGTTTTGATCCAGACGCCCGTGGCATTCAGTCCGCCGTTGTTGACGCTGGGGTTGTGGCTGATCAGGTCCACCGCCTGGGCCGCGGCCGCCAGCATCAGCACGGCCGTGATTGCGACAACTGCTCTTCTCATGTGACTACCTCCTTCTTTCTTCTCTCCAGACATGAACACATCACTGGGCCGCACACGCGGCCCGCGATACGCGCCGATGGGCGAAAAGTACCGCCATGCCTCGATGAGAGGCCGCGGCTTCGGCCGGGCCCTCCTGCCGGACGGCGGGAAACCCCGTTGTTCGAACAACTCCAGGCAAGGCATCGCGACCCGCCGAGATGCACGGTGCGGCGCGACCTCCTCATCCTTGCCAGGGCCAGAATAGCACGCCGCTGTTTCCGGGTCAAGCTTTTTTGTCTCTTTTTTCAAATTTTGAACCGGATCAAATTCCCCCCACCCCAACCCGGGCCGCGTCCCCGCGGACGAGCCGCCGCCCGACCGCCGGCGGCGGGCCCGGGCGACCTGGCCGTACCGGGTCTGCGGACTCCATATTCCCCCGCTCGCCGCGGCCGGCGAACCCGGACCCGGCAGCACAGGACGGCGATGGCGGCCGCGCGCCGGACTTCGGCCCCCGGCCTGGCGGGACTAAAATGACGTGTTGCTTCTGCCGGGGCCGCAAAGGGATGGCCTCGGGAGTCGAAAGGGGCGGCCATGGACGCTCAGCTCATCTCGATCCGCGGAGCCCGCGAGCACAACCTGCGCGACGTGGATCTGGACCTGCCCCGCAACCGGCTGATCTGCTTCACCGGCGTCTCCGGCAGCGGCAAGAGCAGCCTGGCCTTCGACACCCTCTACGCCGAGGGCCAGCGGCGCTATATCGAGTCGCTCAGCGCCTACGCCCGCCAGTTCCTGGGAACGCTGGCCAAGCCCGACGTCGATCAGATCACCGGCCTGAGCCCCGCGGTGGCCATTCAGCAGAAGTCCACGGGCTGGAACCCGCGGAGCACGGTCGGCACCGTGGCCGGGATCTACGATTTTCTGAGAGTCCTCTATGCCCGGGTGGGGCGGCAGCACTGCCCGACCTGCGACCGGCCGATCACCGCCCAGACCTCCGAGTCGATCGTCGGGCGGATCCTCGCGCTGCCGGCCGGCACGCGGATTCTGGTCCTGGCCCCGGTGATCCGGGGGCAGAAGGGCGAGCACGTCGAGGCCATCGAGGACCTTCGCCGCCGTGGCTACGTCCGGGCAAGGATCGACGGGCAGGTCGTCCACATCGACGAGGCCCCGCGGCTGGCCCGCCACAGCCGCCACGACATCGAGGCGGTCATCGACCGTCTGACCATCGAACCCTCGGTCCGGTCCAGGCTGGCCGAGGCGGTGGAGAACGCCCTGCAGGCCGGCGACGGCACGCTGGTCGTGGCCGCGGCCGACGAGGGCGGCAGCCTGGGCAGCGAACCGGTCGGCCGCCGTCGCAGCGAGGCACGCCCCGTTCGTCAGTGGGTGCTCTCCTCGAAGTACGCCTGTACGGAGTGCGGCGTCGGCTTCGAGCCGCCCTCGCCGCAGATGTTCAGCTTCAACTCGCCGACGGGCATGTGCCCGGAGTGCGACGGCCTGGGCACCGCTCACGTGTTCGACCCCGAACTGCTGGTTCCCGACCCCCGCCTGCCGTTCTATGCTCCCTGCGTGGCGGCGATGAAGGTGCGCCCCGGCCGCTGGCGGCGGCACATCTACGAGGGCGTCGCCCGCCATGTGGGGTTCGACATCCACCGCCCGTGGAAGGAACTGCCCGAGAAGGCCCGCCGGGCCCTGCTCTACGGCACCGGCGACGAACACATCACCTACGAGTGGCGCTACCCGGGAGGCTCGTGGAAGCACGGCGGCCCCTTCGAGGGCGTTATCGCCGAGCTGGAGGAGAAATACCGCCAGGCCAAGGCCGGCTTCGTGCGGCGGTTCTACGAGAAATTCATGCGCATCGGGCCGTGCCGGGCCTGCGGCGGGTCGCGGCTGAATCCGCAGGCCCGGGCGGTGCGGGTGGGGGGTCTTGCGCTGCATGAGCTGTGCGCGTTGTCGGTGCGGGCGGCGCGGGAGTTCTTCGCGTCGCTGGAGCTCACCGACGTCGAACGGATCATCGCCGCCGAGGTGCTCAAGGAGGTCTGCGGCCGGCTGGAGTTTCTGGAAAACGTCGGCCTGGACTACCTGACGCTCGACCGCACGGCCCCGTCGCTGTCCGGCGGCGAGGCCCAGCGCATCCGGCTGGCCGGCCAGATCGGCTGCGGACTGGTGGGCGTCCTCTACGTTCTGGACGAGCCGTCGATCGGCCTGCATCCGCGTGACAACCGCCGCCTGTTGGACAGCCTGCGCCGGCTGCGGGATCTGGGCAACACCGTGATCGTCGTCGAGCACGACGAGGAGACCATGCGGGCTGCCGATCTGATCGTCGATTTCGGGCCGGGGCCGGGGGTCCGGGGGGGACACGTGGTCGCGTCCGGCACGCTGGAGGAGATCGCCGGTGACGGGAAATCCGTGACCGGCGCGTATCTCTCCGGGCACAGACGGATCGAGGTCCCGGCGACCCGCCGGCCGGTGGATCGGGCAACCCGGCCCAGGTGAGAGGTGCGAAGTCGGAAGTCAGGAGTGGGAAGTCGGAAGCGGGAAGTGGCAGGAGGAGACCTCCTGCGCCCGTTGCCGGAGCTTCCCGCCGGCGGTGCTCCGTGCGCTCGAAATCCAAACCGGACAGGCTCCATTCTTCCTTCTCAACTCTGCACGGCCCCCGGCTGCGGCACGCGATGACCGGGGCGACGCGAGGTTTCCATCGCCCTGCCGACGCCCCCGGCATGGTCTCCGGGGCTGCGGGCCGGGTCAGACAGCCCAGGCGCACGGCGACGGCCTCCCCGCCGGCCTGCGGGTTTACCATGAAGGCCCCGCTCCGTCGGGGCCGTAAAGGATGGGCGAGAGAAAGCCCGTGATCGGGGACGCGACGGAGCGCCTCCCTCCGGGGCGGCGGACAACCGGGCCCACGGGCCAAGCACCCGCCGGAGCCGCGGATTCAAAGCTCGACGGGCGGCGTGACCGCGGATGGTGTACAATGCCGGGTTCGCGTCCGGCGATACGGAAGGCGGGCTGGCGGGCTCGGCGAGTGAAAAGCCGGAGCCTGGAAGTGAGAGGCGAGAAGGCAGAACGGAGACAACAGGTCGACGGCAGGTACGTCGGCCGGTTTTGCCGCCGGCGCGATGTGGGCATGCTGCCGGAGGCGTCAGCCTCCTGGCGGTGCTTTTCACTTCACGCCTGCGACTTCGCGTTCCCGGCCTGGTGCCGTGCGACGGAGGCGTAAAGAGGCGACCATGGACCAGGCGTTGACGGGCGAGGCGGTCGGGCGGCTTATCCGGCTCTGTCGGATGCAGGCCGAGATGTCGGCCGGGATCACCCCGGCACGGCGGGATCGGCTGCTGCAGGAGTGGCTGGCCGCGGCCATGACCCCGCACAAGCGGTTGCGGTCGCTTTGCGAGATGACCGACATGATCCGGGCCCTGAACCATGCGGCCGGGACCCACGACGCGCGGGAGGAGTCGATGAGCGGAAACGTGCTGATCAGGCTTCTTGAGCGGGTGTCGGGCGTTCTGGAAGACCTCGGGATTCCCTACGCCGTCACGGGTTCCATCGCCAGCGGCATTCACGGCGAACCGGTGACCAGCCTGGACGTCGATATCGTCGCCCAGATGGACGCTGACCAGGCGGCCGGGATTGCCGCCCGGGTCGGCGGCGACCTCTACGCGGACGCCGATGCCTTGCGGCAGGCGGCCGAGAGCTTCGGCATGGCCAACCTGATCAGTCCGTCGCTGGGCTACAAGATCGATCTGAGCGTGCTTGCCCCGGAACCCTATCACGCCCAGATCATGCGGCGGCGCGTTCGCATCACCCATCCCGACGAGGGGGTCAGCTTCTGGATCGTCTCGGCGGAGGACATCATTCTCATGAAGCTCATCTGGCGCAAGGGCACCCGGTCGAGCAAGCAGTGGCGTAATGCGTTGAGTGTGGTCCGGGCCCAGGGGCATCGGCTGGACTGGGCTTACCTGCGGAAGTGGGCGGGGGAACTGGGCGTGACCGGGGATCTGGAAGCGCTGATGGACGAGGCGGGGATCTAGTGGCCAGCCGCCGCGGACGGGGTGAACGGAACGACAGGCCGGCGGCGGGCGGCAGTTCGCCGCCCTGGCTGACCGTGCGCGGGGCACGGCACAACAACCTCAAGAACATCGACGTTCACTTTCCCCTCGGGCGGTTCATCTGCGTGACCGGCGTGTCCGGCAGCGGCAAGAGCTCGCTGGTGGTCGACATCCTGCGCGAGCGGCTGGCCCGCGACCTCAACGGCGCCGAAAACGCCGCCCCGGGCTCCCACGACGCCATCGAGGGACTCGAACACCTCGACAAGGTGCTCGACATCGACCAGAAGCCCATCGGCCGCACGCCGCGGAGCAACCCGGCGACCTACATCAAGGTCTTCGACGAGATCCGCTCGCTGTTCGCCCGCCTGCCGGACGCCAGGGTGCGGGGTTACAGGCCCGGGCGCTTCAGCTTCAACGTGCCGGCGGGCAAGGCCGGCGGCGGGCGCTGCGAGGCCTGCGAGGGCAACGGAGCCAACCTCATCGACATGGAGTTCCTGGCCGACGTCTGGGTGCCCTGCGCCGTCTGCGGCGGGCACCGTTTCAACCACGAGACGCTGCAGGTGCGTTTCCGCGGAAAAAGCATCGCCGACGTGCTCGAGATGGACGTCCAGGAGGCCCTGCAACACTTCGAAAACGTCCCGAAGATCGCCGGGATGCTGCGCACGCTGCACGACGTGGGGCTGGACTACATCAAGCTCGGCCAGTCTTCGACCACGCTCTCCGGCGGCGAGGCTCAGCGGATCAAGCTGGCCCGCGAACTGGTGCGGCGCAGCACCGGCCGGACGCTGTACATCCTCGACGAGCCGACCACGGGCCTGCACTTCGACGACATCCGCCGCCTGCTGGCCGTGCTGCACGGCTTCGTGGACGCCGGCAACACCGTGGTGGTCATCGAGCACAACCTCGACGTGGTCAAGACCGCCGACTGGGTCATCGACCTGGGGCCCGAGGGCGGCGAGGCCGGCGGATACGTCGTGGTCGAGGGCACGCCCGAGCAGGTGGCTCGCTGCGAAAGTTCCTATACCGGCCGGGCGCTGCGCGAGGTTCTGGGCCTGTCGCCCGCAAGGCCGGCCGCGGCCTCCGGGCAGGTGATCGCGGCGGCACCCCGGGCCGAAGCGACCGAGGTCCGCGTCGTCGGGGCCAGGCAGCACAATCTCAAGGACATCACCGTCGCCTTTCCCCGCAACCGCATGACCGTCTGCACCGGTCTGTCCGGCAGCGGCAAGAG
This sequence comes from uncultured Phycisphaerae bacterium, assembly GCA_938005315.1. Classification (GTDB taxonomy): domain Bacteria; phylum Planctomycetota; class Phycisphaerae; order UBA1845; family PWPN01; genus CALLOB01. The sequence goes on from CALLOB010000017.1 coordinate 10,179, forward strand.
CAGCTTCGCCCTGGATACCGTCTACGCCGAGGGCCAGCGCCGCTACGTCGAGTCGCTCAGCGCCTATGCCCGCCAGTTCCTCGGCCAGGTGGCCAAGCCGGCCGTCGAACGGGTCGAGGGTCTCTCGCCGGCGATCAGCATCGAGCAGAAGACCGCCGGCCGGTCGCCGCGCTCGACGGTCGGCACGGTCACCGAGATCTACGACTACATGCGGGTGCTCTGGGCGCGCGTCGGCACGCCCTTTTGTCCGCGCTGCGCCGTACCGGTCGGCGCCCAGACCGCCGATGAGATCGTCGAACGCGTGGCCGCCCTGCCCGAGGGCTCCCGGGCGCTGATCCTCGCCCCGATCCAGCGCGCCGGGCACGAGACCTGGGGCGACCTGCTGGCTCGCCAGCGGGCCAACGGCTTTGCCCGCGTCCGCATCGACGGGCAGGTGCACGAGCTGGAATCGGTCCCGCCCATCGACGCCCGCACGAACCACCGCGTCGAGCTGGTGGTCGATCGCGTCATCGTTCGGCCGGGGCAGCGTGCCCGCCTGGCCGACAGCATCGAGGCGGCTCTGGCCGCCGGCGGAGGTCTGCTGACCCTGGTCGTGCAGGACGGCCCGGAACTGCGATTCTCCCAGCAGCGCTCATGCCCCGGTTGCGGCGCGGTCTTCGAGGAGCTCACGCCGCATCATTTTTCCTTCAACACCCGGCTGGGCTGGTGCCCGGACTGCCAGGGTCTGGGTACCCGTCCGGGCGCCGGCCTGGAACTGATCGTGCCGCGCCCCCGTCAGTCGATCCGCGCCGGGGCGGTGGCCGGCTGGGAACGCATTCGCGAGAACGCCGTGATCTGGGAGATGCTCGCCCTCATCGCCGACCACCTGGACGTCTCGCTGGACACGCCCTGGGTCGATCTGCCGGAGTCCGCGCGCCATGCGATCCTCTACGGCACGGGGCCTCACTGGTTCACGCGGCGCGACGGCGTGCGTTTCCAGTGGCGCGGCTTCTATCCGGCCATCGAGGAGGCCGCCCGTTCGAGCTGGCAGTACCGCAGCCGGCTGAGCCACCTGACCACCGAGGTACCGTGCCCGCGCTGCGGCGGCGGACGGCTGCGCGAGGAGTCGGCGGCCGTGCAGGTCGGTGGGCGGACGATCGTCGAGGTCGGCCGCATGCCGCTTGGCGAGGCGGTACGCTTCTTCGACGCCCTGCGGCTGGATTCGCGCGGGCGGAAGGTGGCCGGGGAAGTGCTGGTGGAGATCCGCAACCGGCTGCGCTTCCTGGTCGACGTCGGACTGGACTACGTGAGCCTGCTCCGTGCCGCGCCCACGCTCTCGGGGGGCGAGTCGCAGCGCATCCGGCTGGCCTCGCAGATCGGCAGCGGCCTGACCGGCGTGCTGTACGTGCTGGACGAGCCCACCATCGGGCTGCATCCCCGCGACACCGCCCGGCTGCTGACGGCGCTGACCCGCCTGCGCGATCTGGGCAACACCCTGCTGATGGTCGAGCACGACCGCGAAGTCATCGGCCGGGCCGACCACGTGCTGGACTTCGGCCCCGGAGCCGGCCGCGACGGCGGGCGCGTCGTGGCCTGCGGATCGCCGGCGGCGGTGGAGCAGGCCGCCGGGTCGATCACCGGTCGCTATCTCGCCGGGCGCGAGGTCATCCCCGTGCCGTCGGTCAGGCGCAAGGGCAACGGACGATGCCTGGAGGTCATCGGGGCGCGACACAACAACCTGCGCAACCTCGACGTGACCATCCCCCTGGGGTGTCTGGTGGCCGTGACCGGCGTCTCCGGCAGCGGCAAGAGCTCGCTGGTCAACGACGTTCTGTACAAGGCCCTGGCCCGGCGCATTCACCGGGCCGGCGTCACCCCCGGCGACCACGACGAGATCCGGGGTGTCGAGTTCATCGACAAGGTCATCGACGTGGACCAGTCGCCGATCGGCGGCACGCCGGCCAGCAACCCGGCGACATACACCGGCGTCTTCGACGAGATCCGGTCGCTGTTCGCCCGCCTGCCGGATGCGAAGGTGCGCGGCTACGGCCCCGATCGCTTCAGCTTCAACCGGCCGGGCGGACGCTGCGAGGCCTGCGAGGGCAACGGCCAGCGCTGCATCGAGATGCACTTCCTGCCCGATGTGTGGGTGACCTGCGAGACCTGCGGCGGCACCCGTTACAAGGCCGAGACGCTGGAGGTCCGCTATCGGGGGCGGCATATCGCCGAGGTGCTGGAGATGCGGATCTCCGAGGCGCTGGCCCTGTTTGAGAATCAGCCGCGCATCCGGCGCATGCTCCAGACGCTCGCGGATGTCGGGCTGGGCTATCTGGCCCTGGGCCAGGCCGCCCCGACGCTCTCCGGCGGCGAGGCCCAGCGCGTCAAGCTGGCCGCGGAGCTCGGGCGCCCCAATACCGGCCAGACGCTCTACCTGCTCGACGAGCCGACCACGGGGCTTCACTTCGAGGACCTGCGCAAGCTGCTGGACGTGCTCCATCGCCTGTGCGATGCGGGCAACACCGTCCTGGTCGTGGAGCACAACCCGGATGTGATCAAGACCGCCGACTGGATCATCGACCTGGGGCCCGAGGGCGGTGAAGGCGGCGGAGACATCGTCGCCGAGGGGCCGCCGGAGAAGGTGGCGGCCGTCCGGCGCTCCCACACCGGAGCGATGCTCAGGCAGGTGCTGGCCCGCGATCCCCGCGCTGAACGCCGGCCGGCCGGGCCCGAGGCTGCGGAGCCTGAGGAAGAGGAGGCGCCGGTCGCCGAACCCGATGCCCGGGAGGCCCGGATGCCCTGGGAGACCGACGGGCGGGCCTGGCACACCCGCGATCGCGTGGGCCGCCGCGGCGAGAAGGTCCGCTGGGAGGGTTCGGCCCTGGAGTGGATCATCGACCGGATCGAAAAGGCCGGCCGGGGCCGGTTCGCGCCGACCAACTACAACAGCCGCAGCACCGTCGAGATCAAGCTGCCCGGCAGCCAGACGCCCTGGTTCTTTCATGCCCGCACCGCCGGTACCTGGCTGCTGGACGTCAGCTTCCGCGTGCCGTCACGGGCCTTCAGCGCTGCGGAGGTCCGCCGGCTGGTGCCGCTGAAGCCCCTGGACGAGTGCGACGAACTACCGATCTACGGCCGCGATCCGCGGGTGCTGGTGAGGCACAGCGGCCGATCGACCGACGACATCCGGATGCTCATCCACAGCCGGCGCGAAATCGCCACACCCGGCGGGGCCGAGTTCATCAGACGGGCGGTCAAGGCCTACATGCGCCTCGTCCGTCGCATGGCCGATGACGTGGCCACCCACCAGCCCTGGAAACTCAACGGCCGCGCCTGGCACCTCTCCCAGCAGATGCTCAGCCGCCGGGGGCGCGCGCTCTGGCGAGGTTCGCTGATCGTTGAACTGCTCGGGCGGCTCAAGAAGATCGACCCGCTCATCCGCGAGGACTGGAACCGCAAGGTCATGGTCGTGCTGACCCACCCGCGCGTTCGGGGAACATGGGCCTGCCTGGTCACCAGCCACGCCCAGGCGATGCGGGTGGTGGTCCGCTGCCCGCGCGGCCGATTCACCCCGGCCATGGTCGAATCGCTCGGCAAGGACGTCCAGATCCGCCATGGTCGCCACGGGGAGGATCAGGTGATGTTCTGGCTCCAGAAGATGTCGCAATGCGATCCCGCTCAGCTGGAGCGGCTGGTCCGGGGATCCGTCGAGGGGCTCGCCGGCGCGCCCGGCGAGGCTTTGTGAAACCCGCCTACGCCGGTAACCTTGACGGCATGGAGCACGGCGAAGACGCCCTGGTGGACTGGCTGCGACGCCGCTTCTGGGCCGACCGGCGCCGCGTGCCCCTGAGCATCGGCGACGACATGGCCGCGGTGCGCTTCCGCGGCACGCTGGTCGCGGTCACCGCGGATATGCTCCTCGACGGGGTGCATTTCGACACCGCTGCGCATGAGCCCGAACGCATCGGTCGCAAGGCCGCCGCCTGCTCGCTGAGCGACTGCGCCGCCTGCGGCTGCGAGCCGCGCTTCGCCACCGTCAGCCTGGCCGTGCCCGCGGGTACCGGGGCGGACTGGATTCGCCGGCTCATGGACGGCATCGGGGTCATGGCCGAGCGTTACGGCTGCCTGGTCGTCGGCGGCGACACGACAAGCTGGTCCGGCAGGCTGGCGATCGACGTGGCCATGTTGGCCGAGCCCATGGCCGCCCGGGGCCCGGTCAAGCGCAGCGAGGCCCGCCCCGGCGATCTCCTGTTCGTCAGTGGCAGACTCGGCGGCAGCCTCCTGGGGCGGCATATGGACTTCGAGCCCCGGCTGGACCTCGCCCGCAAGCTGGTCGCCGATCCGGCGCTGCACGCGATGATGGACATCTCCGACGGCCTGGCCCTGGACCTCCACCGCATGTGCGCGGCCTCGGGATGCGACGCCGAGCTTGACGAGGACCGGCTGGCCGGCGTGGTCAGCGACGCGGCCCTGGCCGCTGCCCGATGCGACGGCCGACCCGTGCTCGAGCATGTCCTCGGCGACGGTGAGGATTTCGAACTGCTGGTGGCCGCCGGCGAGTCCCCGCAGTGGCAGCAGCTGGGGCTGATTCCGCTGGGCCGGATGGTTCCTCGCGGTGACCCCGACGGGTCGTCGCTGTACATCACGAACGCGCGCGGCGACCGATGGAGACAGGCGCCCATCGGCTATGAGCACTTGCGACGATGAACGGCCCGACACTCACGATCGAGGTGGACGACGCGGCCGGCACCGACCGCCTGGGCCGCCGCCTTGGCGCCGCCCTGCGCCGCGGCGACGTCGTCGCCCTGGTCGGGCCGCTGGGCGCCGGCAAGACCACGCTGGTCAGGAGCATCGCGGCCGGCGCCGGAGTGCCTGATCCGAGGGTGGTGAACAGCCCGACGTTCGTGCTGGTCAACGAGTACCGTGCAGATAACGCCGGAGAAACCCTCCGGATTTACCACGCCGACAGCTACCGCCTGCGGCATGGCGGGGACCTGGAGGCCCTGGGGTTCGACGAAATGTGCGCTCTGGGGGTCGTGCTGGTCGAATGGGCCGACCGGGTCGAGGAGGTCCTGCCGCCCGATCGGCTCACCGTACGCATCGAGCCCCTCGGTCCCACGTCCCGTCGGTTCCGCCTGGAGGCTTCAGGGGCGGCCGGCCGTCTGCTGCACGCGCTGAAAGCCATCGCAACAGACCCCTGACCCGCCGCGTCAGTCCTTCGTGGTGCGGGCCCGCCGCGACGGGTTCGCCCGCCCGCCCGGGGCGGCATAGGCCGCATCGCGTCGGGCCGCAAGGGATGACCGCCCGGGGAAGGCCCGCCCCGTTGCTCAGTAGGTTCCCCGGCAGCAGCGGGCGAGGGTCATCGTCAGGATGCGCAGATCGAAGATCAGCGACCAGCGCTCGATGTAGTAGATGTCATGCTCGATGCGCCGCTGAAGATCGGTGGGCCCGCGCCAGCCGTTGACCTGGGCCCAGCCGGTGATCCCGGGCCGCACCCAGTGCTTGTGGCTGTAGCGCTCGATCAGCGGCTTGAACTGCTCGACGAACTCCGGCCGCTCCGGGCGGGGTCCGACCAGGCTCATTTCGCCCCGGATGACGTTGAACAGCTGCGGAAGCTCGTCCAGCCCGTAGCGCCTCAGAAACAGCCCCACCGGGGTCGCCCGCCGATCCTCGAAATCCGCCCATTTCGGGCCCGTGGCCCTCTCGGCGTCCACCCCCATCGTGCGGAACTTGTACATGGTGAAGGACCGGCCGTCGAGGCCCACCCGCACCTGCCGGTACAGCACGGGCCCGCGCGAGCTCAGCTTGATCGCCAGGGCGATGGCCAGCATCAGCGGCCAGATCACCGCCAGGCCCGCCAGGCTCAACACCAGGTCCATGGTCCGTTTGAGCACCACGCCGCTGAGCGGGATCTCCTGACTGGTCAGCTCGATCACTGAAACGCTGCCGATCTGTCCGACGCTCGGCTTGAGGTGCAGCCCGGATGCCACCGCGCCGGTGACCAGCAGCGGCACGCCCTCCCGCTCGGCCAGCTGCGCGATCCGCAGCAGCAGACGGATCCGTCGCAGCGGCAGGTCGGCGACGATCGAATCCACCTCCCCCTGGCGGATCATCGACAGAGCCTGTTCCTCCGACAGACGAGGCACGCCGGGGCAGTCGATCGCACCGGTCACGCCGATGACCTTGAACGGCGCAAAGACATGCTGTTCGAGATTGCGGACGATCTTGCGCCCGAAGGTCTCGCCGCCGAAGACCAGCACCCGCCGGAACTGGCCGTGCCTGCTCCGCCACGCGCGGCTGACCTTGGCCAGAAGCAGCCTGTTGGCCAGAAACCCCGCGGTGGCCAGCACGAGAAACACCGTGAAGACCGCGCGCGAGTAACTGACCAGCTCCCCCATCTTGAGATAGAAGGCCCCGGCGATCCACACGCCGGCCAGCACCCCGGCACCCTTGAGCGTCCGGCGCACCACCGGCCGAAGCCGCTGCACGGCGACCTGCAGGTCGTAGGCTCCGGCCAGTACCAGGGACAGCGCAAGAAACGGCCAGAGCCGCAGGAACAGGTCCAGGTGCTGGTCGACGGGCAGAAGCGGGTCGGGAAACAGCCAATGGCGCTTGAGCCACAGCGCCACCGCCAGCGCCGCAACCAGCGCCGCCTGGTCAAGCACCACCAGCGTCAGCACATTGCGGGACAGGTACTTGCGGATCACGTCATCCACCGGCTGCGAACCTTCGGCACGGGCCCGGCCGCCCAGGCCACCCGCCGTGATGGTCGATCGCAGAAGGTAATCGCCCGGTGCGATCCGGTCAATCGCCATGCCGTGCGCGGACGCGTCTAACCCCTTGAACCAGAGCCGGTTGCAACATCACGCGACGGCCTCCGCCAGGGCAAACGCCGATCGCGCACGGTTTTCAAGCGGCCTGGTGGTGCCGGCTTCGCTGCTGTTCAGGTCGGATAATATGGCCGCTTTCCCCGCCGGCCGGGGGGGGGGGAGGGCGCATGACAGGCGCCGTCCGGGGCGAAGCCACCGTCAAAACCCCGTGCCTTCTCCATCGGTCCTCGAAAAACGCCGATGAAGACGCGGGTACGTTGCGCGCGGGGCGCCTGGGCTCCGCCCGCACGGAGGGAGAAAGACATGTCCGATTGCGCCGTTGCGGCACGTCCGTGCCTGACCCTGGTGGATTCATTCGTTCCGGCGGCTGCGACCCGGCGGGGCCCCGGTGAGCTGGTCGCCCTGGCGATGGAGTCCCCGGCCGTTCGCCGCCTCTTTGATCTGGTCACCGCGCGCTCAACGAGTTCCGCCAACGATGTCGCTCAGCTCCGCGCGGTGTTGTCCCGACAGCCGGACGTGCAGGGGCGGCTCATCACCATTCTGGACGAGGATGAAAACTGCCCGCGGCGCGAGACTGATGCCCTGAATCGCTTGCTGGACCGCACAGGTCCGGAGGCGGTTCGGGCGGGGGCGGCGGTCGTGCTGCTCAGGGATCTGGCCGAGGAAGCCGGATCGGGCGGGCCGCTGGACGTCTCGGCGGTCTGGCGGCACATGCTGTGGACGGGGTTGTGCGCCCGTGCCCTGGCGGTCCGGACCCGCTGGGCGGACCCGGATTCGGCGATGATGGCCGGGCTGCTCCACGACATCGGCCTGATGATCGAGGACCGTTACGTCCCTGAGCTGCTGGCGGCGGCCCTGGATGGACGGGGCGGCTTTCTCACCGAGCACGAACGCCAGCAGCTGGGTTTCGATCACACCGTGCTGGGCCGGCGGCTGCTTGAAGCCTGGGAGGTACCTGACGGATTGGCCGCCGCGGTGCGTCATCACCACCGCTCCGAGGCCTGCGGCGGTCCGCAGGCGGGGCTGGCTCGTTGCGTGGAGGTTGCCGACGTGCTGTGCACCCTGCGGGGCGTGGCCGCGACACGGTTTCCGGCCACGCGGATGCCGACCGACGCTCTGGCCGGCTGCCTCCTGGCCCGCGGGCAATTGCGGTGCCTGGTGGCCGAGGCGGAGGGCGAGGCCTTCCGCTACGAGAGCGTCCTGAGCCGGGCGGCCGGAAGGCCCCGCGGCGAAGATTCCGCAGCGGCCGGACCGCGCCTCGCGGCCGGGACCTGCGGCGCGGGCCTGTGACCTGCGGGGGCGGTGGGGAGCATGCAGACGGCCGAGGTCGCAGGCGGAGCGGACGCGCGGCCGCCCTTCGGGGCGGCGCCGATGCTCACGCCGCGCGACCTGATCCGCATTCTGCGCTTCCGCTGGCCGGTGTCGGTGGCGGTCTTCGTGCTCTGCCTGGCGGCCGCCTGGACGCTGCTGGTCCTGGCCCGGCCGATCTATGTCAGCCATGCCTTCGTGCACGTGGAGTATCAGCGCCGGTCGCCCATCTCCGAACAGGCCAGGATGCCGGATGACAGCCAGCGCTACATGAACACCCAGCTTGAGCTGCTGACCACTTCGGCCATCCTGAAAACCGTCGTCGAACGGCCCGAGGCCGCGGACCTCGAGCTGCTCGCAGGCGCCAGCGATCCGGTGGCCGCGCTGCGCAAGGCCTGCAGAGTCTCCTCCGTCAAGAGCACGGAGATCATTCGCATCGAGGTCTCGGCCGGAAGTCCCTGCGAGGCGGCGGTGCTGTGTCGACTGGTGGTGGAGGCCTACCTCGACTACCACGGCCGCAACGCTCGAACGACCGCTTCCGAGTTCGCGCGCATTCTCGAACAGGCCGGCCGGGCCCGGGACGTCGAGCTGCACGAGGCCATGCAGAAGGTCATCGACTTCCGCCGCGAGCACGGCGTGCTGTTCCTCGACCCGGAGAAGGGCAACATGCTCACCGACCGTCTGGCGCGGCTGTCGGAAGAGCTCACGCAGGCGGAACTGGAGCACATGCAGCTCAAGAACGCCTGCGAGACGGTCGAGGCCCTGGGGGCCCTGGGCCTGACCACGCCGGAGATTTTGCTGTCGCCGGGCGCGGCGCTCCTTCCGGCTGCGGCGACGGCCGATCGCAACGCTCTGGCGGCGGCAGTCCAGGAGGCCGAGCAACAGTACGCCCGACTGGCGGCCAGGGCGCCCGCGCGTCACCCCTCGGTGGTTGCCGCGGCTGCGGTGTGTGAGGCGGCACGCGCGCGGCTGGCGGAATACGACGCCCGGATGGTCGATGCCCTGCGCCGGGCGGCCGGGCGGCGGCTCGAGGCGTCCGCAGCCCGTGTGCGGGACCTGCGCGAGGCGGTCGAGGCGCAGCGCCGTCAGGCCACGGACCACAACGCCCTGGCCGTCGAGTACCAGATGCTCCTGGCCGACCTGCAGCGCAAGACCCGCCTGTGCGAGGCTCTGGAAAGCCGGCTCAAGGAGACCGACGTCAGCAAGGACGTCGGCAGCCTCAACCTCGCGGTGCTCGAGTGGCCCGAGGAGCCTGCCGAGCCCGCCTATCCGCGCAGACGAGTGATCCTCCTGATGGGTGCGGCGCTCGGCGTCGTCCTGGGAGCCAAGGTCATGCTCCTGTGGCACTTCGTGGACGGCCGGATCCGCGACCGCTACGCGGCCGAGGCGGTGCTCAACCTGCCGCTGCTGGGCGAGATCCCCGTCCTCGGGCGGATGGCCCAGGGCGGCGTCGGCGGAAGCGCCCTGGCCGACCTGCCGCAGATCGCGGAGGTCTGCCGGGCGGTGAGGGCGGGTTTCCGGGCGGCCGACGAGGGCGGGCAGAGCCGGGTGATTCTTGTCACCTCGCCGGAAGGCAGCGAGGGAAAATCCACCATCGCCGCGGCTCTGGCTTCGGCGCTGGCCGGAAGCGGCTCGCGAAGCCTGCTGGTCGATGCGAACCACCTTCGGCCTGCCCTTCACCGCTGCTTCGAAGCGCCGCAAGGCCCGGGTCTGCGCGAACTGCTGGATGGAACCGCGCCGATCTCGGCGGCCATACGGTCCACGTCCGTGGCGGGGCTGGAACTGTTGGCTTTCGGCGGGAACGCCGGCGACGAATCCCTCCAGCCTGTGCCGGACCACAAGCTGAGCCGCTTGCTGGAGATGCTTTCGCTCCAGTATGATCACATCGTCGTGGACGCCCCGCCGGTGCTCGCCGCCGCCAGGGCCCCGGACATCGGGCCGGCCTGCGACGCGACCGTTCTGGTACTGCGGGCGGGCAAGACCAGCGGAGCCCGGGCGCTGCGGGCGATCGAGCTGCTCCAGGTGGCCGGGGCCACCGTCTTCGGCGCGGTGCTCAACTGTGCGCGGCCGGGGCGGTCGGCGGCTGCCCCCGTCCGGTCGGCCGGAGCCTGCGCCTGAGACCCGGGCCCCGGACTTTCCGGTTCCGGGCGTGGCATGCTGAGTTTCGTTTCCCTCAGCCGGCCAGGCGGGGCCGAAACGCGTCTGCAGGAGAACCCGACGATGAAGCCCGAGATTCGCAAGCCCACCGACCAGGAGCGGCGCCAGGCCGGCAACTGGCCCGTCTGGACCAAGGAAGTCAGCGAGTTCCCCTGGGAGTACGACGAGAAGGAGACCTGCCTGTTCCTGGAGGGGCAGGTGACGCTGACCAACGAGGCCGGAGAGCAGTTTCACTTCGGGGCCGGCGACTGGGTGGTTTTCCCGGTGGGCATGAAGTGCACCTGGAAAGTCACCAGCCCGGTCCGCAAGCACTACAAGTTCGGCTGATCATTCCGGTCGGGGTTCCCGGCCGCAGGAGAGCCGCATCGTGGATTTCCGGCATGCCTTCGGTTCGATCGGCGCCGGCCACATGGCCGAGGCCGTCATCGCCGCGGCGATCCGCGGCGGGGTCTGCAGGCCCCGTGACAGTCTCGTGTCCGACCCGTTGCCGGAGAGGCGGACTCTGTTCGCCGACCGCTTCGGCGTCGCCGTGACCGCCGACAATGCCCGCGTGGTCTCCGAATGTGCCTGCGTGATGCTTGCGGTCAAGCCGCAAGGTTTCGCGGAGGTGGCGGCTGAATTGAGAGACCTGTTCACGCCGCGGCATCTGGCGGTCAGCATCATGGCCGGGGTATCCACCGCCCGGGTGTCCGAGCTGCTGGGCGGCCGGCCGCGGGTCGTCCGGGTGATGCCCAACCTGCCGATCATGGTCGGGGCCGGCATGTCGGGATTGTGCGCGGGTCCCTCGGCCACGCCGGAGGACATGGAGCTGGTCCGCCGGCTGTTCGACACCGGCGGTGAGACGCTGGTGGTCTCCGATGAGTCCATGATCGACGCCGTGACCGCGGTATCCGGCTCCGGGCCCGCGTATTTCTATGCGTTCGTCGAGGCCATCGTCGCTGGCGGCACGGCCTGTGGACTGACCGAGGCCGAGGCGCTGCGTCTGGCGCGGGCCGCGTGCCTGGGGGCCGGTCGGATGATGATCGACACCGGCGAATCGCCTGCCGAACTGCGCCGCAAGGTCACCAGCAGGGGCGGAACCACGCAGGCGGCCCTGGATCATCTTGCAGGCTGCGGCGTGGACCGGGCGATCCGCGAGGCCGTTCTGGCCGCGTTCCGCAGGGCCCGGGAACTGGGCAGTTGAAGACCGCGTGAGAGGTTGGAGCATGATGCTGCATGGCGGTGCCTTGCGGGTGGCAATGCTGATCGGTCTGGTCCTCCCGGGGTGCAGGGATTCCGGCAAGCGATCCTTGACGGCACCGGCGACCTCGGCAGCCGGCGGGGCATCCGAGGCCGCTTCCGCCGAATGCCTCCGTCAGGAGGCCCTCCCGGAGTCCGCCCCGCTGCAGATCGCGGTGGTGCCGATGGGCAGCACCCACGAGTTCTGGAAGGCCATCCGCGCCGGCGCCGAGCGGGCGGCGACCGAGCTGCCGGGCGTGTCGGTGATCTGGAAGGGGCCGATCCGCGAGGGCGACCGCGAGTCGCAGCTCAACATCGTCGAGAACTTCATCAACGCCCGGGTCGCCGGCATCGCCCTGGCTCCGACGGACAATGTCGCCCTGGCCGCTCCCGTGCGCGAGGCCGCCCGCGCCGGCATCAGCGTCGTGATCATGGATTCGCCGCTCAAGGAACACGCAGCCGCGCCGTGCGTCGACTTCGCCAGCGTCGTGGCCACCGACAACTACGCCGGCGGGCGACGCGGCGGCCGGCGGCTGGGCGAGGTGCTCGGAGGCCGCGGTCGAGTGGCCATGCTGCGCTGCATGGTCGGTTTCGTCAGTACCGCTCAGCGCGAACAGGGCTTCCTCGACGTGATCCGCGAGGAGTTTCCCGACATCCAGGTGGTTTCCTCGGATCAGTACGGCGGCGCGACCTCCGAGGCCGCCTTCGCCAGGGCCGAGAGCCTGCTGGGTCGCTTCCCCGACCTGGACGGCGTTTTCTGCCCCAATGAATCGACGACCTTCGGCATGCTCCTGGCCCTGCGCGACGCGCGGCGCGCGGGGCAGGTGCGGTTCGTGGGTTTCGACAGCTCCGAGAAGCTCGTCGAGGCCCTGGCGGCCCGGGAGATCGACGGGTTGGTGCTGCAGGACCCGGTGAACATCGGCTACACCTCGGTCAGGACGCTGGTGGATCATCTTCGCGGCCGGCCGGTGCCGGCGCGGATCGACACCGGCAGCACCGTGGCCACGCCGGACAACATGAACGAGCCGGTGATCCAGACGCTGTTGAGGCCGGAAGTCGGGGGGAACGGATCCTGATCGCCGGGGTGCCGCGACCGGACGGTCGCAAACGGGGCGTGAAGATGTCCCGGCCGGGGGCATTGGGGCATGGACCTGTAGCCTGTGGTCGTGCAGATGGGACGGTCGGCGGGGGCGCCGGCCGCTACATGAAGATGTGAGAAGCGGGAGGTCAAAGGCAAGGCGGGTGACGGACGTGCGGTACCGGGGATTGAACATGTCGTTTCGCATCGCCGCGGTGATGATGATCGCGGTCGCCTTGGTCCTCGTGTCCGCAGGGTGCGACGACGCGGGGCCGGCGACCGCGCCGGCGACCCGGTCCGCCGACGGCCCCCTGCGCATCGCCCTGATCCCCAAGGCGGTCAACCTGGAGTACTGGAAGTCGATTCACGCCGGGGCGATCAAGGCCCAGCGCGAGCTGGAAGACGTGGTGGTGCTGTGGAAGGGCGCTTCCAGGGAGAACGACCGCGAGCAGCAGATCGCCATCGTGGAGAATTTCGTCAATGCCCGCGTGAGCGGCATCGTCATCGCCCCGCTGGACGAGACTGCCCTGGTCCGGCCGCTCCAGGAGGCCGTCCGGGCCGGTATTCCGGTGGTGATCATGGATTCCGACCTCCGCGGCGAGCCGGGCCGAGACTACGTCAGCTACGTCGCCACCGACAATGCCGCCGCCGGCCGGCGGGCCGCCCGCCACATGGGCGAATTGCTGGGCGGACGTGGCCGCGTCATCGTCATGCGTTACCAGGTCGGCTCGGGCAGCACCGCACTGCGTGAGGACGGCTTCCTGGCCGGCCTGGCCGAATGCTGCCCGGACGTCGAGGTCGTCTCCTCCGACCAGTACGCCGGTCCGACCACCGAAACCGGCATGGTCAAGGCCGAGAACCTGCTCAACCGGTACCCCGACGTGGACGGCATCTTCTGCGCGTGCGAGCCGATCGCCTGGGGGCTGGTGCTCGCCCTGCGCAACGCCGGGCGAGCCGGTCGGGTGAAGGTCGTGGCCTTCGACCCCTCCAGCAGCATGATCGAGGCCCTGCAGCGCGGCGAAGTCCACGGACTGGTGCTTCAGGATCCGCTGACCATGGGCGAGACGGCCGTGCGGGTCATGGTCGAGCACCTTCGGGGCCGGCCGGTCGAGTCGCGGATCGACACCGGCAGCGAGATCGCCACCCTGGAGAACATGCACGATCCCCTCGTCCGGCGGCTGCTGCGGCCGCCGATCGAGGCGTACCTCCGCTGAACCCGATGGCCATGCCGCCTGAACCCCGATTGACGATGTCCGGCATCCGTAAGCGCTTCGGGGCCACCGTCGCGCTGGATGGCGTGGATCTGCAGGTCGCGCCGGGCGAGGTGCACGCCCTCATCGGCGAAAACGGTGCGGGCAAAAGCACGCTGATGAAGGTGCTCAGCGGGGCGGTCCGGCCCGACGCTGGCCGGATGCTCCTGGACGGAGCGATCCATGCCCCGCGCAGCCCGCAGGAGGCCCGCCTGCGCGGCATCGCCATGATCTATCAGGAGCTCAACCTCGCCGGGCACCTGACCGTCGAGGAGAACGTGTGCCTGGGCGTCGAGCCGACCTGCGCCGGCATCCTGCGACGCCGCGCGATGCGGGCGAGAGTCCGCTCGACCCTGGACCGGCTGGGCCATGCCGAGATCCGCCCCGACGTGCCCGTCCGACGACTGGGCCAGGGGGCCCGCCAGCTCGTCGAGATCGCCCGGGCGCTGGTCACCGAGGCCCGAATCATCGTCATGGACGAGCCCACCAGCTCGCTGGGCCGCGACGACGCGGAGGCCCTGTTCGCCCTGACCCGCCGGCTGCGTGATGACGGCGTGAGCGTCGTCTACATCTCGCACTTCCTGGAGGAGGTGCGTCAGGTGGCCGACCGGTTCACCGTCCTGCGCGACGGCCGGACCGTCGGCACCGGAGCGGTGTCCGATACCCCGGGCACGACGATGATCGAGATGATGGTCGGAAGGAGGCTCGACGAGGTCTTCCCCCGCCTGCGGCGCGAGCCCGGCGAGCCGGTGCTGCAGCTGCACGGGCTGTGCGGCCTCAGGATGCCGCGCGACGCCGATCTGTCGCTGCGCCGGGGCGAAATCCTGGGTCTGTTCGGGCTCGTCGGGGCCGGGCGGACCGAGCTGCTCCGCGCAGTCTTCGGCTTGGACCCGGTACGCGCCGGCCGGATCCGCGTGGCGGTGGGGGGGCACATCCTCGAGGACGCGGGGCTCCCCCCGCATTGCCGGATCGCCCAGGGCGTCGGCATGGTCAGCGAGGACCGCAAGACCGAGGGTCTGGCCCTTCCCATGAGCATCGCGGATAACATCACGCTTTCAGGACTGCGGCGGCTGACGCGCCGGGGCCTGCTCAGCCCGCGCCGGCAGCGCGAGGTCGCGGTCGAGTGGATGCGGCGTCTGGACATCCGAAGCCCGGATCCGGCCCGGCCGGTTCGCCACCTCTCGGGCGGCAACCAGCAGAAGGTGGCGATCGCCCGACTGCTGCACCAGGACGCCCAGGTGCTCCTGCTCGACGAGCCGACCCGCGGTATCGACGTCGGGGCCAAGATCCAGATCTACCGCCTGATGGGCGAGCTCGCCGCCGCCGGCAGGGCGATCCTGTTCGTCAGCTCCTATCTGCCCGAACTGATCGGTGTCTGCGATCGGATCGCGGTCATGAGCCGGGGCCGGCTGGCCGGGGTCCGCCCGGTGGCCGGATGGGACCGGCCGTCGATCATGGCCGCCGCCGTGGGAGGAACCATGCCATGAGCCGCAGGGCCGACGGGCTGCGGAGTCCCGGCGCATCGAGCCTGCGCCGCTGGTTCGACGCGTTCGGGCCGCTGCTGGCCCTGGTGCTGATCATTCTGGGTTTTGCGGCCGCGCATCAGATCAAGGCCGGGCTGGACGAGCGGCGTTTCGCGCTGGAACGGGCGGCTCGCGAGGGCCGGTCGCTGGAGGATGTCCCCGGCCGGTGGGCGTTCATCCGGGCACAGGACAACCGGCTGCTGACGCTGCGGACCTTCCGCTCCACGGCCAACCAGACCGTTTCGGTCGGCATCGCGGCCGTGGGTATGACCATGGTGATCATCGGCGGGGGCATCGATCTGTCGGTGGGGTCGGTGATGGCTCTGGCCAGCGTGATGACCGCCTGGTGCCTGCTGCAGGGCTGGTCGCCGGTGCCGGCGGCCCTGGCCGGCGTGTTGGCCGGCGGGGCCTGCGGGCTCGTCAACGCCCTGATGATCACCCGGCTGAAGGTCGTGCCCTTCATCGCCACGCTGGGGATGTGGGGGATCGCCCGGGGTCTGGCCAAGGGCATCGCCGGGGAGCAGAAGATCGACGCCCCGGCCGGATGGCTCGGCCGTCATGTGGTCGTATCCCAGCCCCAGCCCGCGTGGCTGATCGTGTCCCCCGGCGTCTGGACGATGCTCCTGCTGGCCGTGCTGGCCTGGGCGGTTCTGCGCTACACCGCCCTGGGGCGTCACATCTTCGCCGTGGGCTCCAACGAATCGGCCGCGCGGCTGTGCGGCATCCGTGTCGAGCGGGTGAAACTCATCCTTTATGCCGTGGCCGGCCTGTGCACCGGCCTGGCCGGGGTGATGCAGTTCTGCCGTCTGAACGTCGGCGATCCGACTACGGCCATGGGCTCCGAGCTGGACGTGATCGCCTCGGTGGTCATCGGCGGCGGGAGCCTGGCCGGAGGCGAGGGTTCGGTGCCCGGGACGCTGATCGGGGCCCTGATCATGGCCTTCCTGCGCGTCGGCTGCGACCATGTGGGGGTACCCAGCTGGGTCCAGGAGATGGTCATCGGCGCGGTGATCGTGCTGGCGGTGGCCCTGGATCACCTCCGCCGCCGGGCCTCGGACGCCTGATGGACGGTGGACAGGGACCGGACCAGCAGCGTCGCGCCGTGCGGTCCACGGGTCGTGCGATGGGGCTCAGGGGCTGCGGTGGGGGAAAGCCGCGTCGATCGGCGATTCGGCCAGCTCGACCAGGAAGTCCGTGATCCGCCCGCAGACCAGCTCGAGGTAGCGGCGGCCCTTGTCGGCCGTCGCGGCGGTCGGGTCGCTGTTGGCCGCCACGGCGTTGAGTTTCGCGAAATCCCGGCTGGTCTGCACCCAGCCCCGCTCCAGGGCCTCGAAGCGGAACGACGGCGTCCGGGCCGGGTCGGCGGAGGCCATCTCCACCAGCTCCGGATACAGGGCCAGGGCGACCGAGGTCTCCATCTCCCCGGCGTGGTCGTCGGCCCGCTCGAAAATTTCCGCGTAACGGTCCGTTCCGACCGTCCACCAGTTGCAAAGGAAGACGTGCACGTCGGTATCGCACTGCACCTGGCGGACCAGCGGGCGGAAGTCGTTGCCCCCGTGGCCGTTGAGAATCACGAACTTGCGGATGCCGTGACGCCGCATCGACAGGATCACGTCGCGGACCATGGCATCCAGCGCGGCCTGCGAGACGTGCACGGTCAGCGGGAACGCCAGCATGTTGCAGTCCACGCCGTAGGGAATGCCCGGCAGGCAGATCACCGACCGGCACCGCTCCCATGCGGCCGCGCAGCACGTCCGGGCGACCCAGGTGGCGTGACGGAAATCCTGCCCCTCCGGCAGATGGAGGTTGTGGGCCTCGACGGCCGCCGTGGGCAGCACGGCGACCTCGTAGCGGTGACCGCGGATCCGGTTCAGGTTCGTGGCCGCCAGGTCCCAGTCGTCGATCATGACTGCTTCCGCGAAACGGCCTCGCGATCACAGCAGCGACCGGAAAACGCTTACCGCCCGGTCGATCTCGGCCTCCGTCAGCCGCCCGTGGAAGGGCAGGGCGATCGTCCGGTCCGTCAGGGCCTCGCAGACCGGCAGGTCGCCGCGGCGGTAACCGAATTTCTCGACGTAGAACGGCTGCAGGTGGATCGGGGGGAAGTAGTTGTTGCATCCGATGCCGGCGGCGCGCAGGCCGTCGATGATCCGGTCGCGGTCCTCGCGGGTGTAGCGGTCGTCCAGCCGCACGACCATCACGAACCAGCTGATGCGGCAGCAATCCGGGACCTTCTGCATCCGCACCCGCGGTTCTTCGGCCAGCCGGCGGACGTACATCTCCGCCACCCGGTGGCGGGCCGCCAGGATGTCATCCAGCCGCCGCATCTGAGCCGCGCCCAGGGCGCAGCTGATGTCGCTGAGCCGGTAGTTGAAGCCCAGCCGGGCATGCGCCAGCCAGCCCATGCCGTCCCGGCCCTGGTTGCGCATCGAGGCCACCAGCCGGGCGATGTCGTCGTCGTTGGTCACCACCATTCCGCCTTCGCCGGTGGTGATCTGCTTGTTGGGATAGAAGCCGAAGACCCCGGCGTCGCCGAGCGTCCCGGCCTTGCGGCCCTTGTAGGCGGCCCCCAGCGCCTCGCAGGAATCCTCCAACACGCGCAGCCCGTGGCGGACGGCCAGGTCGCGGATGGGGTCCATGTCCGCCGGCTGGCCGAACACGTCCACCGGAAGGATGGCCTTCGTGCGGGGTGTGATGGCCGACTCGATCCGGTTCGGGTCGATGTTCCAGGTCTGCGGATCGATGTCCACGAAGACCGGTCGGCCGCCGTTGAACAGGATGCAGTTGGAGCTGGCGATGAAGGAGAACGGCGTGGTGATGACCTCGTCGCCCGGCCCGATGCCCATCGCCCGCAGGCAAAGGTCCAGCCCACAGGTGCCGTTGCTGACCGCCAGGGCGTGCCGCACGCCCAGGTACTCCCGGAAAAGCTGCTCGAACTCCGGTACTTTGGGGCCCAGCGAAAGATGCGGGGTTTCCAGGACGGCCAGCACCGCCGCCCGCTCGGCCTCGGTGATGTCCGGCCTGCTGAGGGGGATTTCCATAAACTGCCCACTCCGGTTGATGATCGGCGTGCCCATGCCCGCCGGAAACGCGCCATTATACCTGCTCCGGCCGCGCGGCCAAGCCGGCCGCGCCTCGCCGGAACAGACGGCAGAACCGCGGATCAAGCAGATGAAAGACGGAGCGGATGCTGGAAGAAACGTGGTCCTGGACCCCGAAGGACCCCAGCCTGTTGTTCCCGATGGCCAAGGCGCCGCGGCGGCCGGAGCCTCGGCCGGCGCCAGCCGTGCGGCATCCGTTTGTCGCCAGGACGCCAGCAGGTACAATGCCGGTCCGCGCATCCCCGATGAACCGGTCGGTTCCCGGCGCCAGGGACGCCGCGCGACGCGAGGAAGGAGCGATCGAATTGTCCGACAAGACGCTGCTCGAGAAGATCAACCGCAAGCAGGTGCGGGTGGGCATCCTGGGCATGGGCTACGTGGGGCTTCCGCTGGCCCGGACGTTCTGCAACGCCGGGCTGAACACCCTGGGATTCGACATCGACGGGCGAAAGGTCCGGATGCTCAATGCCGGCCGCAGTTACATCCGGCACATCCCCGATACCCAGATTGCGGCCATGCGGGCCGCCGGACGGTTCCGGGCCTCTTCGAGCCCGTCGGACCTCAAGGCCTGCGACGCGCTGATCATCTGCGTGCCCACGCCGCTGTCCAAAACCCGTGACCCCGACATGACCTACGTGGTCAGGACGACCGAAACGATCGCCGGCCAGCTGCGCAAGGATCATCTCGTCACCCTGGAGAGCACCACATACCCCGGTACCACCCGGGAGCTGATGAAGCCTATCCTCGAGGCCACCGGCCTGAAGGCCGGCCGGGACTTCTTCCTGGCCTTCTCGCCTGAGCGCGAGGACCCCGGCCGCAAGGACTTCACCACCGAGACGATCACCAAGCTGGTCGGCGGGCACGACCCCAGGAGCCTCAAACTGGCCGTCGCCCTCTACCGCCATGCCATCCGCAACATCGTGCCGGTGTCCAGCTGCGAGGTGGCCGAGGCCGCCAAGATAATCGAGAACGTCTACCGCTGCGTGAACATCGCGATGGTCAACGAGCTCAAGATGCTCTTTGAACGCATGGGCATCGACGTCTGGGAGGTGATCGA
>CALLOB010000018.1 GCA_938005315.1 uncultured Phycisphaerae bacterium
CCCTGGGGGCATCGCGCGCCTCCCGCTGATGCGACCCTTGCCCTGGTCCTCCTCCCCCAACACGACTCAGGCAGCGGCACCGTCGGGCACAGATGCGCCGACTTCAGCCGCCGCCAGTGTTTGCTCAGACGCGTCAGCACCTGGTGCATCAGCCACACGCCGCGGCGGGTCTTCTTGAACCGCCTGGCCGCGTTGGTCCGCAGCCGGACGCCGGAGATCACCGACTCGATCGGGTTGGTCGTCCGCAGGTGCGCCCAGTGAGCCTCCGGAAGCCGACAGAACGTCAGACACCGGTCCGAATCGTCGGCCGGGCGGTCCGCCGCGCGAAACGCGGCAGTGCGGGATGGCCGTCGTCCTCGGTGGCCGGGCACCAGCCCCCGCTGGTCGCCTCCGCTCAGCCCCGGCGAGAACCGGCTTTTCGGGATGAGAACCCAAGAAGAACGGAGAGGGAGGGATTCGAACCCTCGGAACGGTTACCCGTTCACTGGTTTTCGAAACCAGCCCGATCGGCCACTCCGGCACCTCTCCGGCGTTGGTCGCGCCGGAACTACTATCGGTGAGACCCGGTCGCCGGTCAAGCCGCGGCGCCGGAATCGGGACTGCGACGGGCATGCCCCCCGGCGGTCGAGCTGCTCCCGCCGGGACAGGCATTCGTCGCCGGAGGACGGCGGGCCGAGCCACGCGTGGGCGGGAAGGCTGCGGCCGGATCGGCAAACGGAAGTATCGGAAAACGCCTCGTCCCGGTCGCGCCCCGTGCCGGGCCCGGGCTGACCGGAATTCATGCGAAAACGGGCCGGTCGTCACGGCATGCCGGACCGGTCGCCGGCACGCTCCTGCGGCATTACGCCTGAGAAGAACCGCCTCGACCCTCCGGGTCGGGCCCGGTACAATCTGCGGCCGTCGATCCCGCGAGTCAGCGAAACGGCGCCGGGATCGGCCCGTCTCGACACGTCCGCCAGGGACAGGAGTCGGCATGGCAGACCACACTCGGTCAATCTGCATTCTGAGACTGCAAGCCCAGGCGGCCTTGCGGGCAGTCCTGGCCGTTGTGCTGGTCACCGCATGCGAACGCCAGGGCGAGCCCGGTCCGGACGACCTTCCGGCGGCAACCGCTCAGACCCAGCCGTCGCCGCAGGGGCCCGACACCCCCCAGGTCAACCGCCTGACGGGCGTCGATGCACAGGACGACCCGGCCGGCCCCAGAGCCCTGCCCAGGACCGTCGAGCTGGTCGACTGGATCAAGGTCCGCCCGGTGCGCGTAGTCGATCCGCAGCGACTGTGGGAACTGCATCCCGACGCATCGCGACGCTCGTTGCTGGGCAGCTACAGCATCGAGCAGGTCGTTGAATGCGGCTACCAGGCCGCCGACGACAAGGCCGCAGCCGCAGTGCTGCTGGCCGAGGCGGCGACGCCGGCTGACGCGTTCGGGATCTTCCAGCTTCTGGCCGGCGACGCCCCGAGACTTACGCCCGCCGATCGCAGCCAGCGGGCGGTGCTCGGCAACGGCACCGACCCCGCGATGCTGGCCTGGCAGGGTCGGAACTTCGTGCACATCCGGTTCACCGGGGCCGACAGCGAGGCGGCCCGCGAGATCTGCCGCCGCCTTTTCGACCGCGTGGTCTTCAACCTGCCGGCCGCCGACGCCCCCTTCCTCGTGGAGGCCGTGCCGCCGGACCGGCGGGAGACATGCCGCATCTGGACGGCCCGCAGCACGGCGGTGCTGGCCCTGGCCGGGCCGGATGCCCTGCCGCCGATGGACGGCGCGCTCATGGACGCCCGTCTGGGGCTTGACGGCCGGGCGATGCTGACCGTGGCCCGCGTGCAGGCCGTCGAGGGCGAGCACCCCAACGTGCTGTGGGTTGTGGAGTACCCCGACGCCGACTCCGCCTCCGCCGCCGAACGCCGATACCGCCAGGCCCTGGAGGCCCCGGCCGGCCCGCTGGACGCCAATACCATTATCGACGCCGCGCGCGGACGGTTCCTGGCGGGCAGCTGGGCGGCCGACCAGGAATCGCTTCAGCACCTGCTCGGCGTGCTGGCCGAGGCGCTGGATTCCTGATCCGGCGGAAAACCGATCGCCTTTCCCGAACGGCGCACCTTTGCCGGGCTTGTGCTTCCCGACTCGCGCACGAAGTGCCCGACGGCCCGGTCCTGCGCGAGCGGCGGGCAGCCCCCGACAGGGCAGGGGGGCATTCCCGATCAGGTCGAGCCGTGGGGCCGGCCAGACCCCGATGCCGGCGCCCTCCGCCCCGGTGAGCACGGCGGGTCAATGATCGCGGGTGGCAACCGGGCCGGGCAGGGGCATGCCCTCAGGCAACAGGAAGTGCTCCCGACCGTGGCTGAAAACGCGGAAGTCGCAGGTGGCGGCGGTCGTCGTCACCGGCACGATCAGGTAGTGGACATCCTCGGGCACCTGCGGGTGCTGCAGCCGATGGTGTTCCAGTTTCTTGAGGGCTTCTGCCTGCTCGGCCGTCAGCGCGTATGCGTATTCCTGCACCTCGTAGGCCGAGACGTTCGAGAACGTGGTCAGATACCAGCGGCTGAGCACGGCCTCGTCATGGGTCACGATCCGCCGCCCCTGTGCGTGGCGACGGATCAGGCCGTACATGTGGTATTGGCCCAGCTCGCGCCAGGTTCGCGGGTTGTCGGCCAGGCTGACAAGGTCATGTCGGCTTCGTATCGCCAGGGGGCAGAAGACCGAGCGATTCAGCCGCGGGAAGTCGCGGACGTTGACCACGATACAGGCCAGCATCGCGATCGGCACGGCCGCCCGTACGACCCGGGACCACAGGCGTCCCGGCAGCAGCAGGATCGCAACCGGTGCCAGGGCCGCCAGGCACAGCGTGGTGGCCGAGGGATTCGGCAGCGCGTCGCGAACCCTCTCGGGACCGATCGCCCGGATCAGGCCCGCGAGCACCGCGACCCCGGCCAGCAGTGGAGCGGCGCGCTCCAGCAGGCCGGCCGGCCGCGCCGCGGCGACATCCCGCTCCTGGAATCTCGTATACGGGTCCACGACCGCTCAGCCTCCTGAATAACCGTCGGCCGGTCCGGTGGTTGGAACCGCCAGGCCGTCGGGCGTCTTCTCCAGCACGGCCACGCGCCGAAGGATCATGGTGTCGTCCAGCCCTCCGGCACGAAAGCGGAAACGCAGATAGCGGAACTCTCCGGCCGCGCTCAGATCGCAGGACCACTGCAGCGGGGCGTGCGGGGAGCTCGGCGGTCGTCCCGACACGGCGGTGTCGACCACCGTGTGCCAGGTTTCCATGTCCGCCGAGGCATCCCAGGCGCAATCCGTCAACGGCGCGGTCCGCGAGTACTCCTCGATCAGCAGCTTTTCGGCCCGCACCGGTCGACCAAAGTCCAGAACGACTTCGGCCGGTCCGGGTTCGACCGCCATGGGGTAATCCTCGGTGGATGCGCCCTGCAGGGCGGCGGCGAAGTCGTGCCGGCCGGCCCACATGGGTGGTCCACGGAACGCCGGCTCGCGGATGACCGTCGCCTGTTCGGCCAGGTCGCGGAAGAAACGGCTGACCTGCTGTTCCGGACGGAGTCGGCCGGCGCCGGTCATCACCGCGATGCGGCGCACGGCCAGCGGCTGACCGGAGACGTTGGATCGGAAGCGCAGACGGGCGAACCTGAACGGATCGACCTGCCGGACGTCGTGAGCCCAGGTCAGCGGCCCCAGCCGCAAGGCGGTGCAGGCCCGGGGATCCCGGGTATCGAAAACCGTGGCCCAGCTCTGACGGTCGGCGGAGACATCCCAGGCATAATCGAGAAAAGCCGTTGAGGCGTCGAGTTCCTCCAGGATCAGCGCCGAGACGCGCTGAGTCCGACCGAGGTCGATGGTGAGCGCCGCCGGACCCCTGAGGGCGGCCCGTACGCCCCCCGGCCGGGACGAGGCCCGGAGCACCGCATGAAACGGGCTGTCGGCAAGCTCGCCGGAATGGCCGTGCGCGGCTGGCGCCTCGATGAGCACGACGTCCACGACGCCGCTGGTCTGCTTTGCGACCCATGCGGCGGCCAGAACCGCGGCCGCGCCGGCCGCCAGCAGGGCCAGCCGCCGTCGCAGTCGCCGGGCGTCGTCCGTGGATCGGACACGACTCACGCCACCGCAGCCCCGCAGCAGCACGTAAAGCAGCACCAGCGGGACGATGTGCGTCATCATGCGGTTGGCCGAATCGCCGAACCCCAGGCGGTACGGCACGCGCATCGCTCCCATCGCGTAGGCACCGAGGGGAACGGCCCACAGCGGGACGGTCAGAACCTGCTGGTGCGGAATGGGCGGCGCGGTCCAGACCAGCAGGATCAACCCGGCCGCCAGATACCACAAGGCACTCCAGCCGCCCTCAAAGGCCAGGTTCGTCAGAATGGCCGTCGCGCAACGAGCCATGTGCTCCGGCCGGGCGACCGACAGCCCGCCGGCACCGACTCCCAGCGCGAGCAGCGCCAGAGGGACGCTCGCCGCCGCCAGCCGCCGACCGAAGGGCCGGGCGGTCAGAACGGCCAGGACGCCGGTTCCTCCCAGCAGCAGGGTCTGAGCGGCCACACGCTGGGGGGTCAGGATATCCGCCTGAGTGCCGATCAGCAGCACCAGCCGCATCTGCCAGAGGATCATGGCTGCGGCGAAGGGCAGCACGCAGGCCAGGCGAATGCGATAAGGCAGTTCCACGGCGGCGATCAGCGGAAGAAGCATGACCGCCGCGAACAGCACGCTCTCGCACCGGGCCAGGCAGAAGCAGGTCAGCGCCGCCATCGAGAAGACCAGCCACTGCGGCCGACGCTGCCTCAGAGCCAGCCACAACGTGCCGGCGTAAACCGTGACATAGGCCGTCACGGGCAGGCTGTTGTGGATGTAGAACGCCTGATAGGCGAAGAAAAACGTGCTGCCTGATACGCAGGCGGCCACGGCGGGCAGGACCAGCGCCTCCGCCGCAGGGCGGCCCAGCTCCAGCAGCATCATCCGGCCGAGCACGACGAAACAGGCCGCCAGGCTCAGGAAGATGCACGGATGCAGGGCGGAAAGGTAGTCCACGCCGATCATCGGGGCGGCCGCGTGAATCAGCGGCAGGAAGGGCGCCCAGTTCCCGAACCCCTCCTCCAGGGCGATGATTTCCACCTTGGGGTGCCCGGCGAAGATCCGCCCCAGCGCCATCTGCCGCATGGAATCGAACGAGACGGCGGTCATGTCGAACGGCAGCACGGCCGCGATCACCAGAACCGACCCCAGGTACATCAGCCCCAGTCGGCGTGCGGCGGCCGCGTCGACGGCTCCAGAGCGAACCGCCACGGCCGCCGATGCCAGGCCCAGCATGCCCAGGGCCGGAAACACGGTTGCGGCCGTGTAGGGGATTCCTGTGTTGAGATGCACCAGCCCGACGATCACCCAGAGCATCAGCCCCCACAGCAGGCCCGAGCAGGCCGCGAAGGCCGCGGAGGTCCGCCGTGCCGGACCGGCGGCAAACAGCATGCCCAGCAGCTGCAATCCGGAGAGGAAGGCCAGTTGAGCCAGCATGTCGGAGCAGCCCCGCATCGGGTATCGGGCGTCGGCGCGCCGGCGTCCGCGCCGGGCGCGACGCCCGTGTCTTATACCTCAGGGCGGTCCGCGGCCGAAACGCATGAAGCACGACCGCCGGACCACGAGGCGGCCAGGACGCCTCTTCACACGCGGATGCCCAGAACCCGACGGGCGAAAACGGAGATCAGACCCGCCTCCAGCATGTACGCCAGGCCGGTCGCGGCCGCGGAGCCCTGCATGCCCAGCACCGGCACGAACAGGATGTTCAGCACCAGGTTGCACACCGCCACACCGAGCACCAGCAGGGTGTGCATGCCGGGACGTCCGCTCTGCAGAAGCAGCCCCATGAACGGCCTCCAGCCGGCGTTGAAGGCCAGAGCCGCCACCAGGATCGCGAAGACCGACCAGCTGTCGCCGAATCCCGCGCCCGGCATGAACACCGCCAGCAGCACGGGGTACCCCAGCACGGCCAGCAGCCCGACGCCGGCCGCCGCCGGCCAGAAGACCCGCCGGATGCGCCGGGCCAGAACTTCGATGTCGGATCGGCGGTGCTCGGCGAAGCACCGCCCGATGAGCGGATCCACGTTCCAGCGTACTGCGACGGCGAGCTGGCCGAAGCCCTCGGCGATCACCGCCGCGAAGCTGTAGAGCCCCACCGTCGCGTCGTCGAGGAAGAAGCCCAGCACCAGCACGTCCACGCGGGTGTTGATCTCGTGGACGATGCCGCTCAGCACGCCGCGGAGCCCGTAGGACAGGTGCGGCCGGAACCAGGCGGCCGTGCCCCGGCCGGGCACCAGCGCGAACAGGCGCAGGTGGATGTAGAGCATGAGGCTCACGAAAAGGGCGGCCTCGGCGATCGACAGGGCCAGCGGGAGTCGCTCGGCGGGGGCGTCGGCGCGGATCAGCCCCACGATCGACGCCAGAATGAACACGAAGCGCAGCGACTGGAAGATCGCGTAGGCCCGCATGTGCCGCAGGCCGTTGAGCACGTTGATCAGCACCTTGTTCAGGGCATAAAGAAACAGCCCGGGCAGGGCGAAGGCGATGCCCGCGGCCACCTGCGGACTGTCCAGCAGCCCGGCGGCCAGTTCCCGGCCGGCCAGGGCGACCAGGCAGACCGCCGCGGCGACGGCCGCAACGAGGATCAGGGCGGCGCAGGCGACCCGCGAGCAGGCCCGCAGGTCGTGCTGGTGATAGGAGACCTGCTGCAGGGCCGAGAACTGCAGGCCGCCGACGGCCAGCTGGGAAAGCACGATGTAGAACGCGAACAGCTGGTTGAAGACGCCCAGGGCCTCGGGCCCCCGCAGGCCGGCGATCACGATGTTGATGACGATGCCGCTGGCCCCCAGGACCGCCAGGCTGCCGAGATTCCAGACGACATCGCGGCCGAACCTGCGTTCGCCGCCGGAAGCCTGCTTGATCAGCGCCGGGATCATGCGGGGCGACCCGCCTCGGGCGACGGCGGCCCGGGACCGCGGCGACGGATGACCCGGCACGGCACGCCGACGGCCACCGAGCATGGGGGAACGTCCCGGGTGACCACCGCGCCGGCCCCGATCACGCTGCCCCGACCGATGCGCACGCCCTTGCCGACCACCGCGCCGGTGCCGATCCAGACGTCGTCCTCGATGACCACCGGGGCAACCAGGAAGCCCTGGTCGCAGATCATCCGATCGGGATCATCGAAGGCGTGATCGGCGGTGTTGGTCACCGCATAGGCCGCGATCCGTACGCCGTCGCCGATGGTCACGCCTCCGAAGCCGTCGATGATCACCCCCTGGTTGAGCGACGACCGCCGGCCGATGCGGACGTTCCACGGGAACCAGATCAGCACGCCGTCGGCGATATAGGTCGAGCGGATTCTCGCCCCGAACAGCCGGAGCACGGCCCAGCGGGCGCGGTTCATCATCGGAAACGAGAAATGCTTGACCAGTCCGTACAGGGCCAGGTAGGCCCCATGTCGCAGCATGTTGGCGGTGCTGCGCATCCGTTCGGGCGGGACCGGCGTCGGGTTCCGTCGCGTGCCGTTCATTCCACTCTCTCTCGGCCGGTCAGGGCGGTCCAGCCGGCTGCCGTCCGCACCGGTGCGGCGCATCCGGTCAGCGGCCGGCGCTGGTCCATCATCGGCCGCGCCCGCCCGCGCGGTGGTAGAGCTTCGGCGCCGCATTGATCCGCCGGATGGCGTCCTCGAAGTCCACGCCGATGATGTCGCAGTACCACTTGATCGACTCCCAGCGCGGGCGGTTCTCCTCCCTGGCCAGTGCCAGGGCCCGCTCCCGGCTCAGCACCCCCTCGCGGATCTGGTTGCTGCGGAAGGTGTCATGCTCGCTGAAGCCGGCGATGGTGTAGTAGATGTAGTTGTAGAACGAGGCGGTGCCGTCGCCGATCCGCCAGGTCGAGCGCGTGTCCGGAGCGGTCTCCCAGTCATATTCCTTCCGCAGGGTGTCCTCGATCACCCGCTCGTCCCAGTCGATGAAGCGGTAGAGGTTCACGTAGTCGCGGCTGATCAGGTAATAGCAGGCGTAGGCGAACAGCGTGTCGGGAATCGAGCGGTTCAGGTAGCCCGGGTTGGTCAGGTACTGCCGGCCGTAGAAGGCGATCATCCGGAGCTTGTCCGCCACCGGCAGGGTGTACACGTGGTCGGGATCCTCGGTGAACGGCCGCGTGCCCGCGAAGCCGGCCTTGAAGTGGGTCCGCTCGAGCATGTTCTCGCAGAGCATGATGATCGGCACGCCGGTCTGCCGCTTGAGCCGCTTGGCCTGGTAGAAGTACTGCTTGTCGCCGGCCATGAACAGCGGAATCATGCCCAGGTGCGGCCGGCGCAGCCACGCCGACACGTTGCGGCGGATATGGTCGCGCTTGCGGGCGATGTTCGCCGACACCAGGATGTGCTCCACCCCCAGCCGGCCGCACAGCCGCGAAATGTTCCGCCGGGCCAGATCGGTGACCATGCCCCAGTCGTAGGTGAAGGCGATGGGATGCATTCCCAGTTCCGTCTTGATGTAGTGCAGCCCGTAGCTGCTGTCCCGCCCGCCGCTGAGCCCCACCAGGCAGTCCGGCGAGCCGTCGCGGCTGCGGTGCGGCGCCAGCAGGGCCTCGAGCTTCTCGCGGCCCTGGCCCCGGGCCGACAGATGCCGGTGGCAGTAATTGCAGACGCCGTCGGCATCGAAGGTGATGAACGGCATCGTCTCCGGCAGGATGCATCGCGTGCAGCGGCGCAGGGCATCGATCGCGGCCTGGTCGAAACCCGGCTCCGGCGGCGGTCGGTCGGCCGAGAACACGCCCGGAGCCAGGACGCTGCTGCGGAGGGCGCCGCGGGGCCGCCCGTTGGGAGCCGGGACGATCTCCTCGATGCGGCGCGGCGGTTCCCGGTCTGCCGGCGGCACATCGAGGCCGTCGTCGGCGTCCAGCGCGAACGTCGTCCGCCGGAGGTCCTGCAGCCCGATCACCAGCCCGGTCCCGGGGCGGACGTGCACGATCCCGTCCTCCCGCAGCAGGCCGGCCAGCTTCCTGCGGATCAGCACCCGCAGGATGTACCGCTCGGAGGCGAACACGCCCAGCCGCCCGCCGGCGTCGAAGCAGGCGTACAGCGAGCCGTTGTTGCTGGCCAGCACCGCCTGGTCGAGGTCCTCGAAGAGCACCGCCACCGACGCGGCGCCGCGGATCCGCCTGAAAGCCTCGCGCACCGCCCCGGCCAGCGAGCCGGTCCGCGTCAGAAACCGCCGGATGAGCGCGACGATGACCTCCGAATCGACCTCGCCGTTGCGCGAGAGATCGGGAAACGCCTCCCAGAGCTGCCGGTCGTTGACCACGATCCCGTTGTGGACGCCGACGGTGCCGGCATTCATCACCGGCTGGTTGTTGCGGCGGTCGTTCTGGCCGCCGGTGGTCACCAGGCGCGAGTGACCGATGATGGCGATCGCGCGCCCGGGCGAACCGTTGGAGGAGACCCCCGAAAGAGCCTGACCGACCAGCCCGCGGTACTCGGGCGTGCGGATCATCACCGAGGCGGGAACGGCCTCCTTGTAGACCCGGATCGCGTCCGGCGAAAGCACCGCGACGCCCGCGGCCTCCCTGCCGCGCGACTCGGACAGGCGGAACAACACATCGACGATGTCCTGTATCCTGCGGGCGGAAAGCGGCGCGTCCGGCCCGGCCAGGACGCCGAAGATCCCGCACATGGTCTGGCTCTCCGTGATGCTCCAGGCGCTCGTCACGGCCCGGTCAGTGGTGCAGCTCCCTGCGGATCGCCGACACCTGCTCGCAGATGATGCCCAGGCAGAAGGTCAGGACGCCGGTCACGAACAGCAGCACCATCGACGCGGTCACATGCACCCGGACCGTGACGCTGTAGAGGATAAAGTAGACCAGGCTGCCCAGCAAGAACAGCCCCGCCAGCGGCAGGAAGACCCGCATGGGGTTGAACAGCACCGTGAGGTTGACGATCAGCATGAACGTGCGGAAGCCGTCCTCGAGGAACCGGACGGTGCTGCGGCGGCCGACCCGCTGCTCGACCCGGATCGGCACGTAATGCACGGAATAGCCCATCCGGAACATCGCGATCGTGCTGGTCGTCGAAAACGAGAAACCCGAGGGCATCAGGTGCAGGTAGCGGAGAATGACGCTCCGGCGGAACGACCGCAGCCCGGAGTTCAGGTTCGGAATCCGCCGGCGGGTCAGGATGTTGGCGAAAAAACCCAGGATCGCCTTGCCCGGAACCCGCAGCCAGTCCTTGCGCGAGTCGCGGCCGCGCATCCCGACCACCATGTCGTGCCGCCCGGCCTCGGCCGCCACCCGCAGCACGTCCTCGAGGCGGTGCTGGCCGTCGCCGTCGCAGGTGATGACGATCTCCGTTCCGGCCGCCTCGATCCCGGCCTTCAGGGCGGCCCCGTAGCCCTTGTTGTAGGGCTGGACCACGACCCGGGCACCATGGGCCCGGGCGATCTCGGCGGTACGGTCCGTCGAACCGTCGTCCACCACGATGATCTCGCGACAGCCCGGCGGATGGCCGAATTCCTCCAGCACCCGCCCCAGCACGTGGCCCTCATTGTAGGCCGGAATGATGATGGTGTACTCGGTCATGCCGTGCCTGACTCCTCGGGCTTGCGGGCCGCGGCGTACTGGATGTCGCCGGTCGGTACGTACACCGCCAGCCGGCGCAGCCCCGGCCCGCGGAACAGATCGACCAGCGCCTGCGGGACCGCCCCGGGAAACACCCGCCTGAGCTTATACATCAGGAACCCCAGGTTGGCCCACTTTCCGCGGGTCCGCCACCAGACCACCCTCAGCCCCAGCCGTTGCTCCATCAGCATGGTCATGGTCCGCCGGTCGAAGAAACCCAGATGCTCCGGAACGGTCATGAACGCCCAGCGCCGCCCCATCAGCCGGGCGGTCCAGGCCCCGATGTTCGGCGTGGAGACCAGCAGCAGCCCCCCGGGACGCAGGGCCGCCGCCAGCCGGCGGCAGGTCGCCACCGGATCCCACAGATGCTCCAGCACGTCCCACAACACCACCGCGTCGAAGAAGCCGGCAGGGTAGTCCTGCTGCTCGACGAGGCCCGACCGGATCCGCTCGGCCGCCGACGGGTTGGCCTCCCGCGCACGGGCCACCGCGTATTCCGAGATGTCCAGCCCCCACATCTCATAGGTCGCGCCGGCCGCGGCGATGAAGTCGCCGGTGGCGCAGCCGGCGTCCAGAACCCGGGCCCCCGGACGCACGCCGACCCGTCGCATCATCGCCAGCCGCCGGGCGTGCTCGCGACGCAGGGCGAAGGCGTCCGAGTACTTGCCGTGGTCGAAATACGCCGGGGCGTAAAGTTCGTGGAGCTCCTCGGGCTCAGGCTGCTCGGCGACCTGCACGTAGCCGCAGTCAGCGCACGACTGCACGGTCACCGCGCCGATGCGATGCCTCGGCACGAGTCGGCTCCGGTTGCACAGGCGGCAGTTGCTCATGGGAAGCCGGGCGGTCGCCTCGACACGCGAAGCCGCTGGATCGTAAGGCCGGTCCGGCCGGTCGTCCATCCGCCGGCCGCCGCTCAGGTGCGCACATGCCCCCGTCCGGTCACGATCCACTTGTAGGTCGTCAGGTCCGCCGCGCCCATCGGACCGCGGGCGTGGAGCTTGTCCGTGCTGATGCCGATCTCGGCCCCCAGGCCGTATTCGCCGCCGTCGCTGAAACGCGTCGAGCAGTTCACCATCACGTTGCCGGAATCCACGCCGGCGACGAAGGCCTCCACCGAACCGACGTCGGTCGTCAGGATCGCGTCGGTGTGGTGCGAGCCCCAGCGGTTGATGTGCTCGATCGCCTCCTCGAGCGTGTCCACCACCTTCACCGCGATGATCAGATCCAGGTACTCGGCCGCCCAGTCGGCCTCGGTCGCCGGACGGGCCGCCGGAAACAGCTCCCGCGTGCGCCCGCAGCCCCGGATCTCCACTCCCGCCGCCGCCAGCCGCCCGCACACCGCCGCCAGCAGCCTGTCGGCCGCCTCCCGGTGGAACAGCAACGACTCGGCGGCGTTGCACACGCCCGGCCGCTGCGTCTTGGCGTTCATCACCACCGCCTCGGCCAGCTCCAGCGGGCAGCCGGCGTCGACATACACGTGGCAGTTGCCGGTGTAGTGCTTGATCACCGGAATCCGCGACTCGGCCACCACCGCCCGGATCAGCGACTCGCCCCCGCGCGGGATCACCAGATCGATGTACTCCTCCTGATGAAGCAACGGCGGCACAAGCCCCCGGTCCGTCGTCCCGACCACCTGCACCGCCTCGGCCGGCAGCCCGGCCCGCCGCAAGCCCGCGCCGATGGCCTCGCCCAGGGCCGCGTTCGAGTGGTACGACTCCTTGCCGCCGCGCAGGATGCAGGCGTTGCCGCTCTTGATGCACAGGGCCGCCGCGTCGGTGGTCACGTTCGGCCGGGCCTCGTACATGATCAGCACCACGCCCAGCGGCACCCGCCGCTTCTCGATCCGCAGGCCGTTGGGCCGCACCCATCCCTCGATCACCTGCCCGACCGGGTCCGGCTGGGCCGCGATCTCCTCCACCGCCGCGGCCATCCTGGCGATCCGGCCCTCATCCAGCCGCAGCCGGTCCAGCAAGGCCGCCGAAAGCCCCGCCGCCTGCCCCGCCGCCATGTCCCTGGCGTTTTCAGCCGCCAGCCAGCCGGACTGCTCGCGCAACGCCGCGGCCATGGCCTTCAGCGCCGCATGACGCTGGGCTCCGGTGGTCAGCGACAGCATCCTTCCGGCACGCCGGGCGGCCTGCCCCAGAGAAACCGCGTATTCCTCGAGGTTCATGGTGCTCATGGGAGGCATTATAGCCGGCTGCCGCCGACGCACCGCCAGTCCAGGACTCAGGGCGACGGAACGGCCGCCGCCGGCGTCGCCGGAACCGCCGGGGCAAGCCCCGTCGGGCGCCGCTTCACCCGGAAACGGATCAGCCGGGGCGGCCCCTCGATCTTCACGTCGCTGAACTCCCCGAGGAAGTGGAAGCGGACCTCGCGTTCGCGCCAGCTGTCCTCCGCCCCCGCCGGCTGCGTACCGGCCGAATCCGGCGGCAGGTCCCGGTCGTCGATCGGGATATAGGCCGCCACGTCCGCCGGCGTCGGAACCGCCGACCTGCCGATCGCCACCCGGATGTCGATGCGCTGCAGACGGTCCGCGTCCTCCTTGAACTCGATCTCGTACTTGTCCGCGGGCCAGTCCCAGGGCAACAGCTTGCCCACCGGGATCAGAGAGAGGGACACCGTTTCATAGGACTGTTTCAGCCGCGCGGTCACCGCCACCTCCGGCGGATCGAACGCCACCTTGATCCCCGGCCAGGGGGAACTCAGCGGCGCGCGGAAGGTGTTTTCCAGCGTGTCCTCGAACTTGGCCAGCTGGTCGGCCACCGGCACCATCAGTCGCGGAGCGGTCGCGCCCAACTGGCTGCGATCGCTCTCCAGCATCCGCATGGTCACGGTCCTGGGCTGGACCAGCGGCTTGCCGTCCAGGGCCTCGGTATAGGTGCCCGGATCGACCTCCACCTCCACCGGCACGGCCACCAGCCGGTCCAGCGTCACCTGCACCGCCGTCCGGCCCGGATCGATCAGCTCCAGCCCCCGGTCGCGCAGCGCCCGGGCGATCTCCTTGCGGATGCCGATCTCGTGCGGGCCGGAACCCTGAAGGTCCTCGGGAGTCGGCACCGACACCTGGAAGGCGACATTGCCGGGAAGCAGCGACTGCTCGACCCGCTGGATGGCCGCGTTCGTACCCCGGCACTGCACCCGCACGAACAGGCTCTGAGGCTTGTCCTCGGAGGCCCCGACGATCCGGGGGATCACGTCCGGCGGAGCATTGACCGTTACCTCGACCCGCAATTCCGCCGTGGCATGGCCGAGGCGGTCCGCGTACACCCAGATCAGCACCGTCAATGCCGCGCTGGCGGCGATGAGCTGCAGCTGCGTCTTCATGTCGCTTTCGCTTCCGCCGGGCTTCCGGGAGGAACGCCTCCCGGTCTCTCCCCACCGGCCGCCTCGAGGCCGGCGTCCTTGCCCGCCGAACCCACGGCCGACGCCGCCTTGAGACCCAGCGGCCTGGACGGCGGAACCGCCAGATCCTCGTCGGGTCCCTCCTGGAGATCCGGCGAACTCTCCGGCATCCGCATCAGGTGGCTCCGCAACACGGCGGCCAGCCGGTCCGGCGGGATATGCCGCTCCAGCCGGCCCCCTTCGGCGATGGAAATGGCCCCGGTTTCCTCGCTGACCACCACCACCACCGCGTCGGAGTCCAGGCTCAGCCCCAGAGCCGCACGGTGACGGCTGCCCAGCGTCCGGTCCAGCACATGCTCGTCGGCCAGCGGAAAGGGGCAGCCCGCCGCCGCCACCCGCCCGCGCTGGATGATCACCCCCAGATCGTGAAGCGCTGTTCCCGGCCAGAAGAGGGTCATCAGCAGCTCCGACGACAGCCGGGCGTCCAGCTTGACGCCCTGGTCGGTCAGCCCCGACAGCCCGATGTCCCGCTCGATGGCGATCAACGCACCGATCTTGGTTTTGGCCAGCTCGGCGCAGGCCGCCGCCACCGGCCGGACCACCCGATCGACCTCCGAGCGGCGCGTCCGCCGCCAGCGGGTCTCGCCCAGCCGCATCAGCCCGCGGCGCAGCTCCGGCTGGAACACTACCAGCGTGGTCAGCAGAATCATCAGGATGAACGGCTGCATCAGCACCGTGATCCGCTCCAGCGCCAGCCGCTCGGCGGCGACCCGCAAAATCACCAGGCTCGCCACCAGCAGGCTCACCAGCCCCTGGAGCAGCCGCGCGCCGCGGGTGCCGTGCAGAAAACGCAGCACGGTGTAGACCACCGCCCCGATCATGGCCATCTCCAGCAGCACCTTGGCCGGGGGGTAGGCCTCCGGGCGGGTCAGACTGCGAAGGTAGTCGAGCAACTGCTCCATGAGCGGTTCCGTCGTCAGGCGGAGCTGGCTCCGCCGCACCCCCATCGCCCGGGCTCTCCGGTCGCGTGGTGCGGCTGCGTGCACCGCGGCTGAATGCACGGCGGCGGAAATGCCCGCCCCGGCGCGCCGGCGGCCGTCATCATACGCCATCGCCCGCCACCGGCCAAAGCCCCGCCCTGACGCACCGCCTGCTGAAGGCCCACAAGTGCACCCCGGAACGCCGGGCTGCGATCCTCCCTTGTGATCCGGCCGCATGGGGCTATCATCATCGGCTCTTCGCCGCCCGGTCCGGCCGCCGGCCACAACCCTGGAGGACCCGACGATGCCCGAATCCGCAGACGATCGCACCGCATCGCCCGCAGAGGGCAGCCGGCTTTATCTCTACCTCGTTTCCGCCGTCGCCGCCGTCGGCGGGCTGCTGTTCGGCTACGACACGGCGGTCATCTCCGGGGCCGGCACGTATGTCAAGGACCACTTCAGCCTGAACGCGGCCTGGGAAGGGTTCATGGTCAGCAGTCTGCTGATCGGCTGCATGATCGGCGCCGGGGCCGCCGGTACGATCAGCGACCGGCTGGGCCGCAAGCGCGTGCTGCTGACGGCGGCCGTGCTCTACGTGGTGTCGGCGGTGCTGGCCGGCCTGCCGCGCACGCTCACGCAGCTGGTCGTCGCCCGCTTCGTCGGCGGACTGGCCGTCGGCGTGTCCTCGATGGTCTCGCCGATGTACATCGCCGAGATCGCCCCGGCCCGGATCCGCGGGGCCCTGGTGACCCTCAACCAGATGGCCATCGTCACCGGCATCCTGCTGGCCTACCTCGCCTGCGGGCTGCTCGTGGATGTCGGCCCGAACAACTGGCGCTGGATGTTCGCCTCCGCGGCCGTGCCGGCGCTGGGCCTTCTTGCCGCCCTGACCTACGTGCCGGAAAGCCCCCGCTGGCTGGCCAAACAGGGCCTTTCACGGCGGGCGTTCGATGTACTCGCCCGCGTCGGCGGCGCCGCCCACGCCGAAAACGAGCTGGCCGAGATCCGCGAGTCGCTGCGTCGCGAGTCCGGCAGCCTGCGGGAGCTGTTCGCCCCCGGCCTGCGCGTCGCGCTGCTGATCGCCGTGGTCCTGGCCGTGCTCGGGCAGATCAGCGGGATCAACGCGGTGATCTACTACGGCCCGCGCATCTTCCAGCAGGCCGGATTCGTCCAGAAGGCCGACTCCGTCTGGGCCACCGTGCCCATAGGCGTCACCAACATGATCGTGACCGTCGTCTCGCTGGTGATCATCGACCGCATCGGCCGCCGCCCGCTGCTGGCCATCGGCACCGCCGGCATGGCCGTCTCCATGGTCCTGGCGGGCCTGCTGATGGGCTCCGGCACGATCCACGCGGCCGCCAAGGTGGCGATCATCCTGCTTTACGTCGCCAGCTTCGGCCTGGGCGTCGGGGGCGTCGTGTGGGTCGTGATCGCCGAGATCTTCCCCAACAAGGTGCGCGGCCGGGGCGTGGCCATCGCCACCGTCGCGGTGTGGGGGGCCTGCCTGGCGGTGGCCCAGACCTTTCCGATACTTCAGGAACTGCTCCACGAACGGGTCTTCTTCATCTACGCGGCGCTGGCGGCGATGATGTGCGCGTTCGTGCTGGCGTTCGTGCCCGAGACGAAGGGCCGCAGCCTGGAAGAGATCGAGCGGGCCTGGACGCGGTGAACGGGCCGACCGGTCCCGCGGCGATCGCCCGATCGCCGCCGCGCCGCGGATCTGGAACCCCCGCGGCGGTCGGACACCCCGACCCGCTGGATTGCCCCGCGGTTTCCGGTAACCTGTTCCCCGACTCCCGCGCGCGAACCGGCCCGGTTCGGGATCCGCGACGTCGTCGGAGGTTGCAGACATGAGGTCGTCCGCCCGAATCGGGATCGCCGCCTCGATCCTGCTGAGCTGTGGAGCCTGTGCGATGTCGGACGTGAGAGCGACGCACCTGCGGTGCGAGTACCTGACCAATCCCCTGGCCATCGACGTGCCCCGGCCGCGGCTGAGCTGGATCGTCGAGTCCGACCGCCGCGGCGTCCGGCAGGCGGCCTGGCAGATCCTGGTCGCCGGCGACCGCGAGACCCTGGACGCCGACCGCGGCGACCTGTGGGACAGCGGCCGCGTCGCTTCGGCCGAGACCAACCAGATCCATTACGCGGGAGCGACGCTGGGATCGGCCCGACAGGTGTTCTGGAAAGTCCGCGTCTGGCTCGAGGACGGCACGGCCTCCCCGTGGAGCGAGGTCGCCGGCTGGCGCATGGGCCTTCTGGAGCCTCAGGCCTGGAAGGCGGTGTGGGTCAGCGTGCCGGGAGAGAGCGAGCATCGCCAGCCGCTGCCGGCCCGGCCGGTGCCCCTGTTCCGCAAGCGCTTCGACGTGTCCGGACCCGTTCGCCGGGCGTTCCTGACCGCCTCGGCG
Organism: uncultured Phycisphaerae bacterium; assembly: GCA_938005315.1. Classification (GTDB taxonomy): domain Bacteria; phylum Planctomycetota; class Phycisphaerae; order UBA1845; family PWPN01; genus CALLOB01. The sequence goes on from CALLOB010000018.1 coordinate 17,364, forward strand.
CTGGGCGCTTACGACGCCCGGATCAACGGCCGGCCCGCCGACGACCGCCGGCTGGCCCCGGAGTGGACCGACTACCACAAGCGCGTCCAGTACCAGACTTATGACGTGACCGGCCTGCTGCAGGAAGGCGAAAACGTGCTGGCGGCGATGGTAGCCGACGGCTGGTACGCCGGCCGGCTGGGCATCTCCCACGTCGTCGAGGGCGGCCCGCTCCGCGGACACTACGGGCTGTGCCGGCGATTCCTCGCCCAGCTCGAGATCACCTATGCCGACGGTACCACGCAGACGGTCGTCACCGACGACTCGTGGAAGTCGCTGGCCGACGGACCGATCCGCAAGGCCTGCCTCCTGGACGGCGAGGTCCGCGACGCCCGGATGGAGCCGGCCGGCTGGGACGCCCCCGGTTTCGACGACTCGGCCTGGACCGGGGTCGAGACGCTGAACCGCATCGCCGCGCCGCTGGTCGCCCAGCCCAACGAGCCCATCCGCGTCACCGAGGAACTGCGCCCGGCGGCGATCACCGAGCCGGCGCCGGGCGTGTACGTCGTCGACTTCGGGCAGAACGTCGCCGGCTGCTGCCGGATCACGGTCCGCCGAGCCGCCGCCGGCGACCGCATCCGCCTGCGCCACGCCGAGATGCTCCAGGACGACGGCCACCTCTACCGCGACAACCTGCGAATGAAGCCGTACGAGAACATCAACCCCCAGCTGGGCGCCCGCCAGGAAGACGAGTTCATCTGCGCCGGCCGCAGCGAGGAGGTCTTCGAGCCGCGCTTCACCTACCACGGCTTCCGCTACGTCGAAGTCGTCGGCACCCGCCCCGGACCTGACACCATCGTCGCCCGCGTGTTCCACTCGACCCCCCCGCCGGCCGGAGCCTTCGAGTGCTCCAGCCCGATGCTCAACCGGCTGATGCGCAACATCGTCTGGACCCACCGCGACAACATGCACGGCGTGCCCACCGACTGCCCCCAGCGCGACGAACGCATGGGCTGGTCCGGCGACATGCTGGTCTTCGCCCAGTCGGCCTGCTTCAACATGGATATGGCCGCCTTCTTCACCAAGTGGGCCCGCGATCTGTCCGACGACCGCTCCGCCGACGGCCGCTTCCCCGATTTCGCCCCCCAGCCCTACGACCCCGACGTCCGGTTCTCCGGCAACCCCGCCTGGGGCGACGTCGGCGTGATCGTGCCCTGGCGCACCTGGGTCAACTACAACGACCGCGCCATCCTGGCCGAGCACTTCGAGGCCTGCCGCGGCTGGGTGGATTTCATCCACCGCCATAACCCCGACCTGCTCTGGAAGAACGAGCAGGGCCGGCCCATGGTGTACGGCGACTGGCTCAACGGCGATACCCTCCAGCTCGAGGGCTTCCCCAAGGGCGAGGCGGAAATGCCGCGGGACGTCTTCGCGACCGGCTTTTTCCACCAGTCCGCCTCCCTGGTCGCCCGCATGGCCGGCATCCTGGGGCGAGAGGAGCACGCCCGGAACTACGCCCGGCTGGCCGAGGGCATCCGCGAGGCGTTCATCAGGGCCTACGTCCGTCCCGACGGCCGCGTCGAGAACCACACCCAGGCCGCCTACGCCCTGGCTCTGGCCTTCGACCTGGTACCCCAGGAGCTGCGCCCGGCCGCCTTTGAGCACCTGCTGGAACGCATCCGGGCATACAAGGACCACATCTCCACGGGCTTCCTGACCACCATCCTGCTGATGAAGGAACTCACCCGCAACGGCCGCAACGACGTCGCCTACATGCTGCTCAACAACCGTACCATCCCCTCCTGGGGATACACCATCGAACAGGGCGCGACCACCATCTGGGAACGCTGGGACGGCTACGTCGCCGGCCGCGGCTTCCAGGACCCGGGCATGAACTCCTTCTGCCACTATGCCATCGGCTCGGTCGGCGAGTGGATGTATCGCGTCATCCTGGGCATCAACCCCGACGAGGAACATCCCGGCTACCGGCATGCGATCCTCAGTCCGCGCCCCGGCGGCGGACTGACCTGGGCCCGCGGACACTACGATTCGATCTGCGGACGGATCGCCGTGGAGTGGAAGCTCCAGGGAGAGGATCTCCACGCCGCCGTCACCGTCCCGGCCAACACCACCGCCACGCTGCGGCTCCCCGCACGCGACCTCGACGGCGTCACCGAGGGCGGCCGGCCTGCCGCGTCGGCCGTGGGCGTGCGGTCCGTGCGCATGGAACCCGGCGTCGCGGTCTGCGAGCTGGAATCGGGCACCTATCGGTTCGTTTCACGCGGCGCCGGCGGTTGAGCGCGGCCGGGTCGACTGCGAGGGCCTGACGGCCTGAATCCTTTTGTCTGTGGCCCCGAGAGAGCGGAGACCTCTCGAGGAAACGCGCCCCGCCGCGTCCGGTTTCGCGCCCCCGGAGGGACGCGCTCCGTCGCGTCCGCGATTCCGCGCTGCGCCGCATCCGGTTTCGCGCCCCCGGAGGGACGCGCTCCGTCGCGTCCGCGATTCCGCGCTGCGCCGCGTCCG
>CALLOB010000019.1 GCA_938005315.1 uncultured Phycisphaerae bacterium
GAGGTCATCCGGACGGTGACCGAGGCGCTACCGGATCTGCTTGAGGCCCGGGCACGGATGATCGGGCTGGGCAACGTGACCTCCAGGGAGCTGCTCCAGGAGACGCTGGCCCGGGCGAACGTGGAACTGGCCCGGGTGAATGCCGAGCTGGCGGTGACCAATCGGAGCCTGCGGGTGCGTTCCCGGTGCTTTGAGGCCCTGCGGGTGCTGAGCGAGCAGCTTGGCGATGAGCCGACCCACGAGCAGGTGCTGCGGGCGGCGGTGGGCGCGGTGCGGGAAGCCGTTCCCGAGGCCGCCGTCGCGGTGGTCGCGCCGTCGGCCGGGCGATCGATCGCGCTGATCGCCGCCGGGGCACCGGGGCGATCCCCGACGGTCCAGGCCCTTCGCGCGGACGTCGTGGGCGACTGGCAGCACCTGATCGGCGCGACCGCCTGGCAGCCGGCGGCGCTGCTCGGCCCGACGCTGAACGACCACCTGGCCGCGGCCTGCGGCCAGCCACCGGCGTGGTTCTGCCCGGCTCGCTGCCAGGGTCGTGTGGCGGGCGTGGTGGCCGTCGCCGGCGATGTTCCGGCCGAAGCCGACGATTCCTTCAATGTGCTCTCGAACTGGATCGGCCTGTGGCTGCACGCCGCCGAGGCGGTCTGCGTGGGTCGGCGTCTCAGCGAAGAGCTGGCGGAGATGAACCGCCGGCTGATCACCTCGCAGGCCCAGGTCGCCCGGATGCGGTCGCTGGCCATGGTCGGCGAGATGGCCGCGGGCGCCGCCCACGAGATCAACGGTCCGCTGGCGGTGATCTCCGGCCGGGCCCAGCTGCTGGCCAGGGACTGCGCCGATCCGCAGACCGCCAAGGCGGCCGGGATCATCTCCGAGCAGGCCCACCGGGCCAGCGCCATCGTCAATGAGCTCATGGACTTCGCCAAACCGCCTGCGCCGCAGCCGACCCGCTGGTCGATCGGCCGGTTCCTGGAGGCGACGCGGCACCGCTGGCTGGCTTCCGGCCCGCTGAGCGAGGAACAGTTCCGCCTGGAGCTATCGGACCGGCCGCCGGAGGTCGCCGCTGACGAGGCCCAGATGCGGATGTTATTTGACGAGGTGATCCGCAACGCGGTGGAGGCGATGGAGGGGCGGCCGAATCCCCTGCTGGTGGTCAATTGCACCGGCGATGTAGCCGATGAGAGGGTCGTGATCAGGATCCGGGATAACGGCCGGGGCATGACGCCGGAGGTGGCCGAGCGGGCCATGGATCCTTTCTTTTCCGACCGACCCGCCGGTCGGCGCCGCGGCATGGGCCTGGCCCGCGCGGCGCGGTATGCCGAGATCAACGGAGCGAGCATTCGCCTCGCGAGTCGACCGGACGAAGGAACGCTGGTCATCGTCGAGATGCCGGCTGCGGCGGAATGATCTTCCGCCCGATCGACGAGACGGACCTCGCCTGAGCGCAGCCTGCCTGAACGGGGTGAACACCGACAATCTGGCGGAATGGGAAAGTCACGGTTCCGGGCCGGGCGGGCAGCGTAGGCCAACTCCTCCTCCACCTCCTCCTCGCTCTCGCGGCTGAAGCTTCCCGCCGGCCTTTTTTTCGTGATCCCGGCCGCCGGTTGCGGCACGGACGCCGCCCCTGACACGAGATGCCGCCGATGCATGAACGACCGGTTGAAGTCCTGCTGGTAGACGGGGACGGCGATCTGGCCGAGATGATCGGTCACTGTCTTCACGACAGCATGCCCGCCCGGGTGACTCACGCGTCCACCGCCCGGGACGCGCTGCGCGAGGAGCTCACCGCCCGCAGCGACGTGATGCTGATCGCGGTGAATCTCCCGGACGGCGACGGCCTGGCGCTGCTTCGCCAGCTGCGGGTCTCCAACCGCGCCCCGGCGATCCTGCTCGCCGGGGCGATGACCGCCGAGCAGGCGATTGAAGCCCTGCGGCTCGGTGCGATCGAAGTATTCTCCAAGCCCTTCGACATGGCCCGGCTGGCACACATCGTCCGGCAGGTCGGCGAGCGCCGCGTCCGGGCGCGCCAGCGGCACCGCCGCTACCGGCGGCTGCGCAAGCTGACTGGGAGGATCATCCGGGAGCGCCGCGACCTGCGTCAGCGGATGGACCTGATCTGCCGCGATTTCGTCTACGCCTACCGGCGGCTGGCTCAGCGTGTGGCCGAAGCCGATCTGACCGCCCGCAAGAAGATCGCCCCCTGACCGCGGCGACGCTGCCGCCAAGCGGCCCTGCGCCTGCCGCCGCATGCCTGACCCGGCGCGTCCCGACCAGCCGGCAGCCGGCGGATGGGCTCCCGGCTCCTCGTCGCTCAGCGGCACGCCCCTGCCCTCAGCCCCTGCTGCAACTCGCGGATATCCACGTCCCGGAAGCCGATCCGCGGGACCAGGTGAACCGCGAAGCCCCGCCGGAAGCGCTCCTCGATGTCCGGGCCGAGCCGCTCCGGCGCCCCGGATCACGGGAGTCGCGGCACCGGACCGTGCAGCCCCGATGCGGGCCGATGCCCGCGTCGTGTTGCCGGCGACCACCGGGTCGGAACCCACCCAGCCGTAACCGGATTCGTTCGCACCGCCGCCGAGGCGGCTGCAATCCATCGGCACAGCGGCATCCCGCCGAACCAGGAAAAGTGCGGCGTGTGACTCGCATGACACCGGACCTCCCCGGGCTTCCCCAGCGTCATCGTCAGATACATCCTGCCGGCCGGAAGGCGGCACGGACAGGCAGTCATGCATACGGACTCGCGGAATCGAAGCGCGTCACGCTACACTCAGGGGGCAACCGCCCGGACCGGGCCCTGCTGGTCGCTCAACAGGGGTGCCGCCGGGGTTGCAGCGCGAGGGAGGCGAGCCGTGGGTGCTGATTGCGGGCGGGAGTCGAGAACCGGTATGGATGGTCTGACGCGAAGGAGCTTCATGATGGGCACGGCGTCGGCGGGCGGAGCGTGGTGGCTGTTGAATGCCCATGGAACGATACAGGGCGCGACGGGCAGCGCCGGCGGTCCGGCGGCCGGGGGCGAGGTTGCGCGGCGGACGCTGCCGGACCTGGAGCCGGCCCGGTGGGTGTGGTACCCGTCCGAGCGATGTCTGTCGAACACGATGGTGCTTTTCCGCCGCGAAATTGCGATGGCGTCCAGACCGGTACGGGCCAGCGGGTGGATTCTTGCGGACAGTCGCTACAAGCTGTTCGTCAACGGGCAGCGCGTACAGTTCGGGCCGGCGCCCTGCGATCCGCGATCGGTTGAAATCGACCCGGTCGAGCTGGGCCACCTGCTGGTGGCGGGGCCCAATGTCATCGGCGCGCAGGTGCTGTATTACGGCTTCGGCGATGGAACATGGCCGGCGGGCAAGCCGGGCTTCCTGTTCCGGCTGGAGATCGAAGGCGCCGACGGGGCGGTCACGACCCTGGTGAGCGACAGGCACTGGCAGGCCTGCCTGGCGAGGGCGTGGCGGCCGGGCCAGTACAAGCGATGGTATCTGCGGGCACTGCAGGAAGAGTTCGATTCACGGCTGTATCCGTACGGATGGGATACGCCCGGGTACAGGCCCGGCGACGACTGGCTGGCGGCCATGGAGCTGGACTGCCCCCCGGACAGGCCCGCCATGTGCTCGAGTTATCCGGACTACCAGTTCGAGCAGTCGGGGGACCGCGACATCAGCCGCGTCCTGCCGCGCATGGTCCCGATGATGCGGGAGTCGATCGTCCCGGCGGCGAAGCTGACCGAGCAACACCACCTGCGGTGGCGCCGCACGCCGCAGGAGTATTTCGAATGCATGACTCCCGGGGCGTTCGAGGCCTTCGAGACGGGACGGCCGGTGGCCACCGATGCCGGCGGGGGCGCATACCGCGTCGAGCCGCCCGTCGGGGGCGAGGCGTATGACGGCGCGGCGATGACCTTCGAATTCGCCGAGCAGATCGTCGGCTGGCCGCGTTTCACCATCGAGGCCCCGGCGGGGACCGTGGTCGAAATGCTCGTGCATGAAGCCCACGAAGTCGGCGGACCGGTCCTGATCAACAGCCACTTCCACGCATGGACGCGGTTCGTGTGCCGCGAGGGCGTGAACGAGTTCGAGACGTTCGATTTCGAGAGCCTGCGCTGGCTGCAGCTGCATATCCACGGTGCGGCCGGGCCGGTGCTCATCCGCGACGTCGGGGTGCGCAGGCGGGTGTTTCCCTGGCCCCATGACGCGGTCGTCCGGGTGGATGAGCCGGCGCTGCAGCGGCTGGTGGATGCGACCGTCAACACGCTCGACAACTGCGCCCAGGAGAACCTCGTCGACGGCATGGCCCGGGAGCGGCAGCAGTACAGCGGCGACTGCGGGCACCAGCTTCACGCGATCTACCTGGCCCGGGGCGAGACCCGTCTGCCGGCCCGATATCTGCGGACCTACAGCGACGGCCTGACGGTCGAGGGCTACTTCCTGGACTGCTGGCCGGCGTACGACCGGTTGTGCCGCGTCAGCGGGCGGATGGTGAACCTGGCCTACTGGGGTCCGATTCTCGATCACGGCGTGGGCTTCGCATTCGACTGCCTCCACCATCTTCTCTACACCGGGCGGCGCGACGACATCGTATTGCCCTTCGAGCGGCTGATGAGGTTCGCGCGTTACCTCGAGCGCATCCGCGGCGCGGACGGTCTGCTGCCGGTGGAAGGCCTGGGCGTTCCGTGCGTCTGGATCGACCACCTGGGGTTCGCGCGACAGCGGCACAAGCAGTGCGCGTTCAACCTCTACGCGGCGGCCATGCTGGAGCACGCCATGGCGACGCTGTGCTCGGCGCTTGGCGATGCGGAAGGGCACGCCTTCGTGTCCGGGTTCGGCCGCGCGCTCCGCGAGGCGGCGATCAGACGATTCTGGAGCGATGAGCACGGCCTGTTCGTGGACAATCTGCCGTGGCTGAAGGAGGAAGGCGAAATCCGTCTGCACGACCGGACGCTGGCCACGTCGCTGCTGTTCGACCAGGCCCCCCGGAGCGAGTCGGCCGTGCGGGCGCTGGTCGAATGCCCGCCGCAAATGGGTTTTTCC
>CALLOB010000020.1 GCA_938005315.1 uncultured Phycisphaerae bacterium
ACCGCCGGCCAGCGCCGCCAGGGCGATGCCTGCGGCCTTGAGACGGCGCCGCGCGGGGTGTGGGTGACGCGGTTTCACGGCTGCAAGTCTATGACCATGGCGGTTTCGTCGCAATGGTCCTGCAACGGGCAATGGATGCAGTCGGTCCAGACCTTGTGGGGGAGGGTCTCCCTGGGGACCGTGCGGAACCCCAGCCGCCGGAAGAAATCCTGTTCGCGGGTCAGGGCGAAGACGCGCTGCAGTCCGAGGCGTCGTCCTTCCTCCAGGGCCGCCCGGACGAGCTGCCCGCCGATGCCCTGGCGCTGGAAGGCCTCATCGACCGCCAGGCTGCGCAGCTCGCCGAGGTCCCTCCAGACCAGGGCCAGGGCCGCGCAGCCCACGACCTTCTGGCCGCCTTCCACCGGGCGCACGCAGACCACGAAATCGCGCAGGTGTTCGTAGAGATCCGCGTGGGAGCGGAAGAGCATCTTGTTGAGTTCGGCGTGCACGGTGATCAGCCGATGGATCTCCGGCACGTCGGCCATGATGGCGCTGCGGATCACTGCGGGCTCCGGGCCGGCGCCGGTCGCCCCGTCGTCCAGAGGGAACCCGACCGACGTGATGCTCCATCTTAGTGCCGGCGACAAGCCCGGCAAGCCTTGAAAGTTCCGCCCCGCGACGAGGTCGGCCCCGAGGCGGGCTGGATGTCGACGGGCGATCATCCGATGACGACCGCGCGCCGCCTCGGCCCGGGCGGCGCGAACCGGCAGGGGGCGGGTATAATCCCGGCGATGGAAACCGTCGCGATCGTCGATTTCGGCAGCCAGTATTCCCAGCTCATCGCCCGGCGGGTGCGCGAGAACCGCGTGTTCTCGGTGGTCTGCGGTCCGCAGGTCCGCCCGGCGGACCTGGCCGGGCTGGACATCCGGGGGCTGATCTTCTCGGGCGGACCGGCCAGCGTGTATGAGCCGGGCGCCCCGACCTGCGATCCGGCGCTGCTGGACATGGGCGTGCCGGTGCTGGGCATCTGTTACGGAATGCAGCTGGCCTGCCGGATGCTGGGCGCGGACGTGCACGGGGCCCCCGCCAAGGAATACGGCCGTACCCCGCTGACCGTGCTGGACCGTGCCGATCACCTGCTGGCCCACGTTCCCGAGCGGACCAGCGTGTGGAACAGCCACGGCGACCAGGTGATGTCGCTGCCGGCGGAATTCGCCCCGCTGGCCCGGACGCCCAACTGCCCGATTGCGGCGGTGCGTCACCGGACCCGCCCGGTGTACGGGGTGCAGTTCCACCCCGAGGTGACCCACACGCCCTGCGGCGGGCAGATCCTGCGCAACTTCCTGTACGACATCTGCGGTTGCGGCGGGCGCTGGGAGATGGGCAACTTCATCCACGAGACGGTCAAGTCGATCCGCCGGCGGGTCGGGCCGGACGAGCGGGTGATCTGCGGCCTGTCCGGCGGAGTCGACAGCAGCGTGACGGCTGCCCTGCTGCACGAGGCCATCGGCGAGCGGCTGGTCTGCATCTTCGTGGACAACGGGCTGCTGCGCAAGAACGAGGTGCACCTGGTCGAGTCGACGTTCCGTGACCACTTCCGGATCGACCTGCGGATCGCCGACGCCGGGGCCCGGTTCCTGGAGCGGCTGGCCGGCGTGACCGATCCCCAGGAGAAGCGACGCCGCATCGGGCACGAGTTCATCGAGGTATTCAAGGCGCAGGCCTCCGCCGTACCCAACGCCCGCTACCTGGCCCAGGGCACGCTGTACCCGGATGTCATCGAGTCCGGGCACGGTCTGGCCGGCAAGGCCGCGAACATCAAGCTGCATCACAACGTCGGCGGGCTGCCGGCGGAGCTGGGTTTCGAACTGATCGAGCCGCTGCGCGACCTGTTCAAGGACGAGGTCCGCGTGGCCGGCCAGCACCTCGGGCTGCCGGAGGAGATCCTCTGGCGGCACCCGTTTCCCGGGCCGGGGCTGGCGGTGCGGATCGTCGGCGAGGTGACGGCCGCCCGGGTGCGGCTGCTCCAGGACGTCGACGAGATCGTGATCGAGGAGATCCGGGCGGCCGGCTGGTACCGCAAGATCGCCCAGGCGTTCGCGGTGCTGCTGCCGGTGCGGGCGGTCGGGGTGATGGGCGACGGCCGCAGCTACGAGGACCAGCAGGTCGCGGCCATCCGCTGCGTGGAGACGACCGATTTCATGACCGCCGACTGGGTACGGCTGGATGACGGGCTGCTGGCGAGGATCTCGTCGCGGATCATGAACGAGGTTCGCGGCATCAACCGCGTGGTTTACGACGTGTCCAGCAAGCCGCCCAGCACCATCGAGTGGGAGTAGGCTGCGTCCGGCGCGCCCCCCGCTTGCCGGTGCGGCGGCCGGCGACGCCGCAGGAATTCCGTGAAACAAGCCCTGATCATCGTGGACCACGGCAGCCGTCTGGCGGAGGCCAACCGCGCGCTGGAGCGGCTGGCCGGGCACGTCCACCGCCTGAGCGGCCAGCCCGTCTACGTCGCCCACATGGAGCTGGCCGAGCCTTCGATCGCGCAGGCGTTCGACGCGGCCGTGGCCGACGGGGCGGAATTCATCTTCGTTTTTCCCTGCTTCGTCGCTCCCGGGCGTCACAGCCGCCGGGACATCCCGGCGCAGTGCGCCGCGGCCGCCGCCCGACACCCGGGCCCGGGCTGGCACTGCTCCGGGCCGATCGGAGCCGACGAGATGCTCGCCCGGCTGATCGTGGAACGCCTCAACCGCTGCGCCGCCCGCGGATACCGCTGCGAGGACTGCCCCGACACCTCCTGGTGCCGCGAGGACACCGGCGGTTGATGGCGGCCGAAAACCCCGACCTCCCGAAGTGCACACCGGTCGGAGGGGCCACCGCGATTGGTGCCGGCGACCAGCGCGCCGGACCGGGCCGCGCCTCGACGCGTCGCCCCGGCATGATGTGATCCGGGCGACGCAAGCTGACCCCGTTCGAGGAAGACGTTTTCGCCGGTTGAAGGGTAGATGGCGCCGCGGATAGCGCCGCACGGCCTCCGGGGCGGGGGGAGGCCGAACCCTGGCGGAATCCCGGCCGCGCGGGTAGACTGGCCCGCTCTGGCCGTCCGGCCGCGGGCGGCGCGGGAGCCCCCGCACGGACGACCGCACCGGGAGAACGCGGCGATGGGTCGTACCTGCGTGATCGTGGCCGCTGCGGCGGCGATGTTGTGCCTGTGGTGTGCCTGCGAGCAGAAGAGTTCTGCGCCGGCACCTGTCGAGACGCCTGCGAAGCAGCCCGTCGAAACGGGTCGGGAGCAGCCTGCCCGGACCGACCAGGAGCAATCCGCGGCGTCAGGCCCGAGATCTTCATCCGAGGTGAGCACCATGAGCAGTGAACAGCAGACATCGGCGGCCGTTCAGTCGAACCCGGGCAAGCCGCTGGTGCTCCTGGACGTCAGCCACGGCGGCAGTCCGCTGGGAACCATCACCCTGGAGCTGGAGCCGGAGAAGGCCCCGCAGACCGTCGAGAACTTCCTGCGCTACGTGGACGAGGGCTTCTACCAGGGCACGGTGTTCCACCGCGTGATCCCGGGCTTCATGATCCAGGGCGGCGGTTTCGTCAGCGCCACCGAGCAGAAGTTCACCGGGCTGCACGCCCCGATCCGCAACGAGGCCCGCAACGGGCTCAAAAACACCCGCGGGACCATCGCGATGGCCCGCACCGGTGAACCGCATTCGGCTACCTCGCAGTTCTTCATCAACGTCAACGACAACGCTCTCCTGGACTACCCCAGCCGGGACGGGTGGGGCTATTGCGTGTTCGGGAAGGTCGTCGCCGGCATGGACGTGGTGGACAAGATCAAGGACGTTCCGACGCGCGTGAACCCGGAAATGGGCAGCGAGAAGTCGCAGCCGATCGATCCGCCGGTGATCACGGCCGCGCGGCGCGCCAAGTGATCGGCCGGCTTCGGGCCCGGCAACGACGATCCCCACCCCCGCCTTGTGCTCCGGCGGGCTGCCCCCGGAAGAGAATCGGATCAGGTCGGATCAGGCCCGTTCGGGTTCTCGCGGGCCGTCGGCCAGCGGGCGATCGGGTACCGAGGCACGTTCGCCGGTCGCCCGATCGGCTTCCTCGGCCTGCCGGACCTGAGAGGGGACCGGCCCGGAACGGCTTTCATCATCGCCCAGCGAGGCCTGGTGCACTGCAGCCAGGCACCAGACACAGCCGCCTACGAGAAGCAAAGAGAGGGTCTTGCGGCACTTCAAGGTCTGACTCCCTGCGTATCGCGAAACAACCTGCGATTGGGGTAATTCAGCTTATCGGCGAAGGGGGTATTTTCCCCGCAGCTTTTCAATTGTCAATCGAATCGCCCGTGAGGCACGATCGCAACTCAACTCCTGTGGCCACTGGAGGCGGAAAACCGCCTCTGTGCATAAAGTCCTTGTCAAAGCGAGGGTTCCGAAATGGCCAGGAGCACGGTTTGACAGCCCGGCGCTTCGGGCGTTAGCGTGACCGACGCCGGGCGGCTGGAAGGCGGCGGCGCGGTGGCGGGCCTTTCGCGGCGTCCGGCACATGTGAGGGTCGTTCAATGCGGACGCACATTTCCGGTTCTGCGGCGGCTGTGATGGCCTTGGGGTCGTGTTGCGGGCTGGCGGCCTCGGCCAGGGCGGTGGATTCCGCCGGGGTCAAGGCGTTGTTCGCCGACCCGCCGCGCGAGTACAGCACCGCCCCGCTTTGGGTCTGGAACGACTGGCACACCCCCGAGCAGGTGGTCGAATCGCTGCGTGACCTGGCCGGCAGGAACGTGCGGCAGGTGTTCATCCACCCCCGCCCCGGGCTGATCACGCCTTATCTCGGTCCGGAGTGGTTCCAGTTGTGGGAGGCCTGTCTGGAGGAGGCCCGGCGGCTGGATATGAACCTGTGGATCTACGACGAGAACTCCTACCCCTCGGGATTCGCCGGGGGACGGGTGCCCGAGGCGATGCCCGAGTCGCGGGGGCTGGGGCTGGTGATCCGCGAGACCGACAAGGCACCGGTCGCCGACGAAAACCTGGTGGGTGCGTATCGCATGACCGACGGGGGCTTTCAGGACGTCACCGCCGACTGCCGGGCCGGCCGGGCGCTGCCCGAGGGGCGCTATGTGACGGCGGTCGTCGTCCAGGCCCCGGTGACCGCCTGGCACGGCGGCCGCTATTACGTGGATCTGATGCGGCCGGGGGTCACCGAGAAGTTCATCGAGCTGACGCTGGAACCCTACCGCCAGCACTTCGGGCACGAGTTCGGCAAACGGATTCCGGGGGTATTCCAGGACGAGGCTCACATCCGCCCGGCCGACGCGGGGGTGCCCTGGACGCCGGGTTTGCCGGAGGCCTTCCGCAAGCGATGGGGTTACGACCTTCTGGCCCACCTTCCGAGCCTGAACTACCCGCTGGGCGACTTCCGGCGGGTGCGGCACAATTTCCTGCAGGTCTGCCTGGAGCTGTTCATCGAGCACTGGGCCCGGCCGTACTTCCAGTACTGCAGCAGGCACAACCTGGAGTTCACCGGTCACTACTGGGAGCACGACTGGCCCTACTGCCTGCGGGTGCCGGACAACATGGCGATGTATGCCTGGCACCAGCGGCCGGCGATCGACATCCTGCTGAACATCTGGAGCGACGGTCTGCAGGCCCAGACCGGAAACGTGCGGGCGGTGCGCGAGCTGGGCAGCGTGGCCAACCAGCTCGGTCTGAAGCGCACGCTCTGCGAGGCCTACGGCGCCGCCGGCTGGGAACTGCGTTTCGAGGACATGAAGCGGATCGGCGACTGGCTTTACGTGCTGGGGGTGAACACGCTGGACGAGCATCTCTCGCACGTCAGCATCCGCGGGGCCCGCAAGCACGACCACCCGCAGTCGTTCTCGTACCACGCCCCGTGGTGGGAGGCCTACGGCGTCTCGGCCTCCTATTTCGCCCGCCTTTCGGCGGCCATGTCCCAGGGGCGGCAGATCAACGACGTGCTGCTGATCGAGCCGACGACCACGGTCTGGATGTACAACAGCGATGTTCAGGCCCCGCCGGACTGCGACCAGATCGCCCAGGCGTTCGAGGATATCGTCCGGGCCTGGGAGCAGGCCCAGATCGAATACGACATCGGCAGCGAGGACATCATCGCCCGCCACGGTTCGGTCAGCGACGGGGCTTTCGTGGTCGGACAGCGCGCCTACCGGGTGGTGGTGCTGCCGCCGCGCACGGAGAATCTCAACACCCGGACGGTCGAGTTGCTGGAGCGCTACCTGGCCGCCGGCGGGACGGTGCTGTGCTGCGGCGAGCCGCCGGAACGCATGGACGGGGCGGTCTCGGATCGTCCGGGGGCACTGAGCCGGGCGGACGGCTGGCGCCGGGTGACGCCCGAGCAGGCCCGGGCCGAGCTGGAGAAGCGGCAGACGGCCGGCGGATTCTTCATCACCCGGCCGGATGGCGACGAGGGACGGCTGTTCCATCATCGCCGGGTGATCGACGACGGCGAGATCCTGCTGGTGGTCAACAGCAGCATCGAGAAGCCCGCGCGCTGCACGGTCGCGGCTCGCGCCGGCGGCGCGGAGGAGTGGGACCTGCGCAGCGGGAAGGCGGCACCGCTGCCCTTCCAGCGCCGCGACGGGTCGGTGAGTCTGGATCTCGAGCTGCCTCCCTGCGGCAGCCGGCTGCTTTTCCTGTCGAAACAGCCGATCGAGCCGGCGCCGCCGGTGCGCGAGACGGTCCGGGCGCTGGCGGCCATCGGCGGCATGACGGTCGAGCGACTGGATCCCAACGTGCTCACGCTGGACTACGTGGACGTCGCCTGCCAGGGCGAAAGCAGGACCGGCCTGCACATCATCAAAGCCCGCGACTGGCTGTTCGCCCGCCACGGCTTCGAGCGTAACCCCTGGGACCGCGGCGTGCAGTTCCACGACACGCACCTGCGGCGGACGTTCGCGCCGGACAGCGGTTTCGAGGCGTCCTATCGCTTCACCATCGCCGGCGAGGTGCCGCGTGCCCTTTCGGCGGTGGTGGAGCGGGCCGACCTGTTTACCATCAGCTGCAACGGCGCGCCGGTGGCGCTCCAGCCGGGCTCCTGGTGGCTGGACCGCCAGTTCGGCCGGCTGGACATCGCCGCGGCCGCCCGGACGGGCGAGAACGTCCTGACCCTCCGGGCCCGGCCGTTCAGCGTGTTCCACGAGATCGCGGAGGTGTACATCCTGGGCGACTTCGCATTGCGGCCGGCCGAACGCGGCTTCGTGATCGAGCCGGCCAGGCCGCTGGAGGCCGGCGACTGGAGGCCGCAAGGCATGCCGATGTACGGGCACCGCGTCGCGTACGCCCGCCGGTTCAAGATTGACCGGCCTGCGGAGAAGTATCGGGTGGTCCTGGGGCGGTGGTACGGCAGCATCGCGAAGGTGAGCGTCAACGGGCAGGACGCCGGGTGGATCTCCTGTGCCCCGTGGACCTGCGAGGTCGGTCCGCTGGTCCGGGCCGGGGAGAACACGGTTCAGGTCGTGGTCTATGGAACGCCGCGCAACATCCTGGGGCCGTTCCACAACCCGTCGATCGGCCTGACCGGGCCGTGGCACTTCGACGCGTCGCCGGAGTCCGGCCCGCCGCCGGGGGACAAATATTTCGGAATCGGTTATGGTCTGTTCGAGGCTTTCGAGCTTCAGGAGATCACCGCCTCGCGGTGAGCGACGTCGCAAGAAGAGCACGCCGCCCGTGCCGCGGCGGAAGGGAGGCAGGCGATGGCCCGCGAAACCATGACCTCGCGCGAGCGGCTGCTCAAGGCCGTTCGCCGCGAAGTGCCGGATCGGGTGCCGATCGATCTGGGCGGCTTTCAGACCGGGATCCACCGGTCGGCCTATGCGGCGCTGCTGGAGCACCTGGGGTGGCAGGAGGAGATCCGCATCCTGGACCCGGTGCAGCAGCTGGCCCGACCTTCGGAGGAGGTGCTGCAGCGGTTCCGGGTGGATACGCGCTATGTGTGCGCCCACGGCCCCGACAGCTTCAAAGGCGGGATCGTGCGGAACGAACGCGACGGGCGGGCGTGGCTGGATCTGAAGGATGAGTTCGGGATCGTCTGGTCCATGCCCGAGGATCGGCCCCTGTATATGGACATTTCGCGCCATCCTCTGGCCCACGCGACCATCGACGACATCCGGGCCTGCCCCTTTCCGCGCGGCGACGACCCCACGCGGTTCACCGGCGTGCGCGAGCAGGCCCTGGAACTGCGCCGCCGGACGCCCTATGCGATCTGCACCGGCATCGGCGGCGTGGTGTATGAGTTCTGCTGGTATCTGCGCGGGCTGGAGCAGTGGTTCGTGGACCTGATGGAGAACCGCCCGCTGTGCGAGGTGCTGCTGGACAGAATGGCCGACTACTGGGTGAGCTTCTACACCGCCTTCCTGAAGGAGGTCGGCGACCTGGTCGATGTGGTGATGATCGGGGACGACCTGGCCGGGCAGTCCGGGCCGCTGTTCTCGCCGGCCATCTACCGCGAGCTGGTCAAGCCCCGCCAGAAGCGTCTGGTCCAGCACATCCGGTCGCTGACCAACGCGGCGATCTGGTATCACACCTGCGGGGCCTGCAGGACCTACATCCCTGAGCTGATCGACAACGGCGTGGACATCCTCAACCCCGTGCAGATCGGCGTGAAGGGCATGGCCCCGGCCGAACTGAAACGCGAGTTCGGCTCGCGGATCGCCTTCTGGGGCGGGGGCATCGATTCGCAGCATGTTCTGCCATTCGCGACCCCGGCCGAAGTGCGCGAACACGTCCGCGCGAATCTGGCGGCCTTCAAGCCCGGCGGCGGCTACGTCTTCAACAACGTGCACAACATCCAGGACGGCGTGCCCCCGGAAAACATCGTCGCCCTTTTCGACGCCGCCTGGGAGTTCGGTGCCTACGACTGACCCGGGCACCCCGGGGAGGCCTCTTCGCCTGGAGGGCCCCGCTCCGTCGGGGCCGTGCGCAACGGCCCGCGATCGCGGACGCGACGAAGCAAGACCGGACGCGACGGAGCGCGTCCCTCCAGGTCCGCAAGACCGGACGCGACGGAGCGCGTCCCTCCAGGTCCGCAAGACCGGACGCGACGAAGCGCGTCCCTCCGGGCCCGCATTCCCCTGGAGGGCCCCGCTCCGTCGGGGCCATAAACCACCAGGCCCGGGCCTTCACGCAACCTTTGCGTGGATGGCGGTGTCCCGCGATGCCGGCCTTGTGGTCCTGCTGACCCGCAAAGACCGGCCTGCATTGGTGTTTGCACAACGAGCCCTCAGGACACGAAAAAAATCCCTCGCGAAAGGCTTGCCCAGGGTTCTGGTTTGGTGTATGTTAGGATGTGTGCGCGGGCCCTTGGAGGGGTCGAAGCGTTGGGATAAAGGGAAAAAAGACAGGGAGGTCCGCGGGGGGATGGGAAATCGACTTGTCTGCCTTAAAGTATTTCAAAGCAAAAGCTTACATCGGCCCGAAGGGGACGGGGAGACGGTTGCGGCCAGGGGTTCGTCGCTGCAGGAGCCCGCGATGGGGTACCAGAGGCAGCCCGCGGCTCGGAATGCAGCGCGTTCGGCCGGCCGATCGCCCGGGACAGCAGAGCGGCCGGGCGGGGCCGGCGGTTCTCGCGACGCCGGGCGGCACAACCCCGCGGTTGGCGCGCCCGCGGTTGGCGCGGAGCCCCCCGCCGGTGTGAGAATCCGGCCCCGCGCTCTCGACCGGACGTCGGACGCATCCTGCCACGGCTTGCCGGCCAGAACCTCGAACGGCCTGAGAATCCGGCCGCGCGCGCCCGATCGGATCAGCTGTCCCGGAAACGACGACATCTCGGCCGAGTGTTCAAGACCCCTTGGCGGCTGGCTGGCCTCGGCCTGTGGCGAAGAAGCTGACACGGTCGCGCGTTCAAGGTCACCGCACGACGAAGTCCTGGCCACCTCTATCGCAGACGCTGAAATCGCCGGCTCATGGTCGGCGCGCGGTGAAGTTGCAGAGACCCGTCGCGTGCAGGGCGGGGGTGCCGCGTTCTCGGGCTCGCCGCCAGGCCAATCGACAGTTCTCCAGCCCGGCCGGAGCGCAGTGGCCGAAGATGGTCGGCACCGGCCTGAGCCGCTGGATGCCCAGCGACGGCGGCTGTTCGAGGAACACCAGCAACTCGTGGAACTTCACCTGCGGCGGCGTCTGAGGCCGGGCGGCGCGCGGCGTTGCGGGCGGGAGCACGACGATCTGCGGCAGGTGGGCCTGCTGGCGCTGTTGACGGCGGTGCGGACCTGGAATCCGCGGCGGTGTCCGGCGTTTGCGCCTTACGCCCTGTTGCGCATCAAGTCGGCGGTCAACCGGGTTCTGCTGGAGGAGGCCTGTCTGATTCGCGTTCCATCGCGGGCCCGGCGTCAGGCCCGCGCGGCGGCCGGTGGTGGCGCAACGCATGGGCCGGGGACGCGTGCGTTTCCGGTGCCGCACGTGGGGACGCTGAGAGGGCTGGAGGATCGGCTGGCCGACGCGTCGGTTCATGTCGACCGGCCTCACAGCGACGGGGAGGATGAGGCAGGAATCGTGATCGCGGTCGCCGGGGCGGACGACGTGCCGGGCGTGTTTTGCGGCGGGGCAGGAGGCGAGGCGCGGCCAGGTGGGTCAGTCATGGGATGGACGGGAGAAGTCCCGGGCGCGTTGAGCTTCTCCGGGCCGGTTGGGGCCGCCGCGCACCTGCGTTCGCGCGGCCCGGCCGGAGCGGATGGTCCGATTCACTGCGGGCTCGGCCCGGAGGCGGACCCGAGCGTGCGGAGCCTGCTGCACCGGCGGTACGTGCGGGCGGTGGCCCGGGCGGTGGACCTTTTGGGCGATCGTCCGTGGCGGGCGCGGAATCCCGCGGCCGTCCTGCGGCGGTTGGCAGTCGAGCGGCTGCTGATCGGACGGGAGGGCCACCGAACGCCGCTGCGCCGGATCGCGGCCGAATCCGGGCTGGCGCCGAGTCAAACGCTGCGTTATGCACGGGCTCTTGAGGAGGAGGTCCGGCGGCAGTTCAGGGATGACGTGCAGGTACCCTTGCTGCTGGCGCTGGCACGCCGGGGAAAGGAGGGTTTCGATGCCCGGGTGGATGCCGGGCAGCGGCAGTCGCTGCAGGAGGCCGAGTGGGCCGCTTTGCGGGCGCGTTTCGCGGCCATGGATCGGCCGGCGCAGGTCGAAGCGCTTTGTCGGCTGATCCGGCTGGCCGGCGGCGATGTGGCGGCGGTGGCGGCCGAGTTGCAGCAGGCAATGGAGGCGATCTGGAGGGACGGTCGGACGCTGTCGGGCGCGGTGATCCCGGGTCGTGTTTCGCCCGATATTTCGCCGATCCAGGCCGGCGGTTCGATCAGCCCGCCGGTCACGGCGGCCTGATCGCCGAGGTGAAGCATCGGCCAGCGTTCTTCACTCGGTCGTGCGCCCGCTTGGTCCGGCGGCCGCGCCGATGCGAACGCGATGAGGTTCAGACCGGACCGTGCCCGGTGGGTCCGGCTCCGGCGGTCCCGGCGCCGGAGATCTGGCCGCACGCATCCTGTGGCAGGGTCTGCGCCCGCCCCTGGCGGTCCCGGCGCCGGAACCTCCGGTGGCCGATCCTTCCGGACGCGGGGCAGGGGACGCGGGGTACCGCGCAACCACCGGCCACCCGCGGCGGGCCGCCCGGGTGCTGGGCCGGGCGCAACGTAGTCAGCGATGGTCGACGCCGAGCGCCGCCGGGGCCGACCGAGAGCGGGGGCGGGCTTTTTTAGACGGGCGCGCCGGTCGGCGGTGCACGGGCGGCATGGGCAATCCGCAGACGGTCGGGTCTACATCTCGATGCCGATGCGGGCGGGGATGCCCTGGCGGAAGTAGTGTTTGACCTCGCACATGTCCGTCACCAGATCGGCGCGGGCGACGATGCGGGGATCGGCTCCGCGTCCGGTCAGGACGAGTTCGAGATGCTCGGGCCTGGCCTCGATCAGGTCCAGCAGCCAGTCGACGTCGATCAGCCCCATGGCCGTGCCGATGTTGGCCTCATCGAGCACGACCACGTCGTATTCGCCGCCGTGCACCGCGGCATGCACCTCGCCCAGGCCCGCGGCCGCCAGGGCGGAGTCCTGGCGGGTCGGCGCGCCGGCGATGAAGCGGGGCAGGCCGAACTGCCTGATGGTGACGCGGTCCGCCAGGCGAGCCAGGGCGTGCAGTTCGCTGCTGCAGCTGCCCTTGGCGAACTGGGCGACGAACACGCGCAGGCCGGCGCCGGCGGCCCGCAGCACCAGCCCCAGGGCCGCGGTGGTCTTGCCCTTGCCGTTGCCGGTGTAGACGTGCACGTATCCGCGTCGCACGCACCTGCCCTGATCTGAGGTCTCCATGTTTCGCTCCGGCCGGGACCGGCTCTCATTCGAGGTCGTACAGGCTGTTGTCCGGCGACAGAAAGCCGGTAGGCACCGATCCGTGGGGCTTGATGTTGCCCTTGTCGAACTCATAGGTCTCGTCGAACCGCCGACTCCACGGTTCGCCGTGGCCGTCGGCAAAGGTCACATTGGTACGCAGGAGATGGCGATAGCCCTGGGTGCCGGCCGATCGGCCCGAGAAGGACGCGTCGCGGCCGCGGAACGGCGAGCGCATGAACTTGTTGGCGCCGGCGACGTATTCCCCGTCTCCGAAGAGGGCACAGCCGGCGGGCCGGCGGACGTCATCCGGTCGGGCGGGGTCGGCATCGGCGATGAGTCGGCCGGTCGGTCTGGGCGGCCAGCCGGTCAACTCGGCGCGATACAGGCAATAGCCCACGTAGCTGCTGTTGTAGTTGTATCCCGTGAAAGGGTAGTCGACCCAGTTGTCGCCGCCTTCGTACTTGGGGCACTGATTGATCTGGGCGATGGTCTTGCCCTGCCAGAGCAGACCGGGCTGAACGGTGGAGACACGTCTGCCGCCCTCCCAGCGGTGGCGGACCAGAAGATCCCAGGCGCAGGACACCATGCCGTCGGGGGAGCCGTACAGGTAGGGAGGGAATCGTCGCTGGGCGGCGGCATAGCCATGGGCCGCGATGGCCATCTGTCGGAGGTTGCTCAGGCACTGGGCGCCGCGGGAGAGCTCCCGGGCCCGTACGAGCGAAGGCACGAGGATCGCCAGGAGCAGAGCCAGAACCGCCGCCACCACCAGCACTTCCAGCAGCGTCCAACCCTTCCTGCAGGGGCCTGCCGGGGCCATGGGCGTGCTCCAGGAGTCAGCGCTTGCAATCGGGATCGACCGGCACATCGGGGCCGCCGAAACACCTCTGAAGGATGGCGAAATCGGACTGATCCACGTCGCCGTCCTGATCCAGGTCCGTGCGCAGGCACTCCGGCGCCGGCGGGCCCATGGCCGGGCCGGTGGCACAGTTTTCAAAAACCGCGATGTCGTCGACGTCCACGTCCGTATCGCAGTCGAAGTCGGGCGCCGGGGCGTCCGGGTCGACATCGGCCACGGCATCGATTTCCGGCGTCATGCCGCTGCCCGCGGGGTTGCTGATGCGGATGAAGCGGAACCAGGGCAGGTTCACGTCGTCCAGATCGAATCCCGTGCCGCCGGCGCAATAACCGTACTTCGCGGCGTATTCGGCCACGGTCCGTCCGACGAAGCTTGCGGGCGAGAGGGCGGGATTGAACGGGATCAACGGGTGCGTCGGCGCTCCCCACCAGCCGTTGTGGGGCGGCTGCGACGGGGCGTTGGCGGGATCGTAAATCCGGCCCAGCGTGGGGGCGAACATGTCGGCGCCCTGCGGGGGCGCAAAGGTCCGCCAATCGGTCAGCTCCGGATGGGCCGGATCGTGGTATTGGGCGACGGAGACGATGCCGGGCTCCGACCAGACCGTGGCGGTCTGGATGACGGCGGCGTTCGGATCGCCGTTGGTCCACATGACGCCGCCGCCGGTCGTCTGAAAAGCGTTGCCGTAGACGATGAAGTCGATTCCGCAGGGGTTGCGGGGATCGTTGACCACCGGATGGTCGAAGGCCAGGATCAGGTGGCCGCCTTCGCCGATCGAGACCAGCTCGAACATCCGGAAGGCCGGATAGACGGGCAGGACCGCGACCGGCTCGCCGACCGGGATGCTCCAGTTGTCTCCGGTGGTGTCGATGGTGGGACGCCCCAGTGCCGCCAGCGGCTGATTGAACGGCGCCTGCAGGATCCAGTCCGTGGGTACCGGGCCTCCCTGAACGTACTCGACGACTTCCGTGGCGAAATCGGACGGGTTCTCGCTGAATTCGTAACCGGGACTGACCGTCGTCACGATCATGACGATGGCCGCGGGGCCAAGGGATCTGCTCATGGTTTCCTGCTCCGATAAAGCCTCTTGCCTGTCAGCGACACGAGCAGCGCCGGGGCGGAGGTCCGTGCCCGGAAAGCCCGGACACGGACCCGGCCGTCCACGGTGCTTTTTCTTTCTTTCAGCTGCGGCGACGGCGCAGCCCCGGCAGGCCGGCGGCCAGCAGCAGGACCGCCGTCGGCTCGGGAATCGCAAAGGGCACATTGAGCGGATAATCGTCGATGCTCGTGCCCGGCGGATACGACCCGAACCACAGAATGGCGTTGATCCCCTCGAGGTGCCCGTTCTGGAGCAGCTTCTGGTTATAACCTGCCTGGTTGGCGTCCCAGTCGCCCAGTTTCGTCCAGTTGGAGTTCATGGGGCCC
Organism: uncultured Phycisphaerae bacterium; assembly: GCA_938005315.1. GTDB lineage: Bacteria > Planctomycetota > Phycisphaerae > UBA1845 > PWPN01 > CALLOB01. The sequence continues at coordinate 14,598 of CALLOB010000020.1, forward strand.
CACCGGGCATAGGGATTATCCGTGCTGCCCAGATTCCAGCTGCCTGGTTCGATGTGCAGGTGGCTGTCGTTGCCGTCGAAATAGGCGATGTTGACGAGGAAGGCCCCGCCGTAGGCGGACGTCACGGTGAACACGCCGGCGTTGTGGAAGGCATCGAGCATATCCGACTCGTATGCGGTGCCGTCCCAGCGGTAGCCGAAGGCATGCGATTCGGTGTGATACGGGCCGCCCATGAAGTTCCAGTCCACCACCAGGATGGTTTCGTTGGCCCCGCTGCCGGCCCAGGCATCCACTTCGATCCAGGCGTTCTGGCCCGAAGCGCTCTGGAAATAGTACGGTGCCGCGGTGACGGGAGCTGCAGCACACAACACAACCAACACCCAAAGCTTTCTTTCCATTGCCTTCTCCTCATCCAGGATCGCCGACAGGACCGGCCGACCACCGGCCCGCCCTGCGCGGTCAAGCCATCGCTTTTCCTGGCTTCACGTGTTGCCCGGAGATGTCTTCTTCGGAACGATCAGGCACACCGCCAAGGCGACCGCCGGACCTGCGATGAGCCGGATGTAACGAACCATCTGAAAGCCGCCTTCTCCCCGAGACGCGCGGGGAATCCCCCCGGGCTTCGTCGAAGCCCTTTTTCAGTCCTCACGTTCGAGGTTCGCCGAGACTGTCAATGGCCGCCCAGGCGGTCGCGGCCACGGCCCGGTGTCCCGATCGCGGGGACACGACGCGGTCCGGCGCATCGTGGTCAAGGCAAGGTGGGCCAGCCGATAACACTGAAAAAGGGGGCACAACCTTGCGGTCCCTGAATGCGCGAGGACCATCAGGTTTCGACAGGCAGGTCTTCCGGCTCAGGGCTAGTGTCCCGCTCGCCTTCCCACCAGTGCCCGTTGCGGGCCCGGCAGTGGCTCATCGTCAGCAGGACGCCGGCGGGCATGGCTCGGCATCGAGCTTCCTGCCCGCCGCCCTTCACGGCGGCGCGTCCGCGGTGGGATTCCCCGCTCCTCCAGTGAACGGGGGCACCACACTTCCCTTTTCACCCGGCGTGTCGGCGACCACCGCCGACGAGGCCGGGCACCTGTCCGGGCGGCAATATATCCTGCCGTTGGTCGCGTGTCAATCGCCGTTTTTGCCGTGTTGAATTTTTTCAGATGACGCGCTCATGACGGGTCATCGCGGAAGGCCGTGAAGGCCGGGCAGGTGCTCTGAGCGCATCGGTGTTGTGGCACGCGACACAGGAGCAGGGGCTGCCTGTGCCGGTCACGGCGAGGCCGACTGCAGCAGTGTCACCGGGCCGAGCAGGCCGGAGTCCATCAGCGGAGAATCGGCGGTCAGTTTGCGGATGTTGGTGCGCGTGAACCGCTGTGCGGGCTCCAGGGCGGCGTCGCCGATCACGCGGTTGGCCCAGCAGTTGACGACCTCGATCCGCAGGCGATTCCCGGTACGTTGGACGGCGTCGGTGATCTCCACGCGCAGGGGCCAAGCCCACAGCACGCCGAGGTCGTGACCGTTGAGGGTGACGGCCGCGAGCTGCCGGACGTTGCCCAGGTCGAGGTACAGGCGGGACCCGGGCGCGGCGGCGCCGTCGGGCAGATCGAAGGTCTTCTCGTAGAAGGCCGTGCCGGAGTAGAAGCGGATGCCGGGCTCGAGCCTGCAGGTCCAGTTGACCAGCGAAGGGAACTCGACGGACTCGGGCCCGCCCCACGCGGGATCGAATCGCACCGTCCAGGGACCGGTGGGCTCGGCGACCTTCGAGAGCCGGGGGAAGTTGCCGTTCGCGGCCGCGGGCGGCGGCGATGCGGCGGGTTCACGAAACAGGATGAACCACGAGCCGCAGGGGGCGAACTCCAGCGGCACGCGTGTCCGTCCGCCCTGGCAGGACCAGGCCGTCAGCCTGCGACGGTCGCCGGTGACGGCATCCCAGAGTTCCGGGGCTTTACCGCTGACGCGGAAGAGGACGTCGGCGGCCAGGGGCTGCTCGGTGAGGTTGACGACGAAATAGATCTCGACCTCACCGTCGCGGCGGTGGATGTAGTCCAGTACCGTCGTGCCAGGATCGGCGGGCCGGGTGGCGGCGCCGGCGGCGGTGACGACGTACTCGAGATCCGGGAGCACGCCGTCGTCCAGCAGCACCTGCCGGGCCGGCCGGCCGCTGATCACCCGTCCCCGGCCGACGGAGGCCTCCGGGCGGCCGTCGGGCCACAGCTCGTCGGCCAGTCGGGCGACGCGGGCGTCGCAGGCCGGGTAGTCCTGCAGGCCGGTGGCCGTGCGGGGCCTGGGGCCGACGACCGTCGCCCCGGCGTGGACCAGTTCCCTGATCTTCTCGAGCACCGGAAGCGAGATCGCCTCGCGCGGCGGCAGCACCAGCAGTGCGTAGCTCATGCCGTCCGGCAGCACGATCCGGCGGTCGCGCACGCTCATGCGGGTGAGCACGACCTCTTCGGTGGCCACGTCGTAGTCGAAGCCGGGCAGCACGCCGGCCGGATCGGAGGCCTTGAGCCGGGCGAAGTTGGGCACGTGATCGCCGTAGTAGAAGACCGCGTCGGCCACGAAGAGGCCCTGCTGGAGGAGGAAGTGGCAGCGGTTCAGATAGCTCATGAACGGGCCGGAGCGGTTCCACCAGGTCGTTCCGGGGTCGATGTGGGTGCCGGCGAAGTACTGCTGGCCCGGCAGGCCCATCTCGACCGGCGAGCAGGTGAAGGCGTGCCAGACGAGCAGATTGAGGCCCTCGCAGCAGGCCCGGTCGAACGAGGGCTTGAGGTTGTCGCCGAGCGTTTCCTGCCAGTGGGGGCCGATGTTGGTGAAGCCTTCGGCCAGGACGAGCCGGCGGCCGCAGGTGTGGGCGGCCGAGGCCGGCTGCTTGACGAAGAAGCGATCCTCGTCGGTGACCCGATGTCGCCACGAGCGCGACCAGAACTCCGACATCGGGGCGTCGTTGAGGCCGAGGCAGCGCAGCGAATCGACGGGCACGGCATGCGGCCCGCCGGATTCCGGGTGGATGCGCAGGCCGCGGCGGTGGGCGTACTCGCGGAACAGCCGGAAATGGTTGTCGACGGCCAGGTCGCCCATGGTTTTGCGGAAATCGTAGAGGAAGCGGTTGGTGATCTGGCGGCTGTCGACGATGCGGCCGGCGATCGCGGGCAGGAACGGCAGCAGGTCGTATCCCCGGCGCCGGCGGAATTCCTCGCGCAGGGTGGGCGTCCAGTTGGCGGCCTCGATCTCCCAGCTGTCGGTGTGCAGGTAGACGAGCGTCTCGCCGGCCAGGGGGCCGGCGTCGGCGATGAGCGGCTCGACGACCTGTTTCCAGTAGCTGCGGAACGTTTCGGCGTCGAAGGGGTCGATCGCGTAGCCGTCCCAGCCTTCGCTGTTGGTGTTCACCCGGCAGTGGCGGTTCAGCGTGCAGCCGAATCGCAGGATTTCCCAGTCGCCCTCGGGCACGTCCCACCGGAGCGTGCCGTCGCGCTCCATGCGGCCGGTGAGGTCGATCAGGCGGCCGGAGTGCAGGTGTTCCTCGCCGGGAACGCCCGGGGCCTCGTCGAACAGCGGCGAGGTGTCCGGCGCCGACCGCCCGAGGACCCGGTCGAGGGTCTTGTACTCGAAGTTCCGGATGCGGTGGGCGGCTTCGCGGCGCGGCCAGGAGCCGTCGGGCCCGTGCAGAGCGATCTCGACGATCTGGACGTTGCGCGGCGCGCCCCCTTGCGCGTCGCAAGCCTCGAGGATCCGCAGGCGGAAGGTTCGGGCCCGGGTCTCGTCGAAGCGGACGGAGTTCTCGCCATTTTCCGGGCATGCGAAGGTGCTCAGAAGCCGCCACGCCCGGCCGTCGTCGGAGGCCTCCAGTTCGCACCGGCGCGGACCGTATCCCGGCCGGCCGGTGAGGGTCAGGCCGTGCACGGCCACGGGCCTGTCGAAGCGGAACTGGATCCACTCGGGGCGCTCGCGCGAGGGGCCGTCTCCGGGACTGGTGCCGCCGGACGCCCAGAAGGTCTCGGGCCTGCCGTCGACGGCGTCGGCGGCCACGTGCACGGGCTGCTGGGAGCCGGCGGTGACTTCCAGGGTCGCGTCGCCGTCGTGGTCCGGGCGGACCGGGTAGGCGACGACCGCGATGTCGCGGTAGAAGGCCGGCTCGTGCTGCGGCTCGGGCAGGATTGCACGCGCGGGGCCGGGCCCCCGGACGCGTGTGTCGGACCAGACCAGCCGCTTGGGGGCGTCCTGGGGTTTCACCATCGGACCGCCGAGGTTCCAGCCGCTCTGGATGTTGAGGCTCATTTCCAGGCCGAGCCGTTGAGCCTCGCGCAGGGCATGTTTGTAGAGCTCGCGCCACGGGGGCGTGAAGAAGGTGGGGCCGTGGGGCACCTGGTCGTTGCCGTCCTGCTCGGCCCCGCCGGCGTCGCAGATCAGGGCGCCGCCGAAGCCCTTGTCGGCCATTTCCTCGAGGTCGCGGGTGATGGCGGCGGTGGTGACATTGCCGTTGAGCCACCACCAGTAGGCCCGCACACGGGCTTCGCGCGGCGGCGCGGCGAATCCCTTCGCGAGGGCGTCGTCGGCGAGGGTGATCGGACAGAGCGCCAGGGCCGGCACGAGACCGATGCTCAATCTGCCCGTCGGCTGCATGCATGCTCATCGTCCCGGGCCGACGAAGCGATTCGTATGGAGATCCCGCCGGCCGGCGGACTTTCCGAAGGATCCGGGAGGCGCATGCGCGCGGGGCTGCCGCGACGGCGGGGTAGTGCCCGGGCGTTGCCGCCCTACGACAGCTGATGATCCATGCGAAGCGCGTCGTGGCCGACGGGTGTCGCGCGACGGCACACGCGGCGGGACCGACCGCGGCGGTCACTCACTCCCGGGGAAAGAAGAAATCGACGATCGTTGCCGTCGCGTCGAGATTCTTCGAGCTGATGCCGGAGAGGGGCAGGCGCGGGCCGTGCGGCGGCCAGGCGTGTCCGCCGTCATGAATGACGTACTGGACGATGGTGCTGCCGTCGGTACAGCCGGTGAAGGTGCGTTTCTCGACGGTGGTACCGTCATCCACCAGGACCGGAAGGGTTTCAACGACGGGCTCCGACCGGCATCCGGCAGCAGCGGCGAGGACGGCGACGGAGGCATCGCTGGAAAGAACCTCCCCGCCCTGACAGGGGATCCGTGTCCCGCCGCAGACCGTTCCGCCGGAGAACGGCATCAGGGCGTCGGCGTCGCCGACGATGGTCAGGAAGGGCACGCCGGGCCGGGGGCGGCAGGTCTCGGCCAAGGGCGCAGGCATGTTCGCGATGACCGGCGCGAAACCGGCGAACACGCCGGACGTTCCGCAGCACAGACGCCAGGTCATCATGCCTCCGTTGGACGCGCCGGTGACATACACGCGTGCGGCGTCCACGCTCACCTGCCGGCTCACGTCCTCCACCAGGGCCACCAGAAAGCGGACGTCATCGACGCCCCGGGCGGCGCTGTCCGTCGTCCCGCGGCCGTCGTTCCAGTGGCCGCCGTCATAGGCGTCCGGGTAGGCGACGAGGAAGCCGCGGGTGTCGGCGTACCCGTCGAAGCCCAGCTGCCGCTGCATCCTGCGGCCGGACCCGCCCCCTCCGTGGAGCACCAGCAGCAGCGGAAGAGGCTTCCGATCGCCGCGGTCGGGCGGCACGTGCAGGATGTAGGTGCGCTGGAGCGCGTCGACTTCCAGGGTCCGGTAATGGTTGCCCGGCCCGCTGGCACTGGTATCCGATGGCCCCGACGGGCAGGCGACGCCGGTGAGGGCGGTGCCGGCCATGAGGGTGATCAGCAGCGTTTTCATCGTGAAACCTCCGTTCGGCGGTGTCGCGGGGCGGGGACGCCGCCTTACAGAGAGAAAAGCGGCGTCCGCCTCACATCCCTGGTGGTTTCGGCGACGAGCGGGGTTACACTCCCGGAGACGATCCGGGCCCTGCCGAGGCCTGACGGGCGGCGGAGCGGCGGGGCAGCCGGCCGGTCAGGGACGCACCCAGGACAGCTCCAAGTTCAGGGCGGAAGGCGTCGAGTCGGGGGCGGCCCCGGACGCGGCCGTCCAGGTCGCGACGGCGAGCGTCTTTCCGTCGGCCAGGCGGACCTCGTAACGGATCTCTTCAGGAAAGAACCACGTACCCTCGTCGCCGGTCGCCAGTTGCACGGTCGGGGGGCGTTCCGGCAGGCGGGGCGGTGTGCCGTCAAGCGACAACCTGGTCGTTTCCCCGGCCAGGGTTCCCAGGACGTGCGAACCGACGCGGACGGTCACGGGGCCGTCGGGGCCCAGATGGGTGCCGCGGATGACCAGCTCGGCCGCAGAGACTTCGGGGATCGTCGGACGATCGGCGCGAGCGGGCGCCGATGCCGGCGGCCCGAAGATTCCGGCACGCAGGCCGGCGAGGCGTTCGGCCTGGCCGTCATCCAGCGGCGGTTCGGGGTCGGCGCCGGCGACGATCACCGAGGCCGTGGCATGGCGGGACAGCGGCACAGCTGTTCCCCCATCGGCCGGTCGCGGGGCGACCCGATACGGGGGCGCGTCGACGCAGTAAACGTGGGCCCAGGCAATGCCCGCGGCCTGCGGCACGCGGATCAGGGCCTGCGTTCCGGGGGCGACGACGGGTGCGCGGGACAGGAAGCTGATCCGCGAGGTGACCGGAACGACCCAGTGGCCGCGGGCGTTGCGGAAGAGGTTCACGTCATTGGGGCCGCTGGCCGCGATGCCGTGCGGCTCGAGGACCTGCTCCTTGCCGGTCAGCGGCTCGAACAGCGGGGCATAGATCTCCAGCAGCCCGGCGGCCTCGGGATCGGGGGGCTGCTGCGAGATCGGGAACTCGCGGGCGATCATCTGGGGAAAGACCGCGTTCTGGAGTCGCAGCTTGAGTGCGGCCTCGAAGGCCAGCAGATCGTCCTTGTAGGGCTGGGGATAGTGCCAGGCGCAGACCGGCCTCAGCGGAGCGAGGTAGCCCAGTCCGCGGGCGTAGCCGTACTCGTGGCAGTAGCCGTCGACGTCCTTGAGCATCTCGATCCGCCAGAACTGGTTGACGAAGACGCGTTTTCCGGCGGCGTGAGCCTGGCGGCAGACCTCCGCGACGCCCTCGCCGACGGGGCCGGCCATGGCGGTGACTTCGCGGTCGGCGATCATCGTCAGGCCGTCGGCATGGGCGTAGTCGTAGAGGCCGGCCCAGTCGAGCCGGTCGATGGCGAAGCCGTCGATCTCCGGCAGCCGCTCGAGGTGGCGACGCAGCTGCTCCTGAAGCATGGGAAACAGCGCGTACGGCCGGCCCGAGTTCATGGCCAGGGCGCCTTCCCAGGTGGGGATCGGCCGGCCCTGGGCGTCATGGATCAGGGCGTCGGCGAAGCGTTCGCGCAGCAGGCGGTCGGCCTCGGCGGCATCGCCGCTGCCTCCACCGGCGCCGCCGTATTCGGTCACGTTGAAATACGCGAACGTGCAGATGCCGTGCTCGTGCATCCGGCGGATGAACGCGCGGATCTTCGCGTCGCTCATCGTCTCGCCGAGGTTCCACCAGCGGGCGTAGGTGTAGGGCTTCCACTCCGGGGCGTCCGGCAGGTATTCTCCCAGGTGGGTGAACCAGAAGCTCGACCACAGCCAGCGGATGTTCTGGCGGGCCATCTCCTCCAGGGGCGGATGTTCGTGGATGTGGTGGTACCAGAAGGCGCCCTCGCAGGATCCGCGGGGCAGGGCCGGCCGGAAGTGCCTCGGAAAGGCGTCGCTGTAGGCCCGCAGGACGGCGCGGTAGTCGGCGGGGTGGGCGTGGAGCATCAGGCGCACGGCGGCCGGCCGGCCGCCGCCCATGGCCCGGTGGCCCAGGCGCAGGCGGAGCGTGGCCGCGTCGGACCACTCGATCTGCAGATGGGGGATCGGCGGCTCGGGCGGCAGGGCGACGGTCAGGGCCGCGTCCGCGCGGGTATCGAAGACCGACGCCAGCGGCAGGACGCAGTAGCGCCCCGCATCCCAGCCGGTGGCGCCGTAGGGCCAGACCGAGTAGTCGCGGTAGGTCGCCACGGACATGAGGCCGCGCTCGCCGGCGGTGAAGACCGACCGGTCCGCGGTCAGAATCGGCAGTTCGATGCACACTTCGTGACCGGCGCGCGGGCCGTCGCCGCGAAACTCCAGGTCCCAGGTCAGCCCCGAGTCCGTCGATGACCATCTCTCGACGCATTCGAGGGCCGCCTCCGGCAGGCGGCGGGTGATGGTGGCGCCGGTCCCGTCTGCGGCGGCGGTTCCGTCGGCGGCCGCGGCCGTTGCGCCGGAGGCCTCGTTGCGGATACTCCAGCGCATCGGGCCCGCGAGCCAGGCATGCCGGCCGTCGGGGCCGGTGGCAAGACCCGTCACCATGCCGTCCGGCGACACGACGACGTGCACGCCGGCGCCGCCGATGCGAAGTTGTTCGGCCGCGATGCCGGGTGCCGGCACAGAAATCCAGAGCACCAGCAGCAGGCCGGTCAGGCCGGTGTCGCGGCTGTTTCGACACCAGATCATGGGACGAACTCCGATTCGCGGTGATTCGATGACCGCTTCCGGAACCGCGCTGGTCCCGAACGGCGGCGGTAGCGGCATCTTATGGGACGGAGGGCGGCGGTCAAGGCCGCCGGATCGGCGGGCCGGGCCGATGCTGAGGGGTGCGCGCCGGCCGGTCGGCGGTTTTCAGACGGCCAGCCGCTTGATGACCACGCCGGTGAGGTCGTCGGCCTGGGGCGTGCCGCCGGAGAAGTTCAGGACGTCGGTGTGAAGGTGCTGGATCATGGCGGCGGCCGGGAGGTGGCGGGCGGAGCGGATGGTCCGGCACAGCCGCTCGACGCCGTAAGGCTCGCCGTCGATGTTGACCCATTCGAAGAAGCCGTCGGTCAGCAGGACCAGCGTGTCGCCGGGATGCATGTCCAGCCGGCGTGCCGGGCCGTAGCGGGTCTCCGCGAGCACGCCGAAGGGCACGTCGTCGGCATGGCTGACCTCGACCTCGTCGGCCTCCGCGCGGTAGAGGAAGATCGGGCCGTGCCCGGCCGAGAGCATCTGGACGGTCCGGGACCGCTGGTCGAGCAGGGCGGCCACGAAGGTGATGAAGCGGTCGGCCGGCAGGTCCTCGGCCAGCAGGCGGTGGATGCGGTTGATCAGCTCGCCGAAGTCGTCGCCGCCGAGGAAGCTGGCCCGGGCATAGGCCCGGCAGACGGCGGTGACCAGGGCCGGACCGATCCCATGGCCGCTGACGTCGGCCAGCGAGACGACCAGCCGTCCCCCCGCGAGTTCCTGCCAGTCGAAGTAGTCGCCGCCGGTCTGGTCGGCCGGGCGGCTCCAGCCGGCGATGTCGTAGCCGCGCAGATCGGGGCGTCGGCGGGGCAGCAGGCCCTGCTGGATCGAGCGGGCGATGTCCAGGTCGCGTTCCAGCCGGCGGATCTCCTCGCGCGTGGCGGCCTCGCGCAGGGCGGCGATGAGATGCACGCGGGTCTGGCGGGCCACGGCCGCGGCCGCGAGTCCGCTGCAGACCATCACGACGGCGAAGGTCACGTAGACCGGGAAGGTGAACGCGCCGCTGCCCGGCGGCGGGACGGGGACCCAGTGGAACGTGCACCAGGCCAGGGCGAGATACTGCGCGGCGGCCACCGCGCCGGTCAGCAGGCACAGCAGCGGGCTGAGATGCAGGATGGAGAGAATGAGGAAGAGCATGTAGCCCAGGGCCGCCGGGCTGACCAGCGACCGATAGGGGCCGGGGTAATCGGCCAGCGTGCCGATGAGCATGACGGCGCTGGGCAGGGAGGTTTCGACGAGGATGTTGACCGCCCAGATCCACTGCGGCGGCCGGGCGGCGGCTCGCAGGGCCCGGGCCACGCTGCGCAGCATGAGGCTCTCATGGACGAAGAAGACCGCGACCACGGCGAGGATGCGCGGCAGATGGGCGCGGGTCTCTTCCTCTCCCGGCAGTCGGCTGCGGATCAGGACGACCGCCACCATGATCGCGATGACGGCCATGAGGCTGGCGATGCGCAGCCGCTCGCTGGCCAGGGCGGCCCTGTGGAAAGCCGGCGACTCGATCGAACGGGTGACCATGGCGGGCTCCTGGCGATGGGGGGTTCAGGCCTCCTGAAGCATATCGCAGACCAGCCGGGCGATCTCGGCCTCCTCATCGGTGGGGATGACGCGGACGGTGACGGCGGCGCCGTCGGCCGAGATGACCGGTGCGCCGGCGGTGTTGCGGGGCTCGTCGAGGGCGATGCCCAGGAACCCCAGCCCGGCGCAGATGCGGGCCCGGATTTCCGGGGCGTTTTCGCCGATGCCGCCGCTGAAGACCAGCGTGTCCAGGCCCTCCAAAGCGGCGGCCAGGGCCCCGAGCCACTTGCGGGCGTCGTAGCAGTACAGGGCCACGGCCTCGGCGGCGCGCACGTCGTGAGGCTCGCGGGCCAGCAGGTCGCGCATGTCGGAGCTGGTTTCGGAGACGCCCAGCAGGCCGGACTCGGCGTTGATCATGTGCTGGAAGCGGTCGGCGGTCATCCCCTCGGTGCGGGCGAGGTAGGCGAACACGCCGGGGTCGAGGTCGCCGGTGCGGGTGCTCATCATCAGCCCGGCGGTGGGCGTGAACCCCATGGTGGTGTCGATGCTCCGCCCGCCGCGGACGGCGGCCATGCTCGAACCGTTGCCCAGGTGGGCGAGGATGACGCGTCCCTCGGCTTCGCCGGGCCGGCCGATGCGGGCCAGTTCGCGCATCAGAAAGGCGTACGAGAGGCCGTGAAAGCCGTAGCGCCGGACGCCGGCGGCGTCGTAGCGTCGCGGGAGAGGGAGAAGCTGAGCGACGCGGGGGACGGTGCGGTGGAACGCGGTGTCGAAGCAGGCCACCTGCGGCAGCGAGGGAAGCCGCCGGCTGAAGGCCTCGATCAGCCCGATCTGGGCCGGGAAGTGGCCGGGGTTGTAGGGGCCCAGGCGTCGCATTTCGGCCAGGACCTCAGGCGAGAGCCGCTGGGGGCGGTCGTAGCGCATGCCGCCGTGGACCACGCGGTGACCGACGGCCTTCACGGCGGCGAAATCGACCTCCTGTTCCAGGAGCCGGATCAGCGGTTCCAGGCAGGCGGCGTGATCGGCGGCCTGGATCGTGCGGCGGGCGACCTCCGGGCCGCTCCCCCGGGTCACGGAGATGGCGGTGTCCGGCAGGCCGATGCGTTCGATCCGGCCGGCCAGCAGCCGCGCCGGGGGGCGGTCCGCCCGGAAAAGCGAGAACTTGATGCTGGAGGAGCCGGCATTGATGGTCAGTACCCGATCGCCGTCGGCGGGTGTCCGGTCGCCTCCGGAGGCCGGTGACGCTTGACCGGCAGCCATGGACCGCTTATCGCTCATGAGGCCGGGGCTTCCAACGCGCCGTTCGGCGCTCCGGGCCGACTCGGGCCGGAGATCTCGGGCAGCGCGGAGCGATCCTAATGCCCGGGTGGCGGCCCGGCAAGGCGGGGACGATTCCATTTTTCGCGGGGATTTGTAGTGGCTCGGTCGGCCGGGCCGGCGGTAGAATCCCGGGCGTCCCGGCCGCGCGGCCGGGAGCGGATGCATCGGGGGAACGAAAGGAGGTCGCGATGGGCTGCCGCAGACCGGGAATCGCCGCCCTCAAGGCCGTGGCCGTCATCGCCGCGATCGTGGTGGCCGCGGGCGTGGTGCTCTACTTCACCAGCGACGTGTTCAGCACCCGGGTCGATGCACGGATCGACCAGCTGGCCCACTGGACGCCGCAAAACATCGCCAAGGACCCCGAGAACTACCTCAACTTCTGCGAGAAGCAGGCCCGCCGGGCGCTGGACGATCTCAAGGCCAACGAGATCAGCATCGCTCAGAGCCGCGCCCGGCTGGAGGGCATGCGGAAGGACGCGACGGAGAAGATCGCCGCCGGCGTCAAGGCTCTGGACGAGCTCAAGGAGCTCTACCGCGCGACCGAGGCGGCGGGCAGCTGGCCGGCGGGCTGGCAGGGTCAGCCGCGCGACCGGGACTGGACCCGGCGTCAGGTCGTGTCCCTGGCCAGGCAGATCGACGGCCAGAAGGCGCTGCTGGAGAAGGTCGAGGCCGGCCTGAAGAAGCTCGACGCCCAGGTCCTGCGGGTTCAGGATGCCAGGGCCAAAGCCGCCGAGCAGCTGGCCGAGATCGCCGGCAGCCGCGAGATGCTGAAAGTCCAGAAGATCACCGACGACCTGACGGCGCGGCTGGTGAACATGAAGGGCATGCTGGAAGCGACGATCAGCACGGCCAGCGAGACCTCCGGCATCATCTCGCTGGACCAGCTGGCGGCCGAGTCCGCGGCGGTGGTCAGCGACGAGGAGTTCGACAAGGTGATGGCGGCTCCGTCCGCCGGGCCGGATTGAGGCTGCCGGCCGGAATCCCGGGCCGCCGCCGGGGACCGGATTGCGGCCGGCCCGAGTTTCCATCCGGGCGGCGGTGCACGGGGAATGTTTGCCGGGCAGGAATCCGATGGCATTCAGGGCGGCGCGGACATGCCGGTGGGTCGTTCTCCTGCTGCCGTGTTGCGTCGGTTGCAAGCCGCAGGCGCCGTCCGCGCCGCCGGCGCCGCGCAGCTGGACCAGCGATCAGATCGCGGCCGACCCGGTGGGCTATCTGGAGGACCAGGACCGCCAGGTCGAACTGCAGATCCAGGAGCGCCGCAACCGGCTCGAGCAGGTTTCCCTGCGGCGTGCCCAGATCGCCGAGAAGCGGCAGCGCCTGGCCGAGAACATGAGCCAGATCCGCAACGTGCACGACCGGCTGGCCGCCGCCGTCCGTCGGGCCGACGACGAGGACCGCTGGCCGGCGCGGATGGGAGGCCGGAGCTTCACCCGCGAAAAGGCGCGGGCGATCCTGACGGCCACCGAACAGTACCTGCAGGACCGCGAGCCGCTGGCCCGGGCCTACGACGAGACGCTCGACAAGCTCGCCCGGATGGAGTCGCAGATGATGCGCGAAAGCCAGGACCTGGCCCGTCTGCGGGAGCGGATCGCGCTGGACATCGAGCGCATCCGGCTCAACCAGGGCATTGCCGAGCTGGGCGAGCTCCGCAAGGCGGAGACGGAGCTGGCCTCGTTCTCGAAGATGCTGGGGGCCATGGACGAGAACGTACTGGACACGGCGACGGTGGCGGCCCGCGAGGAGCCCGTCCCGATCGACGTGGAAAAGCTGCTGAACTGACCCGCCTGATCATCGGAAAGGGGTGTGGCATGCGTGCTGCCTTTTCGGGGATGATGCTGATCGCGGCCTTGACCGGTCTGCCCGCGGTCGCCCAGGATCGCGGGGACGTTTCCGGCCTGGCCGCCGACGCCGAGCTGGTCGAGACCCGTAATCAGGTGCCCAGGCTCAAGGCCGCGGCCGCGTACGAGCCGCGCGACGGGGTCGTCGAGATCGAGCTGAGCGAGTACGCCGGGTACGCGGGCCTGATCGCGGCCAACCGCGGCCTGGAGCCCGGCGACGAGTCGGTCTTCAGTCGCCGGCACGGCTTCAAGCTTCGGATCACGATCAGCGAGGAGGAGAGCTGGTCGTCGCTGAACGCCGGGCGGATGGCGGCCTCCGCGACCACGGTGGACGTGCTGGCCGCGTACGGAGAGCAGTTCAAGGTGCAGGTGCCGGCGCTGATCGGCTTCTCGCGCGGGGCCGACGGCATCGTGGTTCTCAGGGAGATCGCGAAGATCAACGACCTCAAGGGCAGGGTGGTCGCCACCGCCCAGTTCACCGAGGCCGACTTCTTTCTGCGCTACCTCGCCCAGGAGGCCGGGCTGGGCGTGAACATGCTGCCGGACCTTTCAGCCGCGCCGGATCCGGGGCAGATCAACGTGGTGTACTGCGCCGACGCTTTCGGGGCCGGGGACCTCTTTCTGCGCGACCTGAAGGCGGGGCGCAAGCGGCTGGCGGGCTGCGTGACCTGGGCCCCCAAGACCACCGAGGTGGCCGAGGCCAGCGGCGGAGCGGCTCACGTGCTGGTCACGAACCGCAACCTGCTGATCATTGCGGATGTCCTGGTGGTCAACGCCGGTTTCGCCAAGAACCACCCCGCTACGGTCAACGGTCTGGTGGCCGGGCTGCTGGAGGGCAACGCCATGGTGCGCGAGCGGCCCGAGGATCACCTGGCGGTCGTCGCGAAGGCCTTCGGCTGGACGACCGACGAGGCCCGCGAGGAGCTGGCCAGGGTGCATCTGGCGAACTTCCCGGAGAACCGGGCGTTCTTCGCCGGCACGCTGGAGTCGGCCGGCAGCTTCGAGTACATCTTCGAGACCGCCGGCTACGTTTACGGCAGCAAGCTGATCGGCGCGCTGGCCCCGGCGGAGGGCTTCGTCGATCCCGGTCCGCTGGCCGAGATCGAGCGGGGCGGGCAGTTCAGGAACCAGAAGGCCGCGATCACGCCGATCAAGGGGCGCGGCGGGCCGGCGGAGACCGATCCGGACGCCGAGCGGCTCGAGACCGTCGCGCTGCTGTCCAAGGACATCCGCTTCCAGTTCAAGCCCAACTCCAGCAGGCTGGAGGCCGACAGCGAGCAGAACCGCAAGGGGCTGCAGAGCATCGCCCAGCTGGTGAAGATCAGTCCCGGCTCGACCGTGCTTCTGCGGGGGCATGCCGACGGCTCGCTGGCGGTCAAGGCCCGCCAGACCCAGGGCGAGGCGAAGGCCCGGGAGATGTTTTTGGCGCTCAAGAGCCTCAGCCGGGCGCGGTGCGCGGAGGTCAAGCGGGTGCTGGAGGAGACCTTCCGGATCGATCCGCAGCGCATCGAGGCCCAGGGCGTGGGCGCCGACGAGCCGACCGGCCAGGGGCCGGACGCCGACCGGCGGGTCGAGGTGCTGTGGATGGTCCTGGAGTAAGGATCCATGCCCCGCCGGCACGACTACCCCATCATTCGCTTCCTGATCGGGGCCTTCCACGCGCTGGCCGTCGTCGCCTTCGCCCTGGCCTTGGTCGTCGCCGGCTATCTCTGCGTGCTGGGTGAGGCCCTGCGCAACGGGCTGGTGATGGAGGGTCCTGTGTCGCAGGCCCTCCATCGCTACGACTCCGGCCAGCTTTTCGTGGCCGCCGGGGCGACGGCGGCCGCCGGGCTGGTTCTGTTTCTGCTGCTGGGAACGCTCGGCCAGCTGTTGGCCATGCAGCGGGACCGTGCGGTCAACACCGCCCGGCAGGTGCGGCTCCTGGAGGATATTCTCGAGCTGAACGAGGAGGTTGCGCAGGCGTCCGTCACGAAGCGGGTCGCGCTGTGCGAGGGCTGCCATCGCCTGGGGGCCCTGGAGCGCATCGAATCCGGGCAGTGGATCTGCCGGGAGTGCCGGCGCCAGATCCGGATCGCCTGAGCCGGCCGCCGCGGGTGCCGTGCGTTCGGCGGGCGACGGCGTTCCCGGCGGCGGCCTGGCCCGCGTCTTGCGGTTTGGTCCGACCCGCGGGGTTCAGGTGTCACAATGTCGTCGTACGTCTTTCTGATCGAGGCCGCTGAGGTCCCGCCCGGACGGGCCGCGCCGGTTCGGGTCGGCGACCGCTGGTTCGCGGTGTGCAACGATGGCGGCCACTTTCACGTGGTCGATCACGACTGCCCGCACGAGGGCGGATCGCTGGCCGGCGGGGAGGTCCGCGACGGCTGCGTCATCTGCCCGGTCCACGCCTGGCCGTTCGACCTGCAGACCGGCCTGACCGACGAGCGCATGCCCTGGATGCGGCTGCGGCGGTATCCGTGCGAGCTCCGCGACGGCCGGGTTTTCGCCGACGTCACCGCCCCCCTGCGGACCTGAGGTCCGGGCGGGTCAGTCCGTGTGCGGCGGATCGACCGGATCGGGCGGGTCGGGATCGATGGGCCCGGGCATGGCCGCCGGGAGGTCTGTCGGCGGGGTCTTTCCGCGCCGGCCGCGGGCGCCGCGTCCGGGCGGCGGCACCCGTCCTTCGGCCAGGTCCTGGTCGAACATCCGCCGGCGGCGCAGCAGGTGGTGGTAGTGCTGGGCGAACCGGTGGGCCTCGTCGCGCACCTGCTGGAGCAGCCGCAGGGCGGGGTTGTTGCGCGGCAGGCGGAGCGGCCGGCCGCGGGCCTGAACGTAGAGTTCCTCCTCGCGTTTGGCCAGCGACACCACCATCGGCGGACGGACCTGCATGTCCTCGAAGGCCGACAGGGCCGCGTGCAGGTGTCCCAGGCCGCCGTCGATGAGAATCACGTCCGGGTAGAGTTCCTCCCCCCCGGCGGCGCGGCGATAGCGCCGGGCCACGACCTCGCGGATCATGGCGTAGTCGTCGATGCCCTGGACGGTGCGGATGCGGAACCGCCGGTAGCCGCTCTTGAACGGTCGGCCGTCGATGAAGCAGACCAGCGATCCGCAGGACTCCTGGCCGTGCAGGTTGGCGATGTCCACCCCCTCGATGGTGCGGGGCGGCGACTCCATGCCGAGGATTTCGGCCAGCCTGGCCAGCCCCTCGGCCGGATCGACGAAGAACACCTCCGGCTGGACGTCGGTTTCCACGTCGCCGGACAGCGAAAGGGCCTCCAGGGCCCTGATGCGGTCGCGCAGCCGGGCGGCCTCCTCGTAGTGCAGTCCCGCGGCCGCGGCCTCCATCTCCCGGCGCAGCTGCCGCAGCACGACGCTGCGCTTCGACGAGAGGAATCGCCGCAGCCGGGCGATATCCCGGCGGTAGTCCGCGCGGCTGATCAGGGCGGCGCACGGAGCGGTGCACTGGTGGATCGAGTACAGCAGACAGGGCCGGAAGTGGCGGCGGGAGTCGTCGCCCTCGCGGATCTCCAGTTCGCAGGTGCGGAAGCGGAAGACCTTCTGCAGGGCGTTGACCGCCGCCCGGACGCCCGAGGCGCTGACAAAAGGTCCGTACAGCCGCGTGCCGCGGGCCTGCGGCTTGCGGGTCACGTAGACGCCGGGGAAGTCCTCGGCGGTGGTGATCTCGATGTAGGGGAAGCTCTTGTCGTCGCGGAGCCGCTCGTTGTAGGGCGGCTGGATGTCCTTGATCAGGCGGTTTTCCTGAAGCAGGGCGTCGACCTCGGTCTCGCAGTCCAGAAAGTCCAGGTCCGTCGCCTGAGCGATCATCGCGGCGATCTCGGGACCGCGGGTCCGCAGCAGGTCGGCCGAGGCCTGGAAGTAGCTGCTCACGCGGCTGCGCAGGTCCTTGGCCTTGCCGATGTAGAGCACACGGCCGCGTGCATCCTTGAACAGGTAGACGCCCGGCGACCGGGGCAGCAGGCGGATCTTCTCGATCAGGGTGGCCGTCGGGCGAGGACCGTCGGATCCCCCCTCGACCGTCGGGTCCGCGGCCGGCTCGGAGTCCGGCGGCGGTTCGGGGCTGGGGGCGTCGGCGCTCATGGTCAGGCGATTATACGCCCGACGGCTGCCGGCGGCTTGAGCCCCGACCGGACCGGATGGAAGTCAGCGCGTCGAGAAGCTGTAGATCGTGGTCTGCGTATAGGTCCGGCCGGGCCGCAGGATGGTGTCCGGAAACTCCGGCTTGTTGGGCGAATCCGGGTAGTGCTGGGCCTCCAGGCAGAACCCGTAGCGATGCCGGTACACGCGCCCCTGCTTGCCGGTGATGCTGCCGTCCAGGAAGTTTCCGGCGTAGAACTGCATGGCCGGCTCGGTGGTCCGCACTTCCATGACCCGTCCGGAGGTCGGCTCGAAGACCCGGGCGGCCAGGGTCATTTCGCCGGGCCGGGGCTTGTTGAGCACCCAGCAGTGGTCGTAGCCGCCGGCGTTGGCGATCTGCGGATCGTCGGCCCCGATGCGGGCCCCGATCGGCACCGGCCGGGTGAAGTCCATCGGCGTCCCCTGCACCGACCGGACCTCGCCGGTGGGGATCAGTCCGGCATCGACCGGCAGGAACCGATCCGCATTCAGCATCAGCTCGTGGTCCAGGATGTCGCGCAGGCCCTGCCCGGCGAGGTTGAAGTAGCTGTGGTGCGTGAGGTTTACCGGCGTGGGCCTGTCGGCCTGGGCGCGATAGTCGATCCGCAGCGCGTTGTCGTTGGTCAGCAGGTAGGTGACCTCGACCTCGAGGTTGCCGGGATAGCCCTCCTCGCCGTCCACGCTGGTATAGGCCAGCTTCAGGCCCACGGCCGAGGCGGTCCGCACCGGCGAGGCTTCCCACACGACCTTGTCGAAGCCCTTGAGCCCGCCGTGGAGGTGGTTGCCGTTGTTGTTGGTCGCCAGGACGTACTCCCGTCCGTCGAGCATGAACCGTCCGCGGGCGATGCGGTTGCCGTACCGACCGATCAGGGCTCCGAAGTAGGGCGTGGACTTCAGGTAGCCCTCCAGCCGGTCGTGGCCCAGAACCACGTCGTCCAGTTCGCCCCGACGGTCCGGTACCAGCAGCCGCACCAGGATGCCGCCGTAGGTGATGATTTCCGCCTGCATCCCACGGGCGTTGGTGAGCCGATAGAGGTCCACGTTCCGGCCGCCGGGAGCCTTGCCGAAGTCTTCCCGCTCGATGTTCAATCTGCCGCCGCCTTTCGCCCTGGCGACCGGCTCCCGGCTCACGCCGGGCTCGCCGCAGGAGCCCAGGCCCAGCAACAGCGCCGCCAGGCCGGTGGTTCCGATCCGCCGCAGGTGGTGATTCATGATCGCGTCCTCCTCCGGCCGCGCCGCCCGGGGCCGGTCGCCCCGACGACCGGGCCGGTCATGTGCCGGCCATTGCGCCGGAGCCGTGGCGCGACGCAACAGACGCCGGAATGTTATCGGCCGCCGGAAAAGTCGTCCAGCGGCGGCAGGGATGACCGCTCCGACCTGTCGGCCTGCCGGTCGAGGCCGTAAAAGCCCGCTATTCAATGGGGGAAAAGACGCCGCGATAGCGATCCAGCTCCGCGGCCTGCCGTATCTGGTCCCAGCCGCACTCCCGGGCCATCCACCCGGCCACGCGACCGGCGATTTCCAGCCGGTCGGGGCGGTAGTAATGCCACCCGGCTCGGCGCAGCATGACGTCGTCCAGGTGCAGGGCCCATTCCTGCCGCACCGCCCGCCGGACGACGTCTTCATGCACCTCCGGGGGCTCCAGGCCGGCGCGCGGCGGCTCATCGGGACAGCCCGGCAGCGGCTCGTCCGCCGTCCGGCAGGCCACCCGGCCGCCGCCCAGCCGCCGCTCGAGGAGATCCACCACCTGGCCGGCCATCAGGCGGTAGGTGGTCAGCTTGCCGCCGGCCACGTCGATCCACCCGGGCTCGGAGGAGAGGATGCGGTGCGCGCGGCTGATGTCCGAAGGCCCTCCGCGGCGGTCGGCGATCAGCGGCCGCAGGCCTGCCCAGCAGCTCAGAACGTCGGCGGGGCCCAGTCCGGCCTCCGGAAAGCAGCGGTTCACCACCGCCAGAACCTCGTCCCGGTCGCCGGCCTCGACCCGCGGCTCGCCGGGAGGGCCGGGCCAGTCGGTATCCGTGGTTCCCAGGATGACCCGCTGAGCCCAGGGAATCGCGAACAGGATCCTTGGTCCGTCGGTCATCACCACCGCCTCGGCCAGCGGCAGCCGCGAACGATCGACCACCAGGTGCACCCCCTTGGTGAGCCGCAGCCGCAGCCGGCTGTGCGGGATGCGGTCGGCCCACGGGCCGGCGGCATTGACCACGCACCGGGCCTTCGCGGTCAGGGCGGCGCCGCTCGCGGTGTCGCGCAGGCCGCAGCACCAGCCGTCGCCGTCGCGTTCGGCCCATTCCAGCCGGCAGGCGTTCACCACGACCGCTCCGGCGGCCGCGGCGGATCGCAGGGTGTCGATGACCAGGCGGGCGTCGTGGGTCAGGGCGTCGAAGTAGCGTACCGCGCCCCGCAGGCCGGAGGTCCGCAGGCCCGGGGCGAGCCGCAGGGCGTCATCCGCGTCCAGGATCGTCGATGACTCGGCCGCCGGCGGGCCGCACAGCAGATCGTACAGTCGCACGCCGGCCCGCAGTTTCCAGAGCGGCCAGGGCGACCCCTGCCAGGCTGGAAAGACGAAGGCCAGCGGGAGGTGCAGGTGCCCGGCGATCCGACGAAGCACCTGCTTTTCGCGACCGGCCTGGCGCACGAGCCGCAGTCGGCCCTGAGCGAGGTAGCGCAGCCCGCCGTGGAGCAGGCGGCTGGACCGTCCGCTGGTTCCGGAGGCGAAGTCGGCCTGCTCGACCAGGCCGACGGACCGGCCGCGCAGGGCCGCGTCGCGGGCTATTCCAGCCCCTACGATGCCGCCCCCGACGACCAGCACGTCGAGCATGCCGGCGCGGATCACCGCCAGGGCCGCGGAGCGATCCGGAGGTTGAACGTGGTGGTCGGGATGGCGGATCATGACGTCCGAACGTCGCGGCCGCAAGCCGGGGTTCGACGCGACGCGATGGCTCT
Organism: uncultured Phycisphaerae bacterium; assembly: GCA_938005315.1. Lineage (GTDB taxonomy): Bacteria > Planctomycetota > Phycisphaerae > UBA1845 > PWPN01 > CALLOB01. Next base: position 34,845 of record CALLOB010000020.1, read on the forward strand.
CCCTTCAGTGGGTCAGAAGAACGCGCAGGCCGATCAGGATCAACACCGCTCCGCCGAGGGCGTCGGCCGCCCGGGCCCAGGGGGCCAGAAGCCGGGCTCCGAAGGTGATGCCGACGGCCGTGAATCCGCAGGCCACCAGGCCGATCACCGCCGCGGCCAGCCAGATGCCGCTGCCCAGCAGGGCCAGGCTGAAGCCCACCGCCAGGGCATCGATGCTGGTGGCCACCGACAACGACACCAGGAGCCAGCCGCGGGTGGGATCGGCACGGTGGGTCCGTTCCTCGCCTTGCGCGGCCTCGTACAGCATCTTTCCGCCGATAAACGCCAGCAGACCGAAGGCCAGCCAGTGGTCGAAGGCCGCCACCCAGTCGCTGATCCGCCGTCCGGCCCACCACCCGATCACCGGCATCATGAACTGGAAGAGCCCGAAGTGCCACGCCAGGCGGAACATGTGTCGCGGACCGACGGTCTTGAGTGTCAGCCCCGCGGCGATCGACACCGCGAAGGCGTCCATGGCCAGGCCGACCGCGATGCCGAGAAGATTCAGCGTGTTCAACGCTCGGGCCCCGGGAAAACGCGTCGAAGGTCCGGCCCGGCCCGGACCTCCGGGTGCATTGTAAGAGCGGGCAGGTCGTGAACAAGCCGGCCCGGGGGCCTTTTCCGCAGCGCCGCGAGAAGCTACACTGGACCGGCCGGTTGCGCCGCGGATCATGACGCCCGCCAGGCGACACCACGGCCCAGGCAGCCAGAGGCGCCCCATGACCCCCGTGGCCCTGACCATCGCCGGCTCGGACCCCTCCGGAGGCGCCGGGGTGCAGGCCGACCTCAAGACGTTCCACCAGCACGGCGTCTACGGCACTTCGGTGATCACGCTCCTGACCGTCCAGAACACCCAGTCGGTACTGGATGTCGAGATCCTCCGCCCGGCATTCATTCTCGCCCAGCTCGAGGCCGTCCTGCAGGACATCCCGCCGGCGGCGGCCAAGATCGGCGCCCTGGGCACCGCCGAGGTGATCCAGGCCGTCGCCCGGCGGGCCGCGGACTTCGGTTTTCCGCTGGTGGTCGATCCGGTGATGATCAGCAAGCACGGCGTAGCGCTGCTGGACTGCGAGGCCGCCGAGGTCATGCGCCGCGAGCTGCTGCCGCGGGCCTTTCTGGTGACGCCCAACTCGCTGGAAGCCTCGCGGCTCTCGGGCATCCAGGTCGACGACCCGGACTCGATGGAGGCTGCGGCCGAGGCGATCGGGAAACTGGGCCCGCGCAACGTGCTGATCAAGGGCGGGCACCTGACCGAGGACGCCCGCGACGTCCTGTGGGCCGATGGCACGCTGCACCGGCTGCATTCGGACCGGCTGGAGAGTCGCAACACGCACGGCACCGGGTGCGTGCTTTCGGCGGCCATCACCGCCCGGCTGGCCCGCGGCGAGGCGCTGCTGGAGGCCGTGCGCGGGGCCAAACGCTTCATCACCCAGGCGATCCGCACCAGCCCGGGCCTGGGCCGCGGCCTGGGGCCCACCAACCTGCACACCGAAACCGATCCGCGGTAAGGCGTGGCATGGCCGCGCATGAGCCGTAGCGGCCGGCCCCCGGGCCGGCCGTGCCCGACAAAAACAACCCTGCAACGCCCGGCATCATACCGGCCGACGCCATGACCGCGCATTGATCGTGCCAGGCGCCGTCCCGGCCGGCGCCCCGGGCAGGAATCTCTGCTCAAGACTTCGTGCCTTGCTGCCCTTGCGCACGCTTCCACCAGGCCAGTACCAGCAGCGACCAGAGCAGGCCACAGTGGTCCCGGCGGCGGGAGAGGTGTTCGTCGAAGAGCCGCTGCGCCGCCTCGGGGCACAGACCCAGGTCTTCCAGCGTCGTGCGGCGGACGACATCCCGGTACATGTCCTTCAGCTCGTGCCGCAGGAACTCTCCGACGGGCACCTCAAAGCCCATCTTCGGCCGGACCAGCACCGGGCCGGGCAGCAGGTCGGCAAAGGCGTCACGCAGGATGCGTTTGCCCAGCACGCCGCGGATCTTGTAGTCCACCGGCAGGCCCGCCACCAGCCCGACCAGATCGCGCTGCAGCAGCGGCACCCGCACCTCGAGGCTGCAGGCCATGCTCGCGGCGTCCACCTTGTGCAGCATGTCGGCCGGCAGTCCCACAGCCAGATCGGCCAGCAGCACCGCCTCCAGCGGATCCACCGGCCCCCCGCGGCCCCATCGGCCCGGCGCGTCGCGGTACATCGCCCGAACCACCCGGCCGGAGTCCCGCGCGACCTGGTCCCCGAGCAGGCGCGCGGCCTCGGCGTCGGAGGTCAGCAGCGTCCAGGCCAAATGACGCTCAAGAGGATCGTCCAGGTCGCCGCGCACCAGCTTGCGGGCCTGGCGGATCCGATCCAGCAGCCGCGTGCTGCGGGCATCCGGAAGCCGCTCGAGAAAGGGCTCCAGAAAACCCTTGCGCAGCGCGGACGGCAGTCGGCGGTAGCGCCGCAGCCAGGCGTGGCCCGCGTACTTCCAGTAGCCTCCGAAAAGTTCGTCGCCCCCGTCGCCGCTGAGGGCCACCGTGACCGCCTTCCGGGTATGCCGGCTGACCAGGGCGGTTGGCAGGATGGAACTGTCCCCGAAGGGTTCCCCCAAGCGCTCGAGCATCGGTTCGACCGCCTCCAGAACATCCCCGAAGCTCAGCCGGATCTCCTGATGCTCGGTGCCCAGGTGCCGGGCGACCATACGGGCGTAGCCGGTCTCGTCATAACGGCTGTGCCCGGCATAGCCGATGCTGAATGTCCGGACCGGTCGACCGGAAGCCCGCGCCAAACAGGCGACGACCACGGAGGAATCCAGCCCGCCCGAAAGAAACGCGCCCAGCGGCACGTCGGCCACCTGCTGGCTGTGGACCGCGCGTTCCACGGCCGACCGTACGAGCTCGCAGGCCTCCGGGTATGCCGGCGGCGGGTCGACCGGCTCCGGCAGCCGGAAGAACGGCGTCGGAACCGACGGACCAGTCGCGTCGAAGGACAGCAAATGCCCGGGGGCGAGCTTGCGGACGTGACGGTAGATCGTCAGGGGGTGGGGGATCCAGCCCAGCCGCAGATAGCAGGCCAAGGCCTGCCCGTCGATGTCCCAGGGCAGGCCCGGAACCTGCCGCAGGGCGGCCAGCTCGCTGGCGAACACCAGCTTGCGGTCATGGAACGCGTAATACAGGGGCTTGATGCCCAGCGGATCCCGCGAAAGATGGCCCTGGCGGTCGTACGGGTTGACCACCGCCATCGCCCACATCCCGTCGAAAGCCGACAACGCCTGCGGACCCCAGGCCGCGCAGGCCTCCAGCGCGACTTCCGTATCGCAGGCCGTTCGGGGAGGCTGCGGCAGGCGGGCGGCAAGGGCTCGGAAGTTGTAAAGCTCTCCGTTATAGCTGATCGCCCACCGGCCGGTGCGGTCGAGCATCGGCTGGTGACCCTGCGGTGACGGATCGATGACCGCCAGGCGAGTGTGGGCCAGGCCGGCCGAAAAGCCGTCGTCGTGATAGTGCCAGGTGCCCCGGTCATCCGGTCCGCGGTGGCGCAGCGACCGGGCCATGGCCTCCAGCAGGTCCTCGGCGATCGGTCTTCCGGCGAAATCGATGATTCCGGCAATGCCGCACATGTCGGGCCATTGTTTCGATCGGCACACGGACTGCAAGCCGTCATCAGATGAGGAATCGCAGGCGGTGACGTGATCCCCTGGAGCCGGGTTTTCTTTGCAGGGCTTCCAGCAAGGGCTATGATACCCACCGGTGTGCGGGCGCGGCCTGGGCGCGGGCCCCGACCCGGCGGATCCCAGCGAACCTCCTTTCGGGATGGTCCATGAGATCGACTCTTCACCTCCGGCGCGACCCGGGCCGCGCGCGAGCCCGGCTCGCCGCAGCGATGCTCGGCCTGGCGGCGGCGGTACCGCTGCCGGTGCGGGCCCAGGATCCGACCCCGACGACGGTGCCGGCCGGACCGGTTTCGCCGTTCGACGGCCGGCCGATCACCGAGTTGCGGGTGATCGGCCTGGAACGGATCGACGAAGCTTACGTCCGCAACCAGATCCGCACCCGCGTGGGACAGACCTACTCGCAGACGCAGGTGCAGCGGGACATCGGCACGCTGCTGCGGACGGCGCGGTTTCTGGACGTGCGGGCCCAGCCCGCCGAGGTCCCCGGCGGCGTGGTCGTGACCTTCAGCCTGGTGGAGAAGCCGGAGGTCGAGTCGGTCTCCTTCGTCGGTAACGTCAGGTTCAAGGAAAAGAAGCTGCTGGAAGCCCTGACTTTCGCGGCCGGCGATCCGCTGGACATGTTCGAGATCCGCCAGGGCCGGGAGGCCATCGAGCGGCTCTACCGCGAGAAGGGTTACGCCTTCGCCGAGGTCACGGTCGATGAGGAGCAGGTCCGGACCGGGCGCCGGGTGGTCTACACCATCGTGGAGAACCAGCGCGTCCGGGTGCGGGGGATCCGCTTCGAGGGCGCGTATGCCTTCGACGCGACGGAGCTGGAAAACGCGATCGAGACCAAGACCTACATCTGGATCTTCCGCACCGGCGACTACGACCCCGACAAGGTCGCGCGGGACGCGGCCACGCTTCAGGCCTACTACCGCGACCGCGGCTTCCTGGACGCCGAGGTGAGCTGGGTGCCCGAGTTCCGGGACGTGGCCCGCGAGGAGCTGGACATCATCTTCCGGATCAACGAGGGCGTGCGCTACACGGTGGAGGAGATCCGGTTCGAGGGCCACGAAGTGGTCACCGAGGAGGAGCTGCTGGCGGCCATGCGGCTGAAGGTGGGCGACCCCCTGCTGGCCGCCCAGCTTAACACCGACGTCAAGAGCATCGAGACGCTCTACGGCTCGCGGGGCTACATCGAGGCCCAGGTGGCCGCGGGATGGGTCTACTCGGCCGAGCCCGAGCGGGTCATCGTGACCATCCGCATCCGCGAGGGCGAGCCGTTCAGGTTCGGCTGGATCGAGGTCAACGGGAACCTCAAGACCCAGGAGAAGTGCGTGCGGCGCGAGCTGCGCTTCTTCCCCGAGGACGTCTACGACATCACCCTGACCCGGGCGGCCGAGAAACGTCTCAAGGAGACCGGCCTGTTCACCGAGGCCCGGATCGAGCCGGTGGCGCCGCCGGACAACGCCCCCGGCGTGCGCGACGCGATCGTGACGGTCACCGAGAACCCGCAGACCACCCAGTTCATCGCCGGCATCGGGGCCAGCAGCGACAGCGGCCTGGTCGGCAACATCGTGCTGGAGAACACCAACTTCGACATCCTCGACCGCCCCCGGACCTGGGAGGAGTTCTTCCGCGGGCGGGCCTTCCGCGGCGCCGGGCAGACCATGCGGCTGCAGCTGGAGCCGGGCACGGAGTTCACGCGCTTCCGGATCGACTTCCGCGAGCCGTATCTCAACGACCGGCCGATCGGCTTCAACACCAGCCTGTACCTGTTCGAGCGGGGACGCGACGGCTACGACGAGCAGCGGGCGGGCTTCACCTTCAGCTTCGACCACAAATTCGAGAAGGGCTTCCTGAAGGACTGGATCGGCGAGATCGCCTTCCGCAACGAGTACGTCAACGTGGCCGACCGAGAGAGTTTCGCGGCGAAGGACATCCGCGATGCCGAGGGCGGCCATTACCTCTCAAGCATCAAGCTCTCGCTGGCTCACGACACCACCGACAGCCGGTTCAACCCCACCGAGGGCCACCGCTTCGTGACCAGCGTCGAGCAGTTCGGGATGATGGGCGGAGATTACTTCTTCACCGAGTTCATGGCCCGCTACATCCAGCACTGGACGGTGGCCATCGACGAGCAGGACCGGCGCAGCGTCGTCTCCTGGCACGCCACGCTCGGGCAGATGTTCGGCGACACGCCGGTCTTCGAGCGCTTCTACGCCGGCGGCATCGGCTCGTTCCGCGGCTTCGACTATCGCGGCATCAGCCCCCGCGACGGCCTGCGGCGCAACCGCATCGGCGGCGACTTCATGGTCCTGACCGGCGCCGAGTACACCTTCCCGATCTACGACAAGGTCATCCGCGGCGTGTTTTTCGCGGACATGGGCACCGTCGAGCGCGACTTCGGCATCTCCTCCTGGCGGGCGGCCGTCGGGGCCGGCATCCGCCTGACGCTGGACATCTTCGGCACCGTGCCGATGGAGTTCGACCTGGCCCTGCCGGTGGCCAAGGACGGCGAGGACGACACCCGCATCTTCAGCTTCTTCATCGGCCTGCCGTTCCTGTGATCCGGGCCGCGGCGAGGAGCCCTCGCCGCGGCGGCGCGTCCGGACCTGCTCGGCCGGTTGCCGCCCGCGAAAAGAGGGCATAGCATCCACGCCGTCGGCGGCGCACCGAGGTGTGCGCGGGCTTCCGCGACCTGTGGGAGGTCGAATCATGCGTCTGTTTCACTGCGTCGGCACACTGGTCATGGGGACCCTCCTCATGGGCTCCACCGGCTGCGTGGGAAGGGTGATCGGCGAGGGCGCCGAGGGGGCCCTGGGCCCCAAAGGCGCCTACTTCGAGCAGAAGCCCGCCGCCCCCGCCCGCAGCGCCAAAGTGCTCAGCGATTACGGGCGGTTCGAACTCGGCGAGGTCCGAAACGAGGTCCCGCGGCTCGTGCCCGGCGAATTCCTCCGCGAGTTCCCCCGCAAGTTCGGCAAAGAGCTCCGCGAATCCAGGCTGGCCAGGGCCGCCGGCGGCAAGACGCTGGTCTTCGACGTGACCATCATCCACTACGAGAAGGCCGACACCGAAGACAACGTTTTCGGCCCGCTGGAGCAGGTCGTCGCCCGGGTTCGGCTGCTGGACAAGGAATCCGGCGAGGTGCTGGCCGAGGGCAACGCCATCGGCCGTACCGGCAAGACCGTCGGCCTGGGCGCGGAGACCAAGGCCGAGGGGCTGGCCAGGGCGCTGATCAAGTGGGTCGAGGACTACTGGAGCGACAAGCGCTGAGCGGCCGCCGACGGCCCTTCAGTCATGTCCGAAATGCGGCCGCCATGTCGGTGACCGACCGGGACGGAAACGGGCCCTGTTCGCCGGCCCGGCGCCGCCGTGCGAACCGCCTCCCGCCAGAAAAGCCGGCAGCTTTACCGGCACCCCGGCCAGCCGTCGGGCCATCTCCCGGCTGACCCGCTCCACCGCATCCCCGCCGCTCAGCGACAGCCACCGGCCGGCACGCAGGACGCAGGACTGCTGCGGGACGGCCGTGCGGGTGAAGGGCCAGGGCGTCCGGCCGCTCTGGACGATGTTGCAGTACGACTTGCCCGGGTGCCGCCGGAAACCCCGCCCGGCCATCTGGACGGTCGGGAGACGCGAGGCGTCGCGCACGAACACCGTCCGCAGGTCCGGGCAGTCGAAGCCCTCGTTGAGGATGGCGACGTTGGCCACTACGTCGAACTCCCCGGCGTCGAACGCGTCGAGCTGGCGCTCGCGATCGGTCGTGGCGCTGACCACCTCGCAGTGCACGCCGGCCTCGGCCAGCAGTCCGGCGAACGCCCCGCACTCCGCCAGCGTCGCGAAGAAGACCACGCTCTTGCCCCAGCGATCCGGCTCGCGCAGGTACACGGCGGCCACGGTCTGAGGCGTCCACTCCTCGATCGACCAGTGGCGATAGGGGCACAACCAGCCGTCCTGGATCAGACGATGCAGCCCGGCGTCGCGGACCACCCGCTTGAAGGCCAGCTTGAGCCGGTCGGTGCGGTAGGGCGTGGCGGTGGTGCCCAGGATGAAACGCCCCCCGGCGGCCTCGTGGATGTGCACGCAGGAGGCGGTGGCGTCGTGCTGGGCCTCATCCACCACCGTGATGTCTGCCGGAGGAGGCGAGGAGTCGAACATGCTCACCAGGTTCAGCCGCCGCAGCCCGAAGAAGCGGATGTTGGCCTGGTCGGCCTGCCGGAGCAGGTTCCGCCGCATGGCCACCCAGTTGCTGCGCAGCCCGTGGCGATCCTCGAAATGCCTGAGCACCCGCATGGCCATGATCGTCTTGCCGCTGCCGGTGGGGCTCTCGATCATCACCGTGCGGTCGCCGGCCTCGAAGTGGCGGATGACCTGGGCGACGACGCGGTCCTGATAATCACGCGATTCGTACTTCTGCAGCATGGTCGGAACTCCCCGGCCCGCGAACATGTCTGGATCCCGCGAACCTCTTCGGATTCGGCACTCGTGCATCCGAACTTCTTTCTTCTCGCTTTCCCCATCTTGCTCCTCCGTTCTCGCTTCTCTTTCGCCTTGGCGGCCGGCGCCGCCGGTCATGCCCGAAGAAAGCGGGCCGCCAACGCGGAGCACCGGAGCGGCCGGCCCCCGCGCCGGCCGGGGCGAAAGGGGGGCTTCGCCGACCGAAAACACGCCCCCGGCGCGCGGTGTTCCCAGAGGCGCTCAATTGAAGTAGAACGGCGGCGGCTCACGGCTGTCGCCGGTCTCCAGGCTGCCCTCGAGGTCGTACTCGTCGGCCAGCGTGCCGCCGACCCAGGCGTGCAGGCGGAGAGGCTCCGACAGCTTGTCGGCATGATGCGTGGTGATCTCGGTCGCGGCGGTGATCAGGTCATAGACCGTGCAGTCCATCGGCAGCATGCGCTGCCTGCGGGGGCTGACGGCCTGTTCTCCGGCCACACCGTATTTCAACGACAGGTCTCCGGTCAGCCGCGAAAGCCGTTTGTAGACCGGCTCGAGATCCTTCCGCCGGCGCGGTTCCGTCGCCCGGGCCAGCGCCCGGCTGAAGGTGCGGACCTCATACACGCTGGCCTCGGAGCGCCGGGCGGACTGCAGCCGCTGGCGAAGAGCCGCGCAACCCTCCTCGTTGGAGTAGCAGTCCATCGCCCGGGCCAGCGGACCGGCAGCCCCATCCGACGCCCGGCGCCCCAGCGACACCTCGGTCCGGAACACGCGGGCGTAGCTGATCAGCCCGTTGGCGCAGACCTGGCGGATCATGGACAGGTACACGCTCGGCAGGCTCAGGCCGTCCATCGGCGTCTGGAACGTGCAGGTGTGCTGGAATACATCCTTGCCCAGCTGCCAGTCGGCCTCGTCAAGCTGATGCACGCTGGTGACCACACCGTCCTCGTACCGGGCCGACACCAGCCGGTCGCCCTGGCCCCTCAGCACGCGGCAGATGCCGGTCGGCCTGACCACCGGCCGCTGGGGATCGGACATGCCCAGGGCGGTGTCCCCGTCGATGACCAGACGCACGCGGCTGCGCGGATGCACCTCCTGAATTCGGCCGAAGACCTCCTGCGGCGTGTAGTAGTGGAAAAAGGTGGGGCTGATCCGGAAGCACTTCCACAATGAGGCCAGGAAACGCCGGGAGATCCGAAGATCCCGTCCGTCGATCTGTGCGCCGCACAACACCCGCCGGAGCCTGACCGCGCCGCTGCGGATCTCTCCCCACTGAGGCTTGATCGCTCCAATGGGGATTTCTATCGTCTCCAGTCGGGCCAGTCGCTTCGCCAATGCCGCCACCATCTCGGGACTCCTGCCTTACCGTCCTCAAGGGCCTTCCCCGGCGGCATCCGGTCGCCGGAGGCCCTCACAGGTAAGTGTGGGCTCGGGGTATGACAGGATGTGTCGCACCCTCCAAGGTTTTTCTGGAGTCTGTTAGGGGTTATCGGCCCGGGCGAATCCGATCGGGCTTGGGGGGCGGTCGGAGCCGCGATTCATGTCCGGCTCTGTTCCCTGCGGCCCAAGGCCAGCTGGAGGGCTGGTGGGTCGGATAGGATTTCAGGTCTGGTATAGTCGTGCGGCGGCCAGCAGCTCGTCCCGCATTTCGTCTCTAAGCGATTTCGGTGAAATAACTTCTGCGCATTCGCCGAAGCTTTTAAGCCATCCCTTGAACACACCGACTTCAGCCAGACGGAAAGTCGCCACAACGCTTTGGGGATACCCGGAGGCCGGCTCGAACAACGTCGGTTCCGGCGTGGGCCATTCGAGCTTCTGGCTCTTGTGCCAGATGCGTTCGCTGACCAGATCGACGGCCCTGCCGGTGAAGCGAACCTTGATGGCAATCGGCCGGTCCGGGGCGGTGACGATCCCGAAGCTGTCCTCGAAGTGCCGGCGGATGTCGATGTCGGGCCGCCTGAACGTCTGGCGGGTCGTTTCCAGGCTGGTGATCCGCAGTACCTTCAGGATACGGGTGGCCTTGCTGCGATGCGAGTGCCCGAGCACGAACAAATTGCCGTCGAACAGCACCAGCCCGTAGGGGTCGAACTTCGTGACGTAGGGCCGGCGGTCCGGCTGCCAGACGGGGCGGTAGCCCAGGCTGACGGTGGCGCGGTTGCGGGCCGCCTCGATCAGGGCCCGGATGGTCGGGGCGTGCCCGGCGTGATCGGCCTGGCCGAAGCGGGGGATGTAGGTGAGCACGTCCACGTCGGCGAAGAAGTCCAGGGCCTTGCGGTGCAAGCTGCTGCGGACCTTCTCGATGGCCGACTGGATGCCCTCGGCCAGGTGCGTGCCGGCGACCGGCTCGAACATCCGGCCGGCCAGAGCCAGGGACAGTGCCTCGGTGTGGCTGAGCACCAGGGCCCCGGACCTCAGCGTATCGTGCGGCAGCTTCCACAGCCGGCGGCCGTAGTCGTCTTCGACATGGTCCAGAGGAAAGCCAACCTCGGCCAGAGCCTCGAAATCGCGCTGGATGGTCCGCTTGCTGACGCCCAGTTCTTCGGCCAGCTCGGCCAGGGTCAGGCCGTCGCCGCGCTTCTGCAGCAGGTTGAGCAGCTTCCACGCGCGCAGCAACTGATCGCCACGGGCCATGGTGTGTCTCCGACAAGGATTCTGGCGGGATTATATCGGCGCGGGCGCAAGTTGAAACCCGTCAGGCCCGGGAGCGGTCGAAGCCCCGCCGCACGGTCCTCCGGCGGCCCGTGCCCGGCGGGGCGGCTTGTGGTACAAGACCGTCGGCGGCCGGTTCCGACCGGCCGGGAGGATGAAACATGAGAACCGCATGTCTGGCGTGTCTGGTGCTGCTCGGCTGCCGGGTACCGCCTGCGGGTGCCGACATCCCTTCAAGAACCGACGACGTGCGTTGGCAAAGCCTGCCGCATACCGACTTTGACTTTCAGCCCAGGCCGCCGGCGAGTCTCGAGGCCTGGCAGGTCCGGGCGCAGGCCTTGCGGACGCAGGTGCGTTTCGCGGCCGGTCTGATTCCCGAACCTGCGCGTGCGCCGCTGAACGCCAGGATCTTCGGCCGGCTGGAGCGGCCGGGCTACACCGTGGAGAAGGTGTTCTTCGAGAGCCGCCCCGGGTTGTACGTCACCGGCAATCTCTATCGGCCCGCGGGACCGGCCGGGCGGCACCCGGCGGTGGCCTGTCCGCACGGTCACTGGCCGCGGGGCCGGCTGAATCATGACGAGCGAGGCTCGGTGCCGGCGCGCTGCATCGCCCTGGCGCGACTGGGGGCGGTGGTCTTCTCCTGGGACATGATCGGGTACAACGACAGTGGCCGGCAGTTCGACCACCGCGACGAGATCTTCCTCGAACCGGCGCTGGCCCTGTGGGGCATCGGCCCGCTGGCCGTGCAGACGGTCAACAGCATCGCGGCCCTGGACTTCCTGCAATCCCTTCCGGACGTCGATCCCGGGCGGATCGGCGCCACCGGCGGCTCCGGCGGGGGCACGCAGACGTTCATTCTCGCGGCGGTGGACGATCGTCTTCAGGTGGCGGCGCCGGTGAACATGATCTCGCACACCATGCAGGGCGGCTGCATCTGCGAGAACGCCCCGCTGCTGCGGATCGACACGCAGAACATGGAGATCGGGGCCCTTTTCGCCCCCCGGCCCCTGCTGCTGGTCAGCGCCACCGGCGACTGGACGAAGGACACGCCGCAGGTGGAGTTTCCCTTCATCCGCGGCATCTACGGCCTGTCCGGGGCGGCCGACCGCGTGGCCAACGTGCACATCGACGCCGAACACAACTACAACCGCGCCAGCCGCGAGGCCATGCTGCGTTTCTTCGCCCGGCACCTGTTGAACCGCCCCGACGCCGACTCGGTCACCGAGGGCGACATCCGGGTGGAGGCCGACGAGGACCTGCTGGTCTTCGCGGACATGGAACCGCCGGCGGACATGCCCGGCCTGCCGGCGCTGATCGAGCGCTTCAAGGAAGAGGACCGCCGGCGCATCGCGGACCTGGTCCGGGCCGGGCCCGAGGGACTGGGCCGGCTCGTGTCGCTGGCCCGGTTGGGCGTGTCCCAGGCTGCGGGGTCGGAATTCCCGAAGACCGGCGACATCCGGCGCAACGCTCCTGCCGCCGATACCGCAGCGGTCGAGACCCGCAGGGAGGAACTGCTCACGCGCGACGGGCGGCAGGTTCCGCTGGTGCGTCTGTGCAGCTCCCTCTCCCCGGTCAGGAACCGGGTGTTCATCCTCGTGCACCCCGACGGCCTGGCCTTTGCCGACGCGGGGCGGGAGGCGATCCGGCCGCTGCTGGTTCGCGGTCGGCACGTGGCGGTGGTCGAGCCTTTCGGTTTAGGCGGCTCCAGGCGGCCGGTGCCGGCGACCAGGCCGCAGTTCTACGACAAGTTCTTCACCACCTTCAACCGCACCGACGCAGCCGAGGCCGTCTACGACCTGCTGACCGTGCTGGCCGCGGAACTGGCCGCTCCCGGCGTCGAGCGCGTGAGCGTCGCGGCGTTCGGGTCCGCCGGGCCGGTGACGCTGGCGGCGCTGGCGCTGCTGCCGGAGAAGCTGCCCGACGGCCGCAGGGTCGAGGCGCTGCTGGACTTCGGCGGTTTCGACGATAGTTCCGATGGGGACTACCTGGCCCGGTTCTTCGTGCCGAACGTGCGACGCATCGGCGGGCTGCCGGCCGTCGCGGCCGCGGCGGCGCAGTGCTGCGACCTGCGACTGGTGGGTACCGGCGGCCGGACCGATCTTTCCTGCGTCTCGCAGGCCGCCCGACTCGCCGGAAGACATTTCGAGGCGGCCGGTGAGTCGGTCTCCCCCCATCAGCTGCTCGAGCGGCTGGCCGGAGGCTGAATCGCTTGCGCCGGTTTGCGTCACGTTGTCGCCCCTGCGTGTCGGGCTTATGATCGCCCTGCCGCCGCCGATCGGGACAGGCCGGGGCACGATGGCGGCGTGCCGGCCTTTGCGGCGCGGCGATGGGGTCCGTGCGACCGCGGTCGCGCGTCGGCCGGGATCGGTAATCGGCCTCGGCGCTCCGGCAGGCGCCATGCCGGTCGTCCCGAAAGGTGGTCATGCGCCTCGTTTACTTCGGATCCGGCGAATTCGCGGTTCCCAGTCTGCGCTGGCTGCACAACAGCCCGCATCCGGTGCTGCTGGTGGTGACTCAGCCGGACCGGCCGGCCGGCCGGGGCAAGCAGCTTCAGTCCACGCCGGTGGCCGGGCGGGCCGAGCAGGACGGGTTGGAACTCGTGCGCTGCCCGGACGTCAATGCCCCGGATTTCGTCGAGCGGATACGCGCCCTGGACGCCGACCTCGGCGTCACCGCGGCCTTCGGGCAGAAACTGCATGAGCCGATCCGCTCGGCCTTCCGTTACGGCTGCATCAACCTTCACGCCTCGCTGCTGCCGAAGTACCGGGGGGCCGCGCCGATCGCGCGGGCGATTCTGGCCGGTGAAACGCTGACCGGCGTGAGCGTGTTCCGCATGGTCGATCGCATGGACGCCGGGCCGGTGCTCATCCGGCGGCAAACCATGATCGGACCGACGGAGACCTGCGGGAGTCTGCACGACCGGCTCGCCGGTATCGCGTGCGACGCGCTGGGAGCAGCCATGCGGCTGCTGGAGGCCGACCCTCATGTGCCGGGCGAACCGCAGGACGAGTCGCAGGCCTGCGCGGCCCCCAGGCTTTCCAAGGCCGACGGCCTGCTGCGCTTCGACGAGCCGGCCGAGCAGCTGGCCCGCCGTTGCCGGGCGATGTGGCCCTGGCCCACGGCCCGGTGCCGCTACGTCCCACGGCACGGCGATCCGGTGGAGGTGGCCTTGGCCGAGGTCGCGGTCGTTCCCGCCGCGGTGCGCGAGCCTCCGGGAACGTTGACCGAAGCCCTGACGGTGGCCACCGCGGCCGGCACCCTCGAGATCTACGGCATTCAGCCGGCCGGCCGGCGATGCATGAGCTGGCGCGACTTCGTGAACGGTCGCAACGTCCGGCCCGGCGACCGGTTCGAGTCCCTGGACGGCTGAGTGCCCACGCATGCAGTTCATCGTCTTCGTCGCATTCGCCGTCGCTCTCAGCCTGCCGCCCGACGGTCCGCCGTGGCCGACGATCTCCGACCCGCGGGCCACGGTGGCGATCGTCTTCGGGCAGGTGCTGGCCGCCGGCCTGGTGGCCGCGGTCTTCGGCGCCGTGGTCCGCCGCCGCCTCGAGCGCCAGCCCGCCTGGCTGCCGGGGGCCCAGCGGCGGCTGGGACAGGCCAACGTGGCCTTGCGCTTCGTGCTGACGGCCGGCCTGGTCGCCGGGGCCTACGGCACCGACTGGAGCCGGTGGGTGCGGTCGATCGACTGGATCCGCCCGCTGTGGGGGCTGGACGAACTCCTGATCATCAGCCCCTTCTTCGTCGCCCTGATCGTCGCCTGGATCGCGCTCTATCCGGCCGACCGGGGCGTCCGGCAGGTGTCGCTGGAGCATCGGCTGTGGCTCAGCGAGCCGGCCCGGCCGGTCTGGAGCCTGGGGGCGTATCTGGCCTTCATGCTCCGCCACCACGTGCTGATCATCGTCGTGCCCATGCTGCCGATCGTGGTGGCCAACGACGCGGTGAGCCACGAGCACTACGGGCGGGCGATCCGCATGGCCGCCGGCATCCCCTGGGCCGACCAGGCCGTGCTGGTGGCCGTGGCGGGGGTGGTCTTCCTGTTCGCGCCGGTCATGTTGAGATATATATGGCACACGCAGCGTCTGCCGCGCGGGGCGCTGCGCGACCGGCTGGAGGCCATCTGCCGTCATGCCGGGCTGACCTACCGCGACATCCTCATCTGGCGCAGCGACGGCATGGTGGTCAACGCGGCGGTGATGGGGCTGCTGCGGCCGGTGCGCTATGTGCTGCTGTCCGACGGCCTGCTGGAGTCCATGGAGGATCGGCAGATCGAGGCGGTGTTCGGCCACGAGGCCGGGCACGTCAAGCATCGCCACATCGAGTTCTATTTGCTGTTCGCAGTGCTGACGATGCTGGTCGTCGGCGGGGTGATGGAGCTGGCGATCCGCTGGTGGCCGGGGCTGCGGGCCGATCCGCGTGCCGCCCGTGATTACCTGCAGGTCGCGGCCATGGGCATGATCGTGCTGCTGTGGGGCGTGGCCTTCGGGCCGGTGTCGCGGCGCTTCGAGTGGCAGGCCGACCTCTTCGGGGCCCGCTCGGTCACCCCCGAGCCTTCCGGCTGCGACCGGCCCTGTACGGTCCACGGCACCGCCCTTCCGGAAACCGCCGGCACATCCGGGCCGCTCCCGGCCGGGCTGTGCGCCACCGCCGCCGATCTGTTCGCCGAGGCCCTGCACCGCATCGCGATCCTCAACGGCATTCCCCCCGAGGCCCGCAGCTGGCGTCACTCCAGCATCGCCAACCGGATCGGCCTGCTGAGGCGATATGCCCGCGACCCCGCGGCGATGGTCCGGCTCGAGCGGTCCGTGATGGCGATCAAGCTCGTCCTGGCCCTGGGCACTGCGCTGGGGCTGGTCGTCGCCGCGTGGCTCTACTGGCCGCCGCAGTGGCAATCCCGTTGAAATCAGCCGGTCATTGCCGATCGTTGCCCCCTGTCAGCTGCACACGGCACCGCGGGCCGGCCGGTACAGCGCTTCGCGGGTCGGTTCAGTTTGACGGGCGGCGCCGGGCCAACGTGCCCGGGCCGACGCCCGCGGGATAGAGTTTCGTCAGCCGACGCAACACGTCGGCGGCGGGCCGAAGACCGGCGAACAGGTCGGCGTACAGTCCCAGCACCTCGCAGACCTCGGCCGCCGTCTCGTCGAAAAGCTCCACACGCATCCACGCCGGCCGAAGAACACCAATCCGGTCCCAGCGGGCCGCGGCTGACTGCACGGTGACGTCGAAGACCGTGGTCCGGCCCGCCGGATCGACGCGCAAGGCCTGCTCCCGCCCGCGGTAATCCCGCAGGCGGGCCTGCCCGCCGATGCACGGCCGGCCGCACGCGTCGCAGCCGGCACCGCCATCAACGGCGGCCGACACCGGGCAATACGACGTGTGAAACAGCGGCACCCGGGCATGAACGATCAGCTCCAGCTCCACGCCGGGGCACGCGGCCGCCAGGCGGGCCAGTTGCGAGGCGTCGGCGTCGTAGCCCGGCGTCACCCGCGCGAAGCCCGCCTCGCGCAGGACATCGGCGCTCAGCTCGTTGACCGCGTTCAGCGTGTGGTCGGCCACCTGCGTCAGCCCCGGTGCCCGGCGGCGCAACAGCACCCCGGCCGCGAGGCTGCGCACCAGCAGGGCATCGGGCCCGGCGTCGGCCAGCGCTTCCACCCATCCTTCCTCGCCGGGCATGAGCACCTGCGTGGTCGCCAGCGACACCGCCCGCCCGTTCGCGCGGACCGCCGCCACCACCTGCGACGGCTCGCCGCAGCCGGCCTCGACGTGCACCATCGCCGGCGGGTCTGCGGCACCACGGCACCACTCCAGCACCGCGGCGAGCTGTCCGGCGGACCGGACCAGCACCGACCATCGCGGCGGGGCGACGACCGGATCGGCCCGGGACAGCGCGGCCCGGGCTTCCGACAGAGCCTCCGGCCGCTCGACCTCGCGGCGGGCGGCGGCCTCGCGAGCCTCGAGGAGCCTGACGATCGCCTCCCGCCTCATCCGGTTCAGCAGGCTCTTGGGCACCATGACGTCCACGCAGTCGGCCGGGCCGTCCGACCCGCATAATGTCACCGTCCCAAGCTCATAGGGCGTGCCGCCCAGTCGCCCGAGCTGCTCGCCCAGCAGAGCCGGCGTCAGCCCGTGACGCGCCGCCGGCGGCATCGGGTCTTCGGACGACACCTCGACCTCGTGCCCGGCCTGGTCGTGAAAACGGATCCGCAGCGGCCGTCCGGCACCGGCCCGGATCTCCACGTGCAGTTTTTCGCGGCGCACCGCCCCACGCCGACGACCGCTGCGCTCCAGCGATCGCCGCAACGTCGGATCGTCGGTCTTCCACACGCGGCATCCGCGCGGCACGGAAGGAATGTCGACATCGCCCCACCCCAGACCCACGGCCACCCGCGGCGCCCGGCCGGGCAGCGCCTGCACGTCGTAGACCCGCCCACCCTGCTCGGGAGCGTCGGGCCGGCCGGTGTCGAAGACGATGCCGTCGCCGGGCTTGAGCCTGTCGGACAGGTCCGCAGCCGTAAGCCTGATGATCACCCGCCGCGGCGATGTGCCCTCCACATGCCCCAGCAGCAATCCCCGGCTGCGCGGGAAACGCCCGTCCACCAGCCCGGCGCGGTCGCCGCCGAGAAATCCGCTGGTGAACCCGCGAGAGAAGCTCAGCGTCAGGCGTTCCCGCGCCCGTGGATCGAGTCCGGCCCGTTCGCCGCGGGCGATGCGGTCGATCAGATCGCGGTAAGTCCGCGTCGCCGCGGCCACATATGCGGCGCTCTTGAGCCGGCCTTCGATCTTGAGCGCCGCGACACCGATGTCGATGAGGCGCGGCAGCAGCTCGGCGGCCGAGAGATCCCGCGGGCTCATCAGGTAACCGCGGTCGCCGGTGTCAGCCCGCCGGCCGCCGAGACTCAGCCCCCAGGGCAGGCGGCAGACCTGGGCACACTCCCCGCGGTTGGCGCTGCGACCCCACCACGCCTGGCTGGCCAGGCACTGCCCGCTGAAGGAAATGCACAGGGCCCCGTGGACGAAAACCTCCAGTTCAATGCTGGTTTGGCGGACGATGTCCGCCACCTGCCGCCACGACAGCTCCCGGGCCAGGATCACGCGCCGGACTCCCAGCGAGGCCAGCAGGCCGATGCCGGCCGGGTGGGTCTGCGTGGTCTGGGTCGAGGCATGTATCGGCAGCGTCGGGCACATCGCCCGCGCCAGCCGCAACAGGCCGAGGTCCTGCACGATGATCGCGTCCACGCCGGCCTCGGCCGCGGCTGCGACGTACCCGGCGGCCCGGTCCAGCTCGCCCGGAAAGATCAGCGTGTTCAAGGTCAGGTAAGCCCTGACATTGTGGTCATGTATGCGGCGCACCAGCGACGGCAACTCGCCCAGGCGGAAATTCGTCGCGCGCCGGCGGGCGTTGAAGTCCTCCAGCCCGAAATAGACCGCGTCGGCCCCGTTAGCGATGGCGGCGCGCAGGGCCTCCTCGTTCCCGGCCGGGACCAGGAGTTCCGGCAGGCAGGGCTGGACGGCACCGGAGGGCATCCCGGCATTTTACCGCCGCCGGCGCCCAAGGCAGGGTGACCGGCGGCGGGTCGTCCGGGAGGTCCGAAAAAGTGGCCGGGCGACGGAAAAGGAGGGCAAGAAAGGCCGCCGGATTGCCGATTTCGATGCTTGGCGGGACCGCTGCGCCCGCACGGTCGGCGGTTGCTGACGAGGGCTGCTCGTGGCCGAAGGCGACATCCATCCGGTGATTTCAATACTGGCAGGGCGGTTTCCCGCGCTGGTCCAGCAGCTGTGTTCCTGGCGATCCGGGCAGGAAGCGCCGATCCGGGCGGACATCGTCCACGCCCGGCCGCTGTCGTTCACCCAGGGGCGCTGCGTTTACGTTTTCAACCAGCAGGACGGCCGGGCGGTCCGCCGGCGGCTTCTGGAGCTGGACGAGGACCAGCGAATGGTCCAGGTGTTTCCGGACTTTCCCCACCTGCTGGCCTTCATCGGCGCGCCGGAGGCGGCCGGATGCGTGCCGGACCCGCGGTGGTGTCCGTGGGTCCTGCAGGACCAGGCCCCGCACATCGACCAGTGCTGCTTCAACACCACGCCGTCGGACTGGCCCTGGCCGCTGTGGAAGGGCGACAGGCTTCCGGAAGGCCCCGCGCACGAGCCGGCCCAGCGGCTGGGGCGGCGGCTCGGCGACTTGCTGAACCACATGGCCGACGGACTGGTGCAGCGACTGCAGGCCGCCTACGCCCATCGCGAAAGCCCCGCGGAGGTCCTCCGCCGCGGCAAAAGACCGTTGCGGCTGCTGATTCCGGCGTGCCGTACCACCGCTTATCAGAAATACTGTGCCCGCGACGTGGCCGAGGGTTTGCGGGCCTGCGGCGTCGATGCTCACGCGCTGATCCTGGAGAACACGCCGGCGATCAACTTCGAGGTGCTGCAGGCCGTCGAGCACCTGGATGCCGACGTGCTGCTGCTCAACGGCTGGCCGCGGCGCCTGCTGAAGGGCTTTCCCGAGAACCTCTGCGTGGTGCTGTGGGATCAGGACTACGTCCTGTCGCCCAGTCCGGCCTGGGCCGAGGGGATGGGTCCACACGACCGGCTGCTGGTCATGCTGCGCGAATGGGTGCAAGACGCCGCATCCGCGCCCGGCCAGTCCCGCCGCGTGTTCCACCTGAACATCGGGTCCAACGGCCGGCTGTACCACCCGCCGGAGCGTCCGATGCCCTGCGAACACGAGGTGCTGTTCGTCGGGAACATTCATCGGTGGGAGGACTACAAGCCGCTGATCAACTTCGGACAGTGGCCGGCCCCCCTGCAGGCGGTGCTTGAGGACGCCCGGGTGCGGCTCATCGAGTGGGTCGCGTCGGCCGGCGAGGATCAGCGGTTCGTCATGCCGGATCCGCGGGCCTTTCTGGACGCGTCGTTCGATGCCTGCCGCCTGTCCTGGCCCGAGAATCCGACCGACGTCCGGGCGCTGGTGCGCTATTTCCAGTACCGCGTGGCGCATTACGTCCTGCGCGAGGCTTACGTCTCGGCCCTGGCCGGGTTCCGGCTGGGGCTGTTCGGCAAGGGCTGGGAGCACGTCCCGGCGGTGGCTCACCTGTGCCGCGGACCGGTGGTCAACGGCCCGGAGCTGCTGGAGGCCATCCACCGCAGTGCCGTCAACCTGCACCTGCACACCTGGACGGTGCACCATCCGCGACTGTACGACACCGCGGCCGCCGGCGGCTTCCTGCTGGTCGGGCGGGTGGACGAGGCCCTGCCCCTGGAGCAGGTCTTCGAGCCCGGCCGCGAACTGGACACCTTCGCGTCGATTCCCGAACTCAAACGCAAGGTCCGCTACTGGCTGGACCATCCCGAGCAGCGCGCCGCGGTGGCGGCCGCGGCCGCGGCCCGGGCCGCCCGGGATCACGACATGGCCTCGCGGATGGCCGAGCTGGTGTCGATTCTCCGGTCCCCGGGTACGGATGCCGCCGCCCGACCGATCCCGGCCGATGGAGCAGAACATGGCCGTCTTGCTGTCGCTGCCGCAGGCTGAATGCGCCCCCACGATCGCGGTTCCGCCTCCCGCGGACCTCGCCGATGATCCGCGCCTCGGGCGGGGCGACCCCTTCAGTCCGCACAAGATCCTCAACCATTTCGAACGTCTGCGGGCACTGGTCGCCGGCGAGCTGGCGTATCCGGTGACGGTGGAAATCGACCCGAGCAATCGCTGCAATCACCGCTGCGCCTGGTGCGTCAGCGCCGCCGCTCACACCGGCGAGGAGCTCGACACCGGGCGTTTTCGGGCCCTGCTGGCCGAGCTTTGCCGGCTGGACGTGCGTTCCGTGGTCATCAAGGGAGGCGGGGAGCCGACCGTCCACCGCGGCATCAACGACATGCTCGCGGCCTGCGTCGAGCACGGCCTGCCGGTGGGCCTGATCACCAACGGCTCGATGCCACATGCCGGAACGCGCGAGGCGGTGCTGGCCTGCGCCGAGTGGGTGCGGGTCAGCCTGGACGCCGCCTGTGCCGCGACGCACCGGCAGATCCACGGTACCGCCGACTTCCGGCGCATCATCGACAACGTGGGCTTTCTGGCGGCCCATGCGCGGCGCACGCTGGTGGGGCTCAACTTCGCCGCCGAGCCCCGCAACTGCCGCGAGATCACCGCTTTCACGCAAATGGCCCGCGACCTAGGCGTCGCGTATGTCAGCATCCGCTGCGTGTTCGACCGCTCGTCGCTGATCCCGCCGGAGATCCGCCAGGAGATGCGCCGTCAGGCGGCCGCGGCCAGAGAGCTCGAGACCGAGCGCTTCCGGGTGCTGCTGGGCAACTTCACCGACCGCTACCTCGACGCCGACTGGACCGACCCGTTTCCGTACCGCCGCTGCCTGGGACCCAACTTGGTGGGCGTCGTCGGGGCCGACGGCGAGGTCTACGCCTGCTGCTTCCTTCGCGGCCGGCGGGACTTCAGCTTCGGGAACCTCGCCGGGGCCTCCTTCGAGGAGGTCTGGGGCGGCCCGCGCCGCCGGGAGGTCATGGAGCGGGTCTACCGCGGAGAATGCGGGCATGCCTGCATCGGCGGCATGACCGCCAGCCGATACAACGTGTACAACGAGATCCTCAATTACCTGGAGCTGGAGCCCAAACAGCACGCGGAGTTCATCTGATGCGCACCGACCACATTTACGCCCCGATTCGAGTCCGTGTCACTCTCGACGACCCGCGCGAGCCGCTGGAGATGATCGGTTTCACCATCGCGCGATACAAGTTCGCCTGCAAGTGGATGCGCGAGACCGACCGCGTGCTCGAGGTCGGCTGCGGCGAGGGCTACGGCTGCCACTTCTTCAGCCGCCACGTGGCCGAGGTCGTCGGGCTGGACATCGATGAGGAACTCATCCGCCGCTGCGTCCAGCGATACCAGCGCGAGAATCTCCGCTACGAGGTCGGCGACATCACCGCCCCGACCCTTCCGCCGCGGCCGGAATACGACGTGGTCGTGGCCCTGGAGATGATCGAGCATACCACCCGGGAGGAAGGGCAGGCGGTCATCGCCAACTGCGCCGCGTACCTCAAGCCCGGCGGGCTGTTCATCGCCAGCACCCCCAGGGCCCGGGAAGACCGCTCGCTGTCGCGCCAGCAGCACCACGTCTTCGAGTACGACTACGAGACCCTGCTGGCCGCTCTCGATCCGCACTTCCGGCGGGTGATGGTCTTCTGCCAGAACGACGAGTACATCTACGCCGGCCACCCCTCCACCGCCTGGAACTTCGTGGCCGTGTGCTTCAAGTAGGCCTGGCCCCGTGCTTCAAGCAGGCCGCGGCCGGACGGTTGTCGGTTCGTGGTCCCGGGACTGAACTCATCGGGCCGCCGATCCACCCTGCGCGGCGGGCGGCTCGTCGGCCGGTTCGATCGGCAGTTGCACCTCGCCGTAGCGCAGGAAACCCGGCACGAAGGGGCTGTTGTACCCCAGGTAACGCGGCGGGCCGGCGGGACGATACCGCTGCCCCTGCGATGAGAGCCAGTCCGTCAAACGGGCCAGGGCCTCGGCGAAACGGCCATCGGTGTAGTTACCCCGGACGCCGATCGACACCACCGTCGTGGCCGGGACATCCTCGACCGTCACCCGAGGATCGACTTCGTCCGGACCGGTCGTGCCCCAGGTCCGCCGGCCGTACAGGAAGGCCATCGACTCGGCCGCCGGCACGCCGCCGCCCTCGAACGAGGCGTCCGGGTAGCCAATCTCGACCGGCGCGGTCATCGGGATGTCGTGCCGCCTGATGTGATCGAACAGCGGACCGAACATGCCGTTGGCGCCGCCGGTAACCCCGCCGGGGCCGGCCCGCACCCGCGCCACTCGACAGGCCGGGTAATCCTTGACCACGATCCGGCCGGTCGGCCCCGGAGGCGGAAAGCCCTCCGGCAGGGCGGCCTCATGGAACAGCAAGGGCTTGCCCACCGGCACAGACTCCTGCGAACGGGCCTGGTCGGCCTCCCGTGCGGCCTGCGGCGCTCGGTCCGCGGCCGCAGCTGGCTCCTTAACCCCGCAGCCGGCCGCCATGGCCGCCGCCACGCAGGCCGCCGCAGCCGAAAAGACCATGCCGTGACGTGAAATGCGCCTCATGCCGAACCGCCCGGAAGATGCGGGGCGATAATAGGCCTGCCTGGCAAGGCATCGCCCTTAAACACCTGAATACCATAAATCTTAGGCCGGCTTCCGCTTGCCGACTCAGGCGACGGTGCGCTGAAGTAGAGCCGCTGCCCGCCAGACCGGGCCCTCCACCCATCCGGAATTGCCGTCGCCAGCCGCCCTTTCCGCTGCGCAAGCTCCTTCCAACCCGTGCCCTGCACTTCCAGAAGCTCCGGTCCGAGCCGGCTAAAAGCCTTTCACGCCCTGACTGTAAAGCCCGCCGGTCCGCAGCAGCCTGAAGAGCCGGTTTTCTCCTCCGTTTAAGCGATTAAACATTGATTCCAGCCCGGCCATGTCATACACTGATAGTGCATCAGTCGCCGGTCGCGGGGGGATGGTCTGTCCCGGCAGTCGAATCCTGCCCCGGGGCGCCCGAAAACAAATCCAGGAGGCCGTATCGATGCGAGGGAGAATAGCTCGCCTGATAGGGATCGGCGGAATCATCGGTTGCTTGACCGCGGTTACGGCCGCGCAGTGGACCGCACCCCAGTATCTGCCCGATCCGGTGGACTTCGGCTACCACTGCAAGCCCGGCAGGATG
This sequence comes from uncultured Phycisphaerae bacterium, assembly GCA_938005315.1. GTDB lineage: Bacteria > Planctomycetota > Phycisphaerae > UBA1845 > PWPN01 > CALLOB01. The sequence goes on from CALLOB010000020.1 coordinate 58,289, forward strand.
GTCGGCTCGATCTACGGCGGCTTTCACACGATCTATCAGGCCGGCGAGAATCTGCGCTACCGGCGATGGTACAACGGTACGCTGGGCCCGATCGTCACCTCGGCCTCGGCCTTCATGTTCAATCCCCAGATCTGCGAGGCCCCCAACGGCGATATCCACGTGGTCTTCGAGAGCTGGATGGACCCCGACCCCCCGCAGGTCGGCTGGGCCCGTTCAACCAATGGCGGAGCCTCCTTCGGTCCCTGGTCGCGGATCTCCAACGCCGGCGCCGGCACCAAGTGGCCATTCGTGGCCCCGTTCGGTTTCAGCGGCCCCGACGTGATCATGGCCTACTGGGACGCCGCCGGAAAGGCCATGCGCTACCAGCGATTCAACGGCAGCAGCTGGCAGCCGTACAGTGCCGCGGTCTTCGCCCCCGGCGTCGAGTCGGTATACATGGTCACCGGCATGTGCCGCTCGCCGGTGGACGGCACCGTCTATCGCACCTACGGCCGCAAGATCTCCGGCACCTTCAACCCCTGCTACCGGCGCTACAACGGCTCGGGTTGGGAAGGCGAGGTCGTGGTCACCCCGACGGGCTTTTTTGCCTGGCCGCACATCGCGGTCAACAACGCCGGCACGATCATGGTCTACTGGGAACAGGACGAAGTCGCCTACAGCCGCTGGTTCACCCCCGGGCAGGGCTGGTCGGCGACCACGATTATCGACGCGCCGGGCATCCACGGTCACATCGTTGCCGTCCCCGGAACCAACCACTTCGCCTGCGTCACCACCGGCAACCAGAATGCCGCCCGTGTGCGGATGTGGATCCGAGGCAGGTGGATGCCCGCGGTCAACGTCGCCACATCCTCGGGATTCACGCCGGATTCCAGAATCGCCGCCGACAGCAACCGGGCCTTGATGGCCGCCTGGGAGAACTGGGACACCGGCCTGCCCCGTTGGTTGTATGCGGTGCTGAACAATCCGCAGCTGGAGGTCACGCCGACGACCTTCTCCCGCGCGGTCGGCGCGGGCCGGACCCTCGATCCGGACACCTTTCTCCTGACCAACACCGGCGCCGGCACGCTGAACTACACCATCAGCAGCAATGCCGCCTGGCTGACGCCGTCGGTCACCGCGGGCTCCAACAGCGGCTCGGATGACGACATCCTCATCCACTACAACCTCACCGGCCTGGCGGCGGGGGATTACACCGGCGTCCTGACGATCACCCCTTCGGCCGGCGGCGGGCCTCGGACCGTCACCGTGCAGCTGCGCGTCACGGCGCTGAAGCCCGACATGGACCGCGACGGCGACGTCGACCAGCAGGATTACGGCCGATTCCAGGCCTGCCTGACCGGAGCGTTCATCCCGCAGACCGATCCGGCCTGCGCCGATGCCCGGCTGGACGCCGACTCCGACGTCGATGCCGACGACGCGGCCCTGTTCCTGGGGTGCGTCAGCGGCCCGGACATCCTGGCCGACCCTTACTGCCTCCCGTAGAAGGAGCGGTTGCAAGCCCGCGCAAACAGAGGAGTTCCCGGGCGACGGCCGCGGCGCCGGCGGCGGCGTCGGCGGCCCCCAGGCTCGCCGTCACGCTCTGCAGATCCGCCCGCATGCGCTCCCGCCGGGCGTCATCGGCAAGAAGACTCTGCGCCTCGGACGCGATCGGGGCGGTGGACGTGTAATAGGGCATGAACTCCGGCACGATCCGCCGGCCGGCCAGGATGTTGACCAGCGACAGGTGCGGCGTGCGGATCAGCCACCGTCCCACCAGCCGGTAACCCCACTTCGAGCCGTTGTACATCACGATCATCGGTACCCGGTACCAGGCGACCTCCAGCGTGGCCGTGCCGGAGGCACACAGAGCCAGGTCGGCCGCCGAGAGCAGGGCCGCGTTGCGATCGATCAGCACCCGGGCGTTCAGGCCGCTTCCGTCCACCTGAACCCTTACCTGCTCGGCCACCGCCGGGTGGCCGGCGAACAGAAACGCCGCCCGTGGGTGGTCGCACTGAATCCGCCGGGCGACCTCGATCTGCCCTCCGATGACCTCCCGGACCACGTGACCGCGCGATCCGGGCAGGCAGGCCACCACCGGGCTTCCCAGGTTCCGCAAAGCCTGCACCTCTACGGGATCCACTTTGGAGTGATGTAACTGGGCGACCAGCGGATGGCCCACATACCGGGCCGGCACCCCTCGCCGGTTGAAGTACTCCTCCTCGAACGGCAGGATCACAGCCAGTCGGTCGATTACCCCTCTGACTCGCCGGATTCGCCAAGGAGCCCAAGCCCACAACTGGGGGGCGATATAGGCCATCACCGGGCATCCGGCTGACTTAAGTTTCTTCGCCATAGGGAGATGCAGCGCAGGCGAGTCGACCAGCACCGCCAGGTCGGGTGGTTCGATTCGAGCCATCCGTCCGATTCGACGGACCAGCAACCAGGCCTGTCCGGCCAGACGCCAGGCGTTGGCGAGCATGGCCGCCCGGTCGGTCAGGTCGTCGATCGCCCGGCAGCCGGCGGCCTGCATCTTGGGCCCGGCGACACCGAAAAACTCGGCCTGTGGGAGGCTTGAGCGGAGGGCTGCGATCAGGTCGGCGGCGTGCCGGTCGCCGCTGGGTTCGGCGGCGGAGATAAAGATTCGAGGCCTGCCGGGACTCAGGAGAGGGGGTGAGGGGGAGCCGGGCCTTGCTGCTGCGGGGTCGGACACGCCCGGGACTGTATCGGCAGGACGGGCAGGGGGTCAACGGGCTGCGGATCCGAAGGGGAGGAAACCAGGCGGCCCGGTGGCAGGGCGGCGGCTCCCGGCGGACTTGCGGAAGCTGGCGTCGGGCGCCCGTTTTGGTTACTATTGCCGTTTCCCGTATCGCCTGCGGCCCCGGGGCATCCCGGTCCTTGCGCGGGTGAGCCCCCTGCGGGGGGTGGGGGGTGCCTGCGGCGCGGGCGGACCGCGCCTCCGGTCGGGCTTCGGCGGCGCCCCGACCGGCTTTGAGGCGGTGCCGCAGCCTTGGGAGGTGTTGCTTGGCTTCCGATCTGGTGCGCAATCTGATCAACGCGGGGGTTCACTTCGGCCATCGAACCAGCCGGTGGAATCCGAAGATGAAGCCCTACATCATGGGCCGCAAGAACCAGATCCACATCATCGACATCCGCGAGACGGTCAAGGGGATCATCCGGGCCTCGAAGTTCCTGGCCCAGGTGGTGGCCCGGGGCGATGACGTGCTGTTCGTGGGCACCAAGCGGCAGGCCCGCCAGGCGATCCTGGATGCGGCGCAGCGGGTCGGGATGCACTGCGTGACCGAACGCTGGCTGGGTGGGACGCTGACCAACTTCCGTACCATCCGCCAGCGGCTGGCCCGGCTGGAGGAACTCGAGGCCATCGAGGCCGAGGGCATGGCCGAGAAATACAGCAAGAAGATGATCGCCACGCTGACCCGGCAGCGCCGCAAGATCAAGCGTAACCTCGACGGCATCCGCCGCATGAGCAAGCTGCCGGGAGCCCTGGTGATCGTGGACGTGCGCCGCGAGCACATCGCCGCCCGCGAGGCCCGCAAGCTGGGGATCCCGGTGGTCGGCATCATCGACACGGATTCGGACCCGGACGAGGTGGACATCGCGATTCCGGCGAACGACGACGCGATACGGGCCGTCGCCCTGGTGATCGGGGCTCTGGCCGACGCGGTGCAGGAGGGGCTCCGGGCCCGTCCCGCGCCGGCCGCATCGTCCGAGGGAGAGGCGACCGCGCCCAGGCCGTCCCGTCGCTCGACCCGGGTGACGGCCCGCGCCGTCGAGGAAGACAAACCCGAGGCGACGGTGCCGGACGGAGCCGTGAACGGCTCTTCGGCGGACCAGCCCGTCGCGTCGTGACGACCGTCCCCGCCGGAATCGCCGGCGGGTTTCCGGTGTATCCAGAATCGTGTCCAGCCGGTCGCCCACAAGGCCGCGACCGGAAGCCGTGGCCCCGAGCCGCCAGGCCGGTCGCGGAGAACCGTACACCTGCCGGGCTGCCCGGCGAGGCCCGAGGAGAGCAAGATGGCCGAGATCACTGCTGCGATGGTCATGAAGCTGCGGGAGCGCAGCGGGTTGCCGATGATGGACTGCAAGAAGGCCCTGCAGGAGGCCGACGGCGACGAGGAAAAGGCCATGGAGATTCTGCGGAAGTCGGGGGCCAAGGCCGCCGAGAAGAAGGCCGGCCGGGCGACTTCCGAGGGGCGAATCGGCTGCTACCGCGACGCCGGAAACGGGCGGGCAGCCCTGGTCGAGATGCTCTGCGAGACTGCACCGGTGGCCAACAACCCCGAATTCCGGCAGCTGGCCGACCGCATCGCCCGCCACGCGGCCCTGACCGGAAGCGGCGACCCGGCCTCGATCGGCAGCGAACCGTTCATCGACGACCCGAAGATGACCGTCGCGGATCTGGTGCACGACGTGCTCAACCGGATCCGGGAGAACATGGTGATCGGCCGCATCGTGCGACTACCGGCGCCGGCGGCGGTCTACGTGCACCACACCGGCAAGCTCGGCGTTGGGGTCTGCACCGACAAGCCGTGTGCCGACACCGAACTGCTCAACGACATCTGCATGCACGTGGCAGCGATGCAGCCGGAGGCTCTGGACCGCGCCGGCATTCCCGCCGAGAAGGTCGCCCGGGAGACCGAGCTGGCCCGCGAGGAGATCCGGGCCTCGGGCAAGCCCGAGAACATGATCGACAGGATCCTCACGGGCAAGATGAATCGCTGGTTCAGCGAGCGGGTGCTGCTCGAGCAACCGTTCGTCAAGGACGACAAGACCACGGTGGGACAGGTGCTCCAGAAAGCGGGCGTCACCGTGACCGGCTTCCGGCGGCTGCAGGTGGGCGTGGAATAGGTCCGGCCGCCGCCCCGGTCGAACCGGAGGACCCGGGGCCCGAGGTCGCCGCGGGAGATCCGCGACATGACGCTGGAGGAACTCCGCAGCCAGATCGACGCCATCGACCGCGAGCTGGTGGCACTGCTCAACCGCCGCGCCGCCATCGTCGTCGAGGTGGGGCGGCTCAAGAACGCCGACGGCGCGCCGATCTACGCGCCGGACCGGGAGAAGCAGGTCTTCGACCGCATCCGGGCGGAAAACCGCGGTCCTCTGCCGGACCGGACCCTGATGGCCATCTGGCGGGAGCTGATGAGCGGCTCTTTCGCTCTGGAGAAGCCCCTGCGGATCGCCTACCTGGGCCCGGAGGGCAGCTTTTCGCACCTGGCGGCGGTGGGCAAGTTCGGGGCCTCGGTGGAGTACGAGGCGGTGACGCTGATTCGCGGGGTGTTCGACGAGGTCGCCCGCGGACACGCCGATTTCGGCATCGTGCCGATCGAAAACTCCGTCGGCGGCGGCGTGATCGACACGCTGGACGCGCTGGTCGAGGCCGACGTGCGGATCTGCGCGGAGATCAACCGGGCGATCCACCACAATCTGCTGGCCCGCTGTCGGATGGAGCAGATCCGGCGGGTGTACTCCAAGCCGGAGGTGTTCGCCCAGTGCCAGCGCTGGCTGAGCGAGACCAACCTGATCGGCAGGACCATCCCGGTGGCCAGCACGAGCAACGCCGCCGCCCTAGCCCGCGACGAAGAGGGCTCGGCCGCCATCGCCAGCCTGATGGCCGCGGAGCTCTACGGCCTGGACGTGATCTGCGACAACGTGGAGGACAACCCCAACAACGTGACCCGCTTCTTCGTCCTCGGCCGTCAGTCGGCCGGACCGACCGGCGACGACAAGACCTCGCTGCTGTTCACCACCAGGGACGAGCCCGGGGCCCTGGTGAACGTGCTGCTGGCCCTGCGCGAGGCGGGGATCAACATGTCGTTCATCGAGTCGCGTCCCAGCAAGAAGCGCAACTGGGAGTACTGCTTCTTCGTCGACGTCCAGGGACATGAGACCGATCCGGCCGTCCGTCGGGCGGTGGATGCGGCCCGCGGATACTGCCTGAGCCTCATCGTCCTGGGGTCGTATCCCCGGGCGACGGACGTGTTGTAGCGGCCGGTCGGGCCGCCCGCAGACCGCGGATGCGGACTCCGGACCGCGGGGGAGTCACACAACGATGCGACGCAAGTATGTGGCCGGTAACTGGAAGATGAACCTCGACCTGGCCGGAGGCCGGGCCCTGGTGGCGGCCATCCGCGCGGGCCTCAAGACCCCGTCGCCGGTGGACGTGGCGGTCTGTCCGCCGTTCTACATGCTGACCGCGATCGCCGCCGAGCTGAAGGGCTCGCCGATCGGGCTGGGGGCCCAGAACTGCCACTTCGAGTCCTCCGGAGCCTACACCGGCGAGATCGCCCCGCCGATGCTGCGGGACGCCGGCTGCGACTCGGTGATCATCGGGCACAGCGAACGGCGCCACATCTTCGGCGAGACCGGCGACCTGCTGAGGAAGAAGGTCGCCGCCGCCCTGGCCTGCGGGCTG
>CALLOB010000021.1 GCA_938005315.1 uncultured Phycisphaerae bacterium
CGGCCGCCACCGTAGCCGTCGGCGTCGATGGCGAACATCCGCAGCGTTCCGCCGGCCCCTGCCGGCACGGTCAGTTCAATCTGGAGCTCATCGGGGTCGTTGAAACAGTGATACACCGGTGGCAACCAGCCGGCGAAGGTCCGGCCCCTCAGCAGCCGGGCCGCAAAGCCCTCCTCCGCGAACACCACCTCCCCCTCGGGACGCCCGCAGAGCATGTAGAAGCGCACGCCGCGGGCCTTCAGCTCTTCGGCGGAGGGCTCCGGGGCGCGGCCGTCGGGCCACCAGAGCTGCTCCGGGGCGGGTTCGCGCTCGTCTGGCGGCGGCATCGGCGGAAAAGGGGCATGTGGCTCAGTCTGATACCAGTAGCAGGTCGTGGACAGCTGCAGCATCGTTCCAGGGTGACTGTAACCCTCGTGGAAGTCCTTTTCCCGAGGTCCGAAGGCGATGGTCAGGCGCAGCGACTTCTCGAAACTGATGGCGTCCTGCAGAAAAAAGCGATAGGCGGCCGCTCCCTTAAAGAACGGCCAGTAGCCGGTCAGCGGAAAGACGTTCTCGGTCTCCGGGAAGCCCCAGCTGAAGCCGAAGGCGTCCTCGATACCCTGAAAGGACACCCGCGGCTCGGTTTCGCCGTCGATGAAGAAGTTCTCGTTCATATCCACCGGGTAGCTGGGCCAGCCGGGCCGGCGAACGGTGACGTTCCAGCCGACGAACTTGCCGCGTCCCGCCGCCGTGAGGGCCTCATACTCGCTGTGTCCCAGGAGCAGGCCCCGCTGGCGCCACTGGGCATGGAGATAACCCTCGTCGGCCTCCAGGGTGGGCACGCTGCGGTACATGACATAGCTGTAACAGGGCATCATGGACCAGAGCCGGTCACCCGGAGGCTCCGGCCCCTCATAGGCCAGGAGGATGCGCGCCGACCGGCGGAAAGGCATCGGAAAATAGCTGTTCCAGCCGCGCCGCTTGTTGACCAGAGCCGTCTGGACCTGCTCCCGGCGGCCCGCGGGATCGCAGAAGAAGTCCACCATCGGCACGTCCACGCTGGCCGACTCCTCACCGTCCCAGTACATGCGCAGCATGAGTTCCCGGCCCAAGGTATACTTGTCCGGTGCCGCCACGGCCATCTCCGGCAGGGCGAAGTGGAGCATGGTGACGACCGCCGGACCCTGAAGCTCAGCAACCACAACCTCCCGGCGGGTGCGAAAGAGCCGGTCCGGCGTATTTTCGATCCACAGGGCATTCTCCGCCCCGACGCGGCCCCCGGTGAGGCGGGAGAGCCCGGTGAGGTCGGCGGCCCAGCCGGCACCGGCGGTGGCCGCAGACAGGAGTGCGGCAAGCATCATTTCACGGCAAAAGAACATGGACGTCCCCGCGTCTTCCTTGCCGGACGAGCCCCGGCCGGGGTGCCTGATCCCGCGCGAGGCAGGTTTCCGCCAGGAACCCTCCGGCATGTTACCCGGCCGCCTCGGGGGTGTCGAGTCGCCGCCGGCATCACGGCGGCGGAAACGCTGTACCAAGCCCTCCTGTCGGCAGCGCGGCTGGTTATGGTGGATAAACTGTCGTTTTCGCGGTATCCTGCACACCATTCCACACGCCGGCACGGACGAGGCGGGCAGGCGCCCGCCTCGTCCTGGCGCCGCCCGGTGGCCTGCACACAGGTATGCGACCCTGCCTCCGGCGGTCGACCAGGCGGACAACCTCCGGCGTCACGGAATCTTACCGACGCGGATCCCGCGGCCGGCACCGGAACTCACATGGCTTACGACCACGACTGTGGTTTCTATCGAACCGCAATGGAGATCACAGATATCCGGCCGCCGCACATCCGGTTGAACCGTGGGAGGAATCGAGCATCATGCACGCGCTGATCAGCCGCAATGCCTTGCTGGAGGTTCTGGGCGCAGCAACCGGTGTGGTATCCAGCCGCTCGCCGAAGGAGGTGCTCAAGTGTGTCCGCCTGACCGCCTCGAACGACGGGCTGCTGGTCAGCGCCACCGACCTGGAGGTGGCTTTGCGGGGCGAGGTTCGCCAGGTCGAGGTTAAAGCTCCCGGTGACGTGCTGATTCCCGCCGATAAGCTCCTGCAGATCACCCGAGAGAGTACCGACGATGCCCTGGAGCTGGAGTCCAGCGAGCAGACCTGTCACATCCGGGGGGCGGACAGCCACTATGAGATTTACGGGCCGGATCCTCGCGACTTTCCCCCGGTGGCGGACCTGGAGGGCACGCCGGATGTGGAGATCGAGGCCGGCAAGCTGCTGAGTCTAGTCGAGCGGACGGTCTTCGCGGTGGCCAGGGAGAATACCCGCTTCGCGATCAACGGCGTGCTGTGGGAGAAGAAGGGGAGAAAGCTCTCCCTCGTGGCGACGGACGGGCGGCGGATGGCCTGCGCCGTGGATGTGGCGGAGCGGGTGGCCGGCGAGGACATCGCGATGATCGTTCCGGCCCGGACGGTTCAGGCGGTGCAGCGCGTGCTGGCGGGGGTGACCGATCCGGTGGCGATTAGCTTTTCGCACAACCAGGTGGTGGTTCGAGTCGGGGTCTATGTGATCAGCTCGGCGCTGGTGGAGGGTCAGTTCCCGCAGTATGAGGAAGTAATCCCGGTGGACAACGACAGGAAGGTGGTGCTCGCCACGGACGCGTTTCTCAGCGCTGTCCGCCGCGCCTCCCTGCTGATCAACGACCGCTCCAAGGGCATACGGTTGTGCTTCGAGGACAACCGCCTGGTATTGTCGAGCCGGGCGCCGGAGCAGGGCGAGGCGACGGTATCCATGCCGGTGGAGTACACGGAGCGGAAGCTGGAGATCGGGTTCAATCCGGGGTTTCTGACGGACGCCCTTCGCGTGGTGGGCACGCCGACGGTACAGCTGGAGCTGCGCGATGCGAACCGGCCGGCGTTGCTGCGTGGGGGGCCGGGGTTCGTCTATGTGGTCATGCCGGTAAGCCTGGGGTGACGCGGGGAGGAGCGGCGGTGGAGTTCGAGGGCGACCGGCGGTTAGAATGGGTTCAACGGAACCGGGACTGGCGTGTCAGTCGGAGGATGCCGGTGGCCGCCGGTGAGGTGGCCCGCGAGCTTCTGGCGTCGGGCCGGATCGCGGTGGGCGACTGGCAGGCGGTGGTGGCCGCCGTCCTGGAGGACTGTCTGGGTCCGGAGGCACGCCACGTGGAGATCGGGGGGCTCGCGCGGGGTGTTCTGACGCTTCTGGTGGTCGACGCATCGCGGGCTTGGGCGCTGCGGATGCGCTGGGAACACCAGCTGCGCGACCTCCTGTGCCGCCGGGTGCCGGAGGCGGGCATTCGGAGCGTTTCGTTCCGGGTTCGTTCAGGCGGGCGGCGGCCCGCGGCGGAAGGTTGACGGCGATCGATGACGGATTCGAATCAGCAAGAGGAGTCGGCGGAGCGGAGCGGTCCCGGGGAGGCGGGGGTTCTTGGCGACCGGGCGGCCGGAGCTCCGGTGGATCGCGTTTACGACGAGTCGGCGATCAAGGTGCTGGAGGGTCTGGAGGCGGTTCGCAAGCGTCCGGCGATGTACATCGGCGACACCGGAACCGCCGGGCTCCACCACCTGGTGTACGAAGTGGTGGACAACGCCATCGACGAGGCGATGGCCGGGTTCTGCACGCGTATCTCGGTCACCATCGGCGCCGACGGCAGCTGTACGGTCACGGACAACGGCCGGGGCATTCCGGTGGGCGAAATGGTGCACTCCGACCCGAAGATCAACGGCAAGCCGGCGGTCGAGGTCTGCATGACGGTGCTCCACGCCGGCGGCAAGTTCGACCGCGACAACTACAAGGTCTCCGGCGGGCTGCATGGCGTCGGGGTCAGCGTGGTGAACGCCCTTTCGGAGTGGTTGCGCGTGCAGGTGCACCAGGGCGGCAAGATCCACGAGATGAGCTTCGCTCGCGGGGTGACGGTGGTTCCGCTGCGGGTGATCGGCGAGGCCCGTTCGACGGGGACACGTGTGACCTTCAAGCCGGACCGGGAGATCTTTCCGGACTGTGAGTTCAAGTATGAGACGCTGCGCAACCGGATTCGCGAGCTGGCCTATCTCAACGACAACGTGGAGATCAAGCTGCGCGACGAGCGGACCGGCCAGGAGGAGACCTTCGTCTTTGCGGACGGGCTGCGCGAGTTCGTGCGCCACCTCAACGAGGGGCGCGAGCCCCTGCACCAGCGGGTGATCTCGATACACGGGGAGGATGCCGAGCAGCGTCTGGTGGTGGATGCGGCCCTTCAGTGGAACGACGGGTACGTCGAGAACGTCTCCTGCTTCGCGAACAACATCCGCAACATCGACGGTGGCACGCACCTGGTGGGTTTCCGCTCCGCGCTGACCCGCACGCTGAACGCCTACGCCAAGAAGGAGAATCTGCTCAAGGGCAATCTGGCGACCACGGGGGAGGACTGGCGCGAGGGCCTGACCGCGATCATCTCCGTCAAGGTGCCCGAGCCGCAGTTCGAGGCCCAGACCAAGGTGCGGCTGATGAACCCGGAGGTGGAGACGTTCGTCGCGCAGACGGTGAACGAGCAGCTGGCGAACTTCCTGGAGGAGAACCCGGCGGAGGCCCGGCGGATCGTGCAGAAGGGCATTCAGGCCGCCCAGGCCCGCGAGGCGGCGCGCAAGGCCCGGGACCTTACCCGCAAGAGTGCGCTGAACGCCGGCGGAATGCCCAGCAAGCTCTGGGACTGCCGGACGACGGACCGCGACGCCGGCGAACTGTTCATCGTCGAGGGGCAGAGCGCCGGCGGCAGCGCCAAGACCGGGCGCGACAGCGAGTTTCAGGCCGTGCTGCCGCTGAAGGGCAAGATTCTCAACGTGGAGAAGGCCCGCATCGACAAGATGCTCAGCCATGAGGAGATTCAGACGCTGATCGTGGCCGTGGGATGCGGCATCGGGGCCGACGAGTTCGACGTCGAGAAGCGGCGTTACGGCAAGATCATCATCATGTGCGACGCCGACGTCGACGGCAGCCACATCCGGACCCTGCTGCTGACCTTCTTCTTCCGGCACATGCGTCCGCTGATCGAGCGCGGATGCATCTACGTGGCTCAGCCGCCGCTGTACCTTCTCAAGAAGGGTAAGCGCACCGAGTATGTGCTCAACGACGCCGTTCTCGGCGTCAAGCTGCGGTCGTGGGGCTTGGAGGGAGCCTCCCTGGTGGTGCGCGACGGGGAGCAGGAGCGCGTGATCGCCGGCGAGGAGATGTCCGGGCTGTACGGTTTGCTGGAGGAGCTCGAGCAGAAGGCGCGGATCCTGCGCCGCCGGGGCATCGAGCTGCGCCCCCTCATCGAAAGGCATCTGGACGAGCGCGGGCGTCTGCCGGCCTACCGTCTGGTGGTCTATCGTCCCGACGCGCAGGACCCGGTGGAATATTACGGTTACGACGACGAGGAGTTCGAGGAATTCTGGACGCGGGAGTGCGCTCTGGGCGGCGATGTTCAGCTGATCGAGGCCAGCCTGGGCATCACCACGGGCGCCGACACCAACGGCCGCCACCGGGTGGTGCGGACCGACCTGACGGAGTGTCGGGCCATTGAGGATGTGATCGCGCGGCTGGCCGCCATGGGGCTGACGATGGCCGATTATTACGCGGCCCGGGAGGAGAACGTCGACGGGACGCTTCCTCCGGCGCGCTTCGTGCTCCGCAAGGAGGGGGCCGCCGATCGCGAACTCAACAGTCTCGGCGAGCTCGTGGCGGCGGTTCGGGAACTCGGCGGGCAGGGTATCGAGGTGCGGCGGTTCAAGGGTCTGGGCGAGATGAACGCCGAACAGCTCTGGACGACGACCATGGACCCCGCCCGCCGCGGGCTGCTCAAGGTGGTCATCAGCGAGGACAATGCCGACCCCGAGCAGCAGGCGGTGGACGCCGAGGAGGCCAACCGGATCTTCTCCATTCTCATGGGCGACGACGTGGAGTCGCGCCGGGTGTTCATCGAGAACAACGCCGCCCTGGTCAAGAACCTGGACATCTGAGCCCGCCGCGGCCGGCCGGCAGACGGGGCTCGGGGAGAATCATGAATCATCGCGAGCGGGCCCGCGAGCTGGCCCTGGAGTATCTGCGTCGCGGTTCGTTTCCGGAGTGGTTCGAGGCCCTGTACGCCTCCAGCGGCGGCAATGCGGATCTCATACCCTGGGCCGACGGGCGCCCGAATCCCTGTCTTGTCGAGTGGATGACCGAGCCCGGTCCGCCGGCGCCCGGTTCACGGGCCCTAGTCGTCGCTTGCGGCCTTGGGGACGACGCGGAGTTTCTGGCCGCCCGGGGGCTGGAGGTGACGGCCTTCGACCTCTCCCCCAGCGCGATCGCCTGGTGCCGCCGGCGGTTTCCGGACACGCGCGTCGATTACCTGGCCGCCGACCTGCTGGACCCGCCTCCGCAGTGGCGGCGCCGCTTCAGCCTGGTGTTCGAGGCTTACACTCTTCAGAGTCTGCCGCCGGACATGCTGGAGCGGGCGGTCGCCCGAATCGCCGATTTCGTCGCCACGGACGGGCGGTTGCTGGTGGTGACCCGCGCGCGGGAAGAAAACGAGGCGGGCGACGGCCCACCTTGGCCGCTGACCCGTGCTGCGCTGCACGCGTTCGTCGCCGAAGGGCTCCGGGAGGTCGACTTCAGGGACTTCCTCGACCGTCGCGAGGATCCGCCGGTCCGGCGGTTTCTCGCCTTGTACGAGCGGTGTGGCGGCGGTTGAACTTTCCGACGCGGCCGATCTGGTCGGCGGCTTTACACGGGCCGCGCGATGGGCGAGAATCCGCGCGTCGTCGTCGGGGCGGTCGAGCGGCGGTCAGCGGCGACCGGTCGCGGACGAAGCGCCTTGGTGGTTCGACCGGCCTGGTTCTGGACTCATGCGCATTCTCCTGATCGGAAGCGGCGGGCGGGAGCACGCCCTGGCCTGGAAGATCCGTCAGTCTCCGACGGTTTCTCACCTTTACTGCGCGCCGGGCAACGCCGGGACGGAGTCGCTGGCCGAGAATGTGCCGATCGACGCCGCCGACGTTCGGGCCATGGTGCGTTTCGCCGTCGAGCAGCGCATTGATCTGGCGGTCATCGGGCCGGAAGACCCGCTGGTCGCGGGGCTGGCCGACGAGCTTATGGCCGCCGGCGTGCGGGCCTTCGGTCCGGACAAGGCGGCCGCCCGGATCGAGGGGGACAAGGCCTGGGCCAAGGAACTCATGAGGCACCGTTCCGTGCCGACCGGCGAGGCCCGCATCTTCACCAAGTTCCGCGACGCCCGGACGTACGTCGCCAGCCGCGACAGCGCGGTGGTGATCAAGGCCGCCGGCCTGGCCAAGGGCAAGGGGGTGATCGTCTGCGAGGATCCGGCCGCGGGCATATTGGCCCTGGAGCGGATCATGGTCCAGCGGGAGTTCGGTCCCGCCGGCGACGTGGTGCTGGTCGAGGAACGCCTGACCGGTCCGGAGGTCAGCGTGCTGGCCTTCGTCGATCGCCACACCATATACATCATGGAGACCGCGCAGGATCACAAGCCGATCGGCGAGGGCGACACTGGCCCGAACACCGGCGGCATGGGCGCCTACAGCCCGACCGGACTGCTCAATGACGCCCTCATCCGGCAGGTGGAGCGCGAGGTTTTCGTGCCGATCATCGACGCCATGCGCACCTGCGACATCGTCTACCGCGGCGTGCTGTATGCCGGGCTGATGCTCACGGCCGGCGGTCCGAAGGTACTGGAGTTCAATTGCCGGTTCGGCGACCCCGAGACCCAGCCGCTGATGATGCGGCTGCGGACCGATCTGGTCGAGGTGATGAACGCGGTGATCGACGACCGTCTGGAGGAGGTCACGCTGGACTGGAGTCCGCGGGCTTCGGTCTGCGTGGTGATCGCCTCGGGCGGCTACCCCGGACCCTGCGAGCACGGCAGGCGCATCACCGGGCTGGAGGCCGCCGCGGCGGTGCCCGAGACGGTGGTGTTTCATGCCGGCACGAGACGCGTCGGCGCCGATATCGTCACGGCCGGGGGGAGAGTTCTGGGCGTGACCGCTCTGGGTGACGACTTCGCCCAGGCCCGCGAGCGTGCCTACCGGGCGGTGGACTGCATCAGCTTTCAGCGCGCCTACTGTCGCCGCGACATCGGTTTCCGCGCGGTCGGTAGTTGATCCGCAACCGGCTTTCATCGCGCCATCCCCGGCGGTCCGGAGCGGCGATCACGGGCGGGCGATGGTGAACGACAGCCGCTGCTGGTCGGCCGTGCCGCCGATGCGGTCTTCCAGTGTGACCTTGAGCACGTATTCGCCGCCCGGCAGGTCCGGCGGCAGGTGGATGGGGAATCCGATGAAGAAATCCCTGCGCGGGCTTCGCGAGTGATCCTCCAGCTGGGGTTGACTTCGCCGCCACAGGCACTTGCCGGCGGCGTCGAAGACCTCGACGGTCTCGGACATCAGCGTGCGCAGCCGGCCGTCGGCCGTGGGTTCGCAGCGGAAGTTGATGACCTCGGTGTAGACGTAGGCGTGCACCGGCTTGCCGGCCGGAAACCGCAGCGGCTGAATGGGTTCGTAGACTCCGAAGCTGTCCACCCTTGTGACCAGAGCGATTCTGGGCATGAGCACGCCGGCCTGCTGTTCCAGCGCCCGGCAGAGGTCCTGGGCGGCGCCGAGCGCCGCGGCGGTCGATTCGGTCGGGTTGAGGATCGCCCGACGCGCGTCCGCAACCACCCGCAGCACCCGGGTCATCAGTTCGGTCTGTACCGGATCGAGTCCTTGAGGCTCCGCGGTCGCCTCGTCGTCGCGGTTGTCGGCGAGCTGCAGCAGCCGGAGGTTGAACTCGTCTTCCAGGCGGGGCGGCTGCTGGGCCATGGTCTGCTTCAGGTGTCCGATCAGCGAAGGCAGGTCGGCCGGCGCGGCGGCGGCGGGCAGGGCGGGCTGGTTCACGGTAACCGGGGCGGTGCCCTGGCCGGCGGGTGCGGCGGGCAGTACGGCGCGCACGTCGAGGATTTCGATGGTCGGCGGTTCAACGCCAGCTTCTGCCGCGGGAGGTCCCGGCCGTTCCGGCGGCGCGTCGGTCGCAGCGGTATCGCCGGCCGGGGCGGCTGGGGTCGCCGGGGGGTCGTGGATTTCGGAGGGCTGAAGCCAGGCGGGTTCAGGCTCGCCGGGTTGACCCGGGACGACGACCGGAACCGGCCCCGCCTCGTGCTGCGGGCCGGAGGCGGCCTCGCCGGTCGGGCCGCCGGGATGGGGCTCCGGGAGTATCGGGGGAGCGATGGAGGCCTGGGCTGCCGGGCCCGGCGGCAAATCGTTCTGATCGTTCTGACCGAGCTTTTCGAGTCGGCGGACGTAGGATTCCAGCCGCGGATCAACGAAACCGGGCCGGCTCTCGTCGGCCGGGGCGGAGGGTGTTTCGAACAGCGCGTCGGGTCCGGCATCCGCCTCGGCCGGGCGGCTGGCCGGGGATTCGGTGACCGGATCGGCGGCCAGTTCAGCGTGGTTCCACCGTCCCCAGGAGACGGCCTGGCTTTCGCAACCGGCCAGCGCCGCGGCCAGCAGTGCAGCCAGCCCCACAGTGGGCGTCATCCGTGACGTGTTCGCTTTCATGACAGGGCATCCGTTCCGGGCGTTCCGGCCCGCCCGGCGGGGGCTATGCCGGTCATCCGGTCGCCCGGCGGGCCTGAGACCGCCGGCACATCCGCACAATGAAGGACTCGATGGCCGCCCGCACACTCAAGCGGCCGGTCTTGGCGGCTACGTCGGCCTCGAGCAGCTCACAGAGCATCTGCTCCACCTGGTCGGTGGTGAAGGCCGCAAGTTCGGCGCGCAGCCGGCGCTCGTCCCAGACCCCGAGGGTTCGTCCGATGTCCTTCAGGGACGTCCCAGCCTCCAGAGCCAGGCGGGCCTGCAGCAGGCGGCGCACGGTGTAGGCGATGCCGGCCACCGCCCGGGCCTCGGCGGCACGGTCGGTCTGCACGACCTCCTCCCACTGACGCAGGGCACCGGCTTCGTTCCGCTCCGCGACCGCCGAGAGAATGCCCCAGACCTTCTCCTCCCTGCAGAAGCTCACCAGAGCCTCGACGTCGGCCAGCGTGATGCGCGGCTGGTCGCCGGCGTACAGGGCGAGCTTGCGGAGTTCGGCGTCCAGCAGCCCGAGGTCCGGGCCGATCTGCTGACACAACAGGGCCGCGGCCCGCGGTTCGATGGTCTTTCCGCAGCGTCGGGGACACTCAGCGGTCACCCATTCAGGCAGCTGATAGGCCTTGGGGGCTTCGCACCGGATCACCTGGCCGGTCCTGGCGATCAGCTTGTACAGCCGGGTGTTGGCCGGCAGCGACCGGCACTCGAGCACCAGCACGCCGGTTTCGCAGGGCCGCTCGATGTAGTCTTCCAGGTGCGGGCGGTACTGGGTGATGAACCGGTCGGCCTCGCGGACCACGACCACGCGGCGCGGGGCCAGGAATGGCAGGGTCCGCAGCTCGTCGAGGATCACCGCCAGCTCGAGAGCGCCGGAGCCGTCGTACTCGCTCATAGCCAGACGGCGGTCGGCCCCGCCCAGGGCGCGCCGGACGATGTCCGCGACCGCCTCCTGCCTGAGAAAGGCTTCCGCGCCGCACACCGCGTATGCGGGCGCCGTCCGTCCGTCGCCGGTATTTGTTCCGCCGGTCATCCGGTGGTCTCCTGCGAGGCGCCTTCAGCGGTCCGGGGCGGCTCCGGCCGTTCCCATGCTCCCGGGCTCGGCGTAGGTCTCCAGTCGCGAACGGGCCTTCTCGATGATCGCCCGGGCGGAAGCATCGACGCTCATGGCCCGCCGCCAATGGGCCCGGGCCTCGGCGGTCTGACCCATCAGGAAGAGCACGTCCCCGAGGTCGAACCACGCCTCCGCGCTGCGTTCGTCGACCGCCAGCCGCCTGTGCAGCACGTCGCGGGCCTGAGCATACCGGCGCTGGGCGAGGTGGGCCAGGGCCGCGCCGCGCAGGGCCTCGGGGTCATCGCCTCGGCGGGCGAGGATCCGGTTGTAGAGTTCCAAGGCCTGCTCATAGTCGCGCTGGTCGGCGTAGATCCAGGCCAGGCGGCTGATGGCCTCGGGCATTTCCGGGTCGATGTCCAGGGCCTCGCGCAGGCGTTCGGCAGCCACGACGTGCTGTCCACGTTCCATGTGCCAGGCCGCCTGGCGGGCGAGTTCCTCGGCTGCGCGGCGGCGTTCGGCCGGCAACGGGCTGATCGACGCCTCGGCCGGCCTGGTCGAGGCGGTCTGCCGCGCCGGGGGCACGACCGGCGGCACGACCGACGCCCCGGTCCTACCGCCGCCGTCGGCCGGTCTCAGCGCGATCGGCACGGTCACCGGCCCGAAGGTCCGCTCGACGACGTGGCCGCCGAGATCCCGGACGCTCAGCAGCAGCGTCAACTCGCCATGAACGTCGTCCGGAACGGTCCAGTCGTATCGCCCGCTGTTCAGCGCCGCCGGGTCGATGATCCGCCACGACTTGTCGCCGGGGGTCCGGAAAGACAATGACACCGGGCGGCCCGGCAGGTTGTCGTCGTAGGCCGTCCAGGCGAGCTGCAGTGTCCGGCGCAGGGCGAAGTCCTCGCCCGGCTCGACGCGGTCCCATTGTGCCAGCGGGGGAGTGCCGTCCACGAAGACCCAGCGTTGTGGAGCCTCGCGCGGCCGGGGATCCTCCCGCGAGACCCGCGGGCCGTCGCGAACCAGGAGAATGAAGCCATAGAGCCCCTCGCTCGGCGTGGTGTACTGCAGCGGACCGGTCGGACCGTTCCGGGAAGCGACGCACTGCCATGTGGCTCCGCGGTCGCGCGTGCTCCACAGCTCGACGATCGCCGCAGGTCCCGCGCCGCCGACCCGGTAGTGAAACTCCAGCTGCCGGGAACGCACCGACAGAGGTCCGCGGCTCTCCGGCGGCGACTGGGCGAGCAGAACCGGGCCGAACAGCGCGGGGATCACGCCAGCCGCCAGCGCGACGGCCGAACGGAAGCTCCGGGCCCTTGAGCGAGGAATCGGTTGGCGTGATCGGATCGGCGGCATCCATGCCTCCCGGCGGTCGCGACCTTCTCGGCGGCGCCGCGTTCGGCCGGCATCCTCCGGCGACGATGGGTTTTATCGGAGCCCTGCGGCCGGGAACTGAAGGCTCCGGCGCGGGCCGATTCCGCCCCTTGCCAGCCGCAAGCTCTTTCAATACAGGTAGATAGCGCTGGCGACGGCAAGATAGAGCAGCAGAAAAGACAGCTCGCCGGCCAGTCCGGTGGCCAGAATCGTGTCTTCGGTCTGGCCGCGTTCGCGCCGGCCCAGGAGGTAGGCGCTGAAGTACGAGGCCACCAGCGTGCCCACGGCCATGAGCACGGCGTGGCCGAGATAGAGCCGTGGAGCGGGGATGTACAGGAAAGTCAGCAGCGCCGCGGCGACCCAGCCGGCGCCGACCGCCCGCAGGCCCATGCTCGCGGTCAGCCGCACGGTCCGGGACGACGCTGCCGGCGCGGCGCGGCCCATGGAGGCCGCCAGCATCATCGCCCAGCGCCCCCAGACCGGCATGAGGATCAGCGGGCGGTAGATCGGCGCGGGGTACAGGACTCCGAGGTGTTGTCGCCAGTCGGCCGGCTGCGGCCTCGCGCCGTAGGGCAGCGACAGCAGCAGGGCCTGCTTGAGCAGCACGATCAACAGGACGGCCAGCACTCCGCCGATGGCGACGGCGCAGGCGTCATCGGCGTCGCGGCGACGGGTGAACAGGGCGGCGCTTCCGGTGATGAGTCGACGTCCGAACCACGCCAGATCGACGGTGAGCAGTACGGCCGTCGGCACGAGGCGCATGCGGTGATACTCGCCGAACAACCGCCAGCCGGCGCTGAAGACGATCGCGTAGATGATTCCGATCAGCAGCCCCCAGGGCACGAACCAGTGCCCGGGCGGTCGATCGTTTTCGCCGGAGGCGTCGGGTCGCGGATCGAGGGGCAGGAGGAATCGCCCGGCCTGCAGAAAAGCCCGGGCCGCAGCGGCGAGTCCCCCGCAGGGTCCGGGTGATCCGGCCGGACCCGGTCTCGCGGAGGCCTGGATGGCATCGGGCTCATTCACCGGCGCGTGCCTCGGCCACCGCCTGAAGCCATCGGGCGGCCGCGTTGCGGATGCCGGCGGTATCCCGGTCGCGGATCGCCCTGGCGGTGACCAGGGCCGAGCCGATTCCCACGGCCGAGGCGCCGGCCCTGATGAAGGCCGCCACGTTATCCAGGGTGATGCCGCCGGTGGGGATCATGCGGATCTGGGGCAGCGGCCCCTTGAGGTCGCGGATGTATCCCGGTCCCAGCGAGGACGTGGGAAAGACCTTGACGTAGTCGGCCCCGGCCTGCCAGGCGCGGACGATCTCGGTGGGGGTCAGGGCCCCGGGCATGACCGGCACGTCGTAGCGGCGGCACAGCTCGACGGTGGCCGGGTCGAACGAGGGCGCGACCACGAACTGGGCTCCGGCGAGGATCGCGGCCCGGGCGGTTTCCGCGTCCAGGACCGTGCCGACGCCGATGGCTGCGTCGTCGCCGATCGCCTCGCGGGCGGCGCGGATCACGGCCAGGGCGTCCGGGGTGGTCATGGTGACCTCGATGCAGGTCAGCCCGCCCTCGCGGAGGGCCCGCACGACCTCAACGAGTTCTCCCCCGCCGGAGGCCCGGATGATCGCGATCACGCCGGTGGACTCGATGCGATGGATGATGTCGGAAGCCTTCAGCACGCGATGGATCCTCCGCCCGGGCCCGGCCGGGAGGTCAGGTGATCCGGGTCACGATCAGCGTGTCGTTCTGTCCACCGAATCCGAAACTGTTGCTCAGGCAGGCGTTCACCCGGGCGGGGCGGGCCTGGTTGGGCACGTAGTCCAGCGGGCAGTTGGGATCGGGGGTCTGGTAGTTGGTCGTCGGCGGCAGGATGTTGTCACGGATCGCCAAGATGCAGGTGATCAGTTCGACGGCGCCGGCGGCGGCGATCAGATGTCCCATCATGCTCTTGATCGAGCTGATGGGCACTTTGCGGGCGTGCTCGCCGAAGAGCTGCATGATCGCCAGCGACTCGATCTTGTCGTTCTCCTCGGTGCCGGTGCCGTGGGCGGAGATGTAGTCGATGTCCTCCGGGGTCAGGCCCGCGTCCTCCAGGGCCAGGCGCATGGCGGCGATGCCGCCGCGGCCGTCCTCGTGGATGTCGGTGATCCGGAAGGCATCCGCGGTCGAGCCGTAGCCCCTGATCTCGCAGCGGCAGCGGGCCCCGCGGCGCCGGGCATGTTGAAGTTCCTCGAGAATGAGAATGCCCGCTCCCTCGCCGAGGACGAACCCGTCGCGGGTGCGGTCGAAGGGCCGGCTGGCGGTCATACAGGAGTCATTGCGGGTGGACAGAGCCGTGAGCCGGTTGAAGCCGGTGGTGCCGAAGGGGTGGATCATGCTGTGGGTGCCGCCCGAGATGACCACGTCGGCGTCACCCCGGCGGATCAGGCAGGCGGCCTCGCCGATAGCCTGGGTGCTGGCGGCGCAGGCGGTGAGGGTATTGAACGACGGTCCCTCCACCCCGAACTGGCAGGCGATGTGTCCGGCGGCCATGTTGGGATCCTGCTCGAGCTCGCGTACCGCGTTCAACCGCTTTTCGGCCTCCTCCGCCCAGCGGCGGGTGTCCAGATCGCCCCGTCCGCCGGCGGCCTGGCGGTCCCAGGCGCTGACCGCCGCCGCGACGAAGTTGTCGAAATCGATCGGTCCCTCGCCGCCGCCGAGATAGATGCCTACCGCGGTGCGGTCCAGACCGGCGAAGTCGTCCAGGCCGGCGTCCTTCCAGGCCATCTGGGCGGCGGCCAGCGCGAAACCGGTGTTGCGGCTGACGTCGCGGTGGCGGGCGGCGGCCTCCTCGCCGAGATAGCGGCGCAGATCGAAGCCCTTGACCTGGGCGGAAAAGGTGGTCGGGAAAGTGGAGGCGTCGAACAGCTCGGTCGGCGACACGCCGCTGTCGCCGCGCAGAAGCCGCTTCCAGACGCCGTCGAGGTCGTCGCCCAGCGGCGTGATCCAGCCGCAGCCGGTCACCACCACGCGACGATCGCCGTTTGTCCTGTCGGGTCGGGCCACTTTCAGACCTCCAGGCGCTGAAACACCAGCGCCGCATTCTGCCCCCCGTTGAGGGCGTAGGCCACCGAGACCAGGGCATCGATTCCGGCTTCCCGGGGACGACCGGTGACGAGGTCCAGCCCGCAGGCCGGGTCCGGTCGGGTGACGTTGCGGGACGGCGGGATCCGCTGGTACCGCAGGCACATGGCCGCGATGCAGAGGTCGATGGCCCCGCTGCCAGCCCCGCTGTTGCCGACGGCCCCCTTGATGGCCAGGGCCGGGACCTGGCCGGCCCGGTCGCCCAGGGCCGCCCGGAGACCGGCGGCCTCGGAGGCGTCTTGTTCCGGGATGCCGGTGCCGAACGTCATGATCAGGTCCACGTCATCGGGGCGGAGCCCCGCGTCGGCCAGGGCCTTGCGCACCGCCAGGGTCATGGGGCGGCCTTGCGGATCGGGTTCATGCCAGCTGCGGGCATTGCAGCTGGCGGCGAAGCCGGTCACCTCGCAATAGATCGAGGCCCCGCGGGCCCGGGCGTGCTCGAGGTCCTCCAGCACCAGCAGCCCGCCGCCCTCGCCGATGACCGTGCCGTCGCGGGAGACGTCGAACGGCCGACAGGCCACCTCGGGCCGATCGTTTCCGGAGGTGGTCAGCCGGCCGAGCAGCTGCTGCCGCATCAGTCCCATGGGGTTGAGCTTGCTCTCGGCGCCGCCGCACAGGCAGATATCCGCGGCGCCGCGGCTGATCGTGCGGAAGGCTTCCCCGACGGCCAGATGACTGGAGGCTTCCGAGCAGGTGATCGTATTGGAGGGGGCCTGGGCGTCGTGAACGATGGTCACGTGGCACGAAAGCATGTTCGGGAGGAACTTCAGCAGCCACAGCGGGGTGAGGTTGTTCATCCCTTCAGCGCCCCACCGGCGGATGTCGAAGCGGCCGGACTCATCGGTTGAGGCCGCCAAGGCTCCGGCCAGCTCGGTGAGGTCGGCGCAGATCAGCCCGGCGCCGATGTTGACTCCCAGGCGGGTGGGATCAAAGTTCGGCGGTCCCTCGGCCTCGCCCCGCTCGATGAGGCAACGGGTCTTCAGGCCGGCGTCGCGGGCCGCCTCGTAGGCCGCGGCCACGGCGATCTCAATGTCCCGGGCCATGACCTTGGTGCTCTTGCGGTAGGCCTTGGGCACGTACTGGCTGGCGCTGAGTCCTTCGATCTCGCCGCCGACCTGGCAGCGGAAGCGTCCCGGGTCGAACGCCGTGATGCGCCGCACGCCGGAGCGGTTTTCCAGCAGACTCTTCCAGACCGCCTCGGCGCCGATGCCGATCGGCGTGGCCAGCCCGATGCCCGTGATCACCACGCGACGCGTGCTCATCGCAACCTCTCAACCGGCCCCGCCGCGGCCGGGCAGATACGTCCCCAGCAGTCCCATGAAGTCCTCGGTGAACACGAAGTTCTCCTCGGGAAACGCCAGGCCGCTCATGTTGCGGTCGATGTGCGAGAACATCAGGTCCACCCGGCCGATCTCCCGGCCGTCGCAGGTCACCGTGCCGGTCGTCTGGGCTCCGGCGTCGCTGAGCGTCTCGATGACCGCCTCGTAGCGCAACTGCTGGCCCGGTCCGGCGATGCCCTCGAAAGTCGCCCGACGGATCTTGGCCAGGATGACCTTCTCCCGGAATCCCCGGGCCTCACCGACCAGGATACCGGCCGTCTGGGCCATGCCCTCGATCATCAGACTCGCGGGCATCACCGGAAAGCCGGGAAAATGGTCGTGCAGATGTTCCTCGGCCATGGTGACGTTCTTGAGAGCCACCGCCCGCCTGCCGGACTCGAACTCCTCGAACCTGTCGATCCAGAACCAGCGCATGATCGCGTTCCGGAGACCCCTGCGACCCGTGAGGCTTCTGGTCCTGCCGGATCGCGGCTTCAAGCTCGACGGCCGGCAATCGCCGGCCGTCGATCGGCAAGCGTTCGACTTCACGCAGGCTGCCCGCCCGACGCACCGCGCGGCCGGCCCTGCAGGGGAACGGCGGCGGCGCAACCCCCTTCAGGCCGCCAGCTTGGCCTCGATGTAGTTCACCAGCGTCTTGACGGTGAACAGCTCGGGCATCTTGTTGACGTCGGGGTCCGCGTCGAAGTTGGAGAAGTCGGCGTGCGGCATGGCCTTCTTGATCTCGCGCAGGCCCGCCGGTGTGAACTTCCCGTTGGAAACGTAATCCGGGTTGTTCAGCAGGTCGTCGGGAAACAGCTCGCCGCGCGGGATCTTGATGCTGAAGCTCTTTTCCAGGCGAAAGACGATATCCAGGAAGTCGATGCTCTCGGCCCCGAGATCCCCGGTGAGCGTGGCGTCCTCGGTCACTTCCTCCGGTTCGACGGCCAGTGCGTCGACCAGCGTGTCCCGGACGTTTCGGAAGATCTCCTCACGGCTCATGGCCATCTGCTGCTGCCTCCATCAACTTGAAAAGACCGCCGGTCGGGCCCTGGCCCGCCCCGGTCAACCATCGATGCCTGCGACGGCCCGCGCCGGCTCAGTCGCACCCCATCAACGCTCGCTGTCGTCTGGCCGCCTCGAGCAACCGGCGATCCAGTTCCGCCCGCGACGGATCCTCGTCAGCGAGATTGAAGTGGCGCAGGGACCACTGCGCCTTGACCATCTCGACATCCCCGCAGCGGCCCGTGCCGACAAACCGACTGCCCGAGGGGCCCAGCTCCTTGACCTCGGCAGTCACCTCGAACACGCGACCGGGCGACACAAAGCTCTTGTAAGTGACGTTACGGGCCTCCGACAGCAGGATCATACTGTGGCTGTAGCCCTCGGTTTCGCGAACCAGCCAGGCCGAGGCCTGAACCATGGCCTCCAGCATAAGCACCCCCGGCATGACCGGGAAGCGCGGAAAGTGGTCCGCCAAGTATTCCTCCGCCAGCGACAGGGCCTTCACGGCGGCGATCCGCTGCCCGGGCACCAACTCCGTAATCCGATCGATCAGGACAAACTTCATTGGATCATCTGCGGCGTCCGCCCGCGCAAGCGGCCTGTCCGACGGGCGGTCAGTGTAGATCGGTCCCGCCGCTGATGCAAGTTTCCCGGGGTCCGGACGCCCGACGGGGTAACCGGCGGTTCAGGCGGAGTGGTTTTCCGGTCCGGGAGGGCGATTTGAGCCCCCCGATGGTCCAGGGATTCCGCGTCGCGCCGCGCCGCCCGGGGTCGCGGACGGGGTGGCGGCGACCGGATCCACCGGGACATGCGGGGCGGCGATCCGTCGGGTGGAACGCTCGCCGGAGGGGTACGGGGATGGGCGGGCGAATCCGGCGCAGGCGGGCTTGCATTCCCCGGGCCAGGCGGGCGGCTGGGGCGGTTCCCGCGGAACCGGACCGGCGGTTCGGGGGGGGCGGGGGCGGCCGACGGATGGTGGCTCCGACGCCATCCCGTAGAATCCAGGTATGACCCTGCGCCGCCGTCTGATGCTGGTCTACCTCATCGTGGTGCTGCTGAGCTTCGCCACCGTCAGCGTCGCGATGTTCGAGTTGTGGCGGGGCCGGCAGATGATCAAGCAGATCCAGGAGTGGAACGGGGTGGTGCTCAGCGTGCAGAAGCTCAAGGCCGCCGGGCCGGCGGACATCAACCTCAAGGCCCTGCTGGCCGAGCAGTTCCGCTACCTGGCGGACAGTTCCCCGTCGGCGGGAGAGGACCGCGTGCGCAACCGCGTGCGGGAAGCCTTGCGGGCCGTTTACGCCGGGCATGACGCCTGGGCGAAGCTCCCCCCGGAGGAACAGGGACCCGGCGTGGATCTGGTGCTCAAACCCATGGAGTCGCTGACCCGCGTCCTGGAAGAGGAACTGGCGGCGATCAACCTGCAGGCCGACCAGCAGGACATCCGGGCCCGCATCCTTCTGGCGGTGGTGATCGGGCTGACCGGGTTGCATGTGACCATCATCGGTTCGCTGTTGCGGCGATGGCTGTTGTGGCCGATGGAGCGGCTCAACCGGCAGGTGGAGGCCCTGGCCCGCGACGCCCCTCCGGGTGAGCCGCTGCTGACCAGCCCGCGGGAGATGGCGGCACTGGCGACGGCCCTGGACCGGGCCCGGTGCTCGCTGGGCGAATTGCGCCGACGGTTGATCGAATCGGAGCGCCTGACCACGATCGGCCAGCTGGCCGCCCAGCTGGCCCACAACCTGCGGAATCCTCTGGCCAGCATCCGGGCGACGGCCCAACTGGCTGCCCGGCAGGCGCCCGAGGACGGCGCCTTGCGCGGCCGCATGGCCGAGATCATCGCGGCGGTGGATCGGCTGAATCAATGGATCAACGGGCTGATGGAGGCGGCCCGCCCGGCCTCCTCGCCCACCCGGGACGCCGACGTGCTGCCGACCATCGAGCGCGTCTGCCGGGCGGTCGAGCCGGACCTTGCGGCCAAGGAACTGCAGCTGGAGCTGCGGGCGCCCGCCGGCGGTCTGATCTGTCGTCATGACCCGGCCACGGTGGAGCATGCCCTGATCGCGATGGTGATCAACGCCATCGAGGCCTCGCCCCTGGGCGGGCGGATCATCATCTCAGTCGAGGTCGCCGGTCCCGACGCGCCGGGCGGCCCGGGCGGCGTCTGCATCGCGGTACTTGATGAGGGGCCGGGTTTCGGTGCGGAGGATCCCGGGCGGATCTTCGAGTTCCCCTACTCGACCAAGCAGCGCGGCATGGGGCTGGGACTGTCGCTGGCCCGGCAGGCCCTGAAGCGCCAGGGCGCCGATGCCGGAGCGGCCCGGCGCCCCGAAGGGGGGGCCAGGGTGTATATTAGCCTCCCGCCGGCGGAGGCGGCCGGCGGCTGACGTCACGGAGCGGGCATGCCCAGGATTCTGATCGTTGAGGACGAGGTCGCCCTGGCGCGGTCCATGGGCGAGGCCCTGACCGAGGCCGGGCACCAGACCCGCCTGGTGCACGTCGGCGAAAAGGTTCTCGCCGAGATCCGGGCCTGGCAGCCGGACTTGGTGGTGCTGGACGTGCGTCTGGGCGGGGTCAACGGGCTGGACCTGCTGGAGGGATTCAAGAAGGAGGTCCCCGACATCGAGGTCGTGGTGGTCACCGCCTACGGCAGCGTCGAGGTGGCGGTGGACGCGATGAAGCGCGGGGCCTCGGAGTTTCTGGTCAAGCCGGTGGACCTGGACGTGCTGGCGGTGGTGGTCGAGCGGGTCCTGTCGGCGTCGGAGGCCCGGCGGCGTCTGCAGCAGTTTCGCGTCGCTCAGGACGACCGCCTGCGTCAGGTGCAGCTGATCGGCGCGTGTCCGGCCATCAGGGCGATTCGGGAGCAGGTGGCCCGGCTGGCCGAACGTGCCGCCGGCGCCGCCGAGCTGCCCGCGCTGCTGTTGACCGGCGAGACCGGAACGGGAAAGGACCTGCTGGCGACGTTCATCCATGCGGCGTTGCCGTTTCGCAACGGGCCGTTCGTGCCGGTCAACTGCAGTGCCATTCCGGCCGAGCTGTTCGAGTCGGAGCTGTTCGGACACCAGCGCGGGGCGTTCAGCGGAGCCACGACCGACAAGCCCGGGCTGATCGAGACGGCCGACGGCGGCACGCTGTTCCTCGACGAGATCGGCGAGCTGCCGATCGCCCTGCAGCCCAAGCTGCTTCGGGCCCTGGAGACGCGGACGCTGCGACGCGTCGGCGACACCCGGGCCCGATCCTTCAACCTCTGTCTGATCGCGGCCACCAACCGTGATCTGGAAGCCATGGCTGCCCAGGGGCGGTTCAGGCAGGACCTGTACTATCGGCTCAAGGTCGTGGCCATCCGTCTGCCGCCGCTGCGCGAGCGCGGGGAGGACGTGCTGCTGCTGGCCGATCACTTCTGCGCCCGATTGGCCGCCAAATACGGGATTCCCGGCCTGCACCTGGCCGAGGATGCCCGCCAGGTCCTGCTTGCCCGCGACTGGCCGGGGAACGTGCGCGAGCTGCAGCACGCCCTGGAAAGCGCCGCCCTGGCCGTACCCGGCAACACCATCGGTGCCGAGGCGCTGGCCTCCGAGCCGGTCGATCCGGTTCGGCGGGCCCACCGGCGGCTGGAGCAGGGTCAGGCGGTCGATCTGGAGGCTGTCGAGCGGGAACTGATCGAGGCTGCGATGCGGCAGACGGGGGGCAATGTCTCGGCTGCCGCCCGGTTGCTGTCGATCAGCCGGGAGGCCCTGCGATACCGCTTGGGGAAGCTCGAGGGCGAGGCGGACAGGGGCCAGGGGGGCTCTTGAGGCGGCGGCTGCCTCCCACGGGTCCGCCTGGTTGTTTTCAACCATCGACTGGTTGAAATGGACCACGCTGATCGCTGTCTCGGGACTTCAGGCGATTCTGGAAATCCAGGAGCGGCTTTAATAGCGCGGCACGATTATTGCAGGGGTGATCCGGAGAAAGTTACCCGGGGGGATGGTGCTTCAGTGGGGCTGTAATCGGGGTCTTGGATTCAGCCCCGCCTGTCGCGGCGGCCGAGGCCGACCGCGGAGGTTGAGCGATCCGGTGGTTCAGGCACGCCGGCCCGGTTGCGCCGGCAGGGAGGTTAGGACCATGGCACGCGGACGTCGTCGCAGCGCGCGAAGGTCAACGGGTTTCACGCTGATCGAACTGCTGGTGGTGGTGGCGATCATCGCCCTGCTGATCAGCATCCTGCTGCCCTCGCTTTCCAGGGCCCGTGAGCTGTCCCGGCGCACGGCCTGTGCCGCCAACATGGGGGCGTTCGCCCGGGCGTCGCTGATCTACGCCGAGGGCAACGCCGGCGTGCTGCCGACCGCCGAAGTACCCACCGGCAACCTCGGGCGCGATGCCAAGAGGCTCGTTTCGGGAATTCGCGTTGGTGCTAACGCCCTGCACAAGGACCAGTTTTCCGGAGACTCGCTTCCCGGACGCTCGTCGCTTAGTCCGGCGAGCAACACGCGCGGCTGGTACAAACTGCTGCGCGGCGGATCGAAGTCGTATCTCCAGCCCAAGCAGCTGATCTGCCCGAGCAGCCGGACGCTCAAGCACCGCCCGGACGGCCCGCAGGTCTCGGTGTACAGCAGCACGGGCGTTCCCTACGACCGTTATGACTTCAATGGCGGCCTGACCGAGCTCGGCGAAGGAACCGCTTCCACCGGGGCCAACGAGATGACCGAATGGAGCTACTCGTTCGCGATGAACCTGCAGTACAGCAACTTCAGCGGCAACACCGTCTTTCAGGGTCTGGCTCAGAACGTCACCGTCGGCCAGAAGCTGATGAACACTCAGGATCCCGGCAAGCCGATCGCGGCCGACCGGAACCCGTACAGCAATTACGTCGCCAGCGTCACGTCGTCGAACGTCACGCTTCCGGCCGGCGGGTCTGTGACCGTGCTGGAGGGGATCTATACCTACAACTTCAACAACGGCAATCCAGTGATGGGCTTCTCGCAGCCGCCTTACATGGGCATGACCAAGACGCGCACGGTGCCAGGGCTCAGTTCCGGGGGCAACACCGTCACCACTCAGCAGGACTACGTCAACGAGCTGCGGGGCGGCAAGTCGGCCAATTCGCGCAACCACAGCCAGGCGGGTCAGAACGTGGCCTATCTGGACGGCCACGCCAAGTGGGCCCAGACGCCCAAGGCGGGCGTGGACGAGGATTCGATCTGGTCGAGCTGGGCCTATTCCGCGGGATCAAGCCCCAATTTCGTGCCCTGCAAGGCGACCGCGACCGACACCACCAACACCCCCTGCGACATGGTTCCGCCCAACAGCGGGACGGACTCGTACCTGTACGGCCTGATGCGTCCGCTCCCGGGGTGGAACACCGACGTGGTGCTGATCCCCTGACGCGGCGGCAACGCCATACGGACTGCTGAATACGGCCGGGGGCACCGGAACCGACAGGGTTTTCCGGTGCCCCTGATCTTTGCGCGCCGGAGGATGTCCGGGTTTGCCCCGGCGCCGGTTGCCGCAATGTCGGGGAAGCAGGAAGGAAGAAGCGCGAAGCGAGGAATAGCGACCGGCTTCGCTTCTGGCCTCACATTTCCCGCCTGCAAATGGTTCCGCAGTAAGGTTCACTCATCGCCCGGAGCGGGGCGGATCCTCCTCCGGCGGAACATCCTCGTCGTCGGCGTCCTCGTACTTCCAGGAATCGGCCTGCTCGGCCTCGTCGATCTCGCGCTGCATGTGCCGGAACATCTTCTCCTGCAGGGGTGCCAGCCGTCGGTATATCTCGATGGTGGCCTGGTAGGAGCGGACCATCATCTCCAGCTTGAGCAGCTGCCACTTCACCAGGCACTCGGGCTCCTTGATGGTGGCGAAGGGGTCACAGCGGAAGCCGACCTCGCCGGCCGGTCCACGGACGAAGTACTCGCAATCACGGCACTGGATCATGATCAGATCTCCCCGCGCGGCGGTCAGTCGAGCACCAGCGGCAGCGTGCGTCCGATGTTGTCGGGTTGGCCGCCGAAAACCTCGGCGGCGCCTTCCCTGATGGCCGGACGGCGATCCTCCCATCGGGTGACCTCGGCGCGCGACCATCCCGGCACGGCCTGCTCCCGGTTCCGCCGGTGACTCTCGACGTCGTCGCGGTGAATGTCCTGCAGAATCTCGACCGTCGCCCGCATGCTCTCGGGCCGGCGGTCCTCGAGCTCACCGAGCATGTCGAGGGTGGCGCGCATGTTTTCGCCGCGCCGTGCGTAGCGGCGCTGGAGCTCCCGGTTCGCACAGCCCGCGACGCCTGCGGTCAGCGCCAGCCCCAGCAGGAAAGCGCGCCTCCAGGCAGATCGATCGGTCGGCATGCCTTGCCACCTCCCCGTGCCCGCCGGCCGATCCGCCGGAAGGCGGTTTCCGGGGGCCGGACCCTTCCAGCATACCCGATCCGGTCCCCGGGGATGCATCCGGCCCGGTGGGGGCGGTCCGGGGAGGAGCGTTCAGGCGGGCGTGAGGGGCCGCGCCGGGGAAGGAAGCGCCCCGGCCGGGAATCTCATAACCTTCTGTCGGGCCGGACGCACGGCCGCCAGGAGGGGCGGCGGGGTCTGGCAATCAGTTTCCCGGGGCTGCGTTGATCTCTTATGCTGGCGGTCGCCGATGGACCACGATGAGCTGGCCGATGTCATCGCCCGGGCGCAGCGCCGCGAGCCGGAGGCCTTTGACGCGCTGGTCGAGGCCTACGGCCCACGTCTGTACGGGTATTTCTATCGCCTGACCGGTCGGCGGCACGAGGCCGAGGATCTCCTGCAGGAGGCTTTCGTCCGGCTGGTGCGGACCATCGGCCGATACCACCACATGGGGAGGTTCGATCAATGGCTTTTCCGCATCGCCATCAACCTGACCCGGGACCGGATGCGGCGCTCGGCGGCGGCTCGCCGGGCGGGGATCGAGGAGGCCGGGGGTTTTTCGGCGGAGAACCCGGGCCCCGGGGCGGACGAGAGGGCCGACCCGCGGCAGGCCGCGCCGCAAGACGCCCTCGGGCGGGCCGAGGAGGTCGATCGTCTCCAGCAGGCTCTGGGGCAGCTTTCCGCCGCCGAGCGGGAAGTGATCGTGTTGCGGCATTTCTCGGGCATGTCGTTTCGAGAGATCGCCCAGGAGATGGGCACACCGCTGGGTACCGCCCTGGCGCGGGCGCACCGCGGCCTGGGGCGGCTGCGGGAGTTGCTGGGGCCGCCGGGCTGAACCGACGCGCGTGCGACGGGTGAGCCTCTGATGAACGCCGGACAGAATCATCTCGAGCAGGAGGTTCAGCGGCTGTCGGCCGACTGGTCGAGGCTGCTGGAGGTCGCGGTGCCGCCCGTGGTGCTCGAGCGGTTACGGTCGTCGGTGCGCGCCGAGCTGGAGGAAAGTCTGCCGGCCGGTTTTCCCGATCCGCAGCCGTCGCAGGCGGTGCTGCTGGACGTGCGGCGCGCGGTGCGGGCCGAACTGGCCGGGACCGGCGGCTGGTCCCGGTCCGCCGGTGCCTTGGCGGCGGCGGCCGTGCTGGGCGCCTGCGTCGGCCTGATCCACCTGGCGGGCCTTCAGGGAACCCGTTCCGGCGCCGCCTCTTCGGCGGTGGTGGCCGAGGCTCAGGCCAGCGTGGAGCTGTTCGTGCTGGCCGCAGAGCGCACCTTGACCTCCGACAGCCTGACCGGCGGCCTGGACGAACGGCTGGAGAGGATCGAACAGGATCTGGACGAGTGGAGTCTGCGGCCTGAAGATGGTCCCGTGCTGCCGGATGCCGTGCCCGACGCGTCGAGCGCGGGCGAACCGTTATCCGGTCCGGCGCGACCGGGCCAGGGGGCGGTGGGATGAAGGTGCTGGTCGGCGGGTTGGTGGCGCTGGCCGTCTGGCTGGCGGCGGATGGCGGCGAAAAAGCTCCGCCGGCCTCGGCTCCGGCCGGGGCGCCCCGCGCGGGAGAGTCGCGGCGCTGGTGGCCCGACGGCCCGCGGCGCGGGGGCGGGCGTCCTCCCGAGGTCCGGCGGGAGCGCCGCTGGGGGCCGGGCGAGCGTCGCTCCGGTGGCCCGTCCGGCCATGAGGAGTTCGCTCCCAGTCCGCAGGAGGTCGAGGAGTTCATGGCCTTCGCCCGGCAGCACTTTCCCGAGATGCACGAGCGGCTGGCCAGGGTGCGGAGCACGGATCCGGCGGCGTTTCGCGCGGCCCTGAGGCGGGTGGGGCCTTTGCTGGAGCGGCTGGCCCGGGCATGGCGCGAGGACCCGGAGCTCGCCGGCCGGATGATCGCCGTCCAGAAGGCGGAGATGGGGGTCTTCCGGCTGATGGAGCAGTATCGCCGGGCGGAGAGCGACCAGCGGCGCGTGGAACTGCGGGACCAGATGCGCAAGCTGCTGGAAGAGCGGTTCGACCTGCGTCTGGACCGGCTGCGCGAGGAGATCGCCGACCTGCGTCGGCGGCTGGAGGAGCAGAGCCGCCGGCTGTCCGATCAGGAAGCCCGCAAACGGGAGCTGTTGGAGGAGGAGTTCAGGGATCTGCTGCGGCGGCTGGACCGGCCGGCGTCAGCGGATCTTGAGCACCACGAGTGAGACGTCGTCGGTGCGGTCGGCCAGGCCCTCGAATCTCCGGATATCCCAGTCGATGTTCTGGGCCATGCGCTGGGCAGACAGGCCCGCGTGCCGCTTGAGGGACTCGATCAGCCGCTGCCGGCCGAAGTGCTCGTCGGAGAAGCTGGTGGCGTCGATCGCGCCGTCGGTGAACAGCAGCACGATGTCGCCGGGTCGCAGTTCCTGGAGGCCGCGCTCGTAGGTCGCCAGGCAATCCACGCCCAGGACGATGCCGCCGGCGTCCAGGGGGATGATCTGCCCGTCGCGCAGCAGCAGCGGCGGCTCGTGGCCGGCCGAGCAGTAGGTCAGCCGCCGGGCGTCCGGAGTGATGACCCCGTAGAACAGGGTGGCGAACTCGGTCGGGCGGGTGTCGCGGCACAGGTAGCGGTTGACCTCGCCCATGATGCGATCGACGTCGTAGGTGAAGTAGGCGTAGACGCGCAGCGCGGAACGCAGCGAGGCCATCATCAGCGAGGCCGGCACGCCCTTGCCGGACACGTCGGCGATGGCCACGCCGAGGTTGCCCTTGGGCAGGTTGATCAGGTCGTAGAAATCGCCGCCGACGTCGTAGGTCGGCCGGTAGACGCATCCGATCTCGATGTGCTCCAGCTGCGGCGGGGCCGCGGGGATCATGCGCCGCTGGACGTCGCCGGCATAGGCGATCTGGCGAGCGTAACGCTCGGCCTCGAGTTTCTCGCCGACCAGGCGGGCGTTGACGATGGCGGCGGCGGCCTGGGAGGCCACGGCCTGCAGCAGGGCCTGCTCCCAGGAGCTGAACCGGCGGGGCTCGCCGCTGTAGACCCGGATCGCCCCGACCGCCCGACCCCGGTAGATCAACCCGCAGACCAGGGCGCTGGCGATCCCTTCCTCGCGGGCCTCCTGGGGATAGAGGGTCCGCGGGTCCGAGGGCAGATCGGCGATGTACACCACGCGCCCGCCCATGGCTTCCTGATCGATGGGATTCTTCTCCACCGGGACCGGGCCCTTGTCGAGGTAGCGGGGCGAGAGGTTGTGCACGGCCTTGATGGTCAGTAGTCCGCTGGCTTCATCGATCAGGCGGATGCTGCAGGCCCTGACCTTGAGCACGTCGCAGACCATCGCGGCGGTCTTGTCGAGGATCTGCTGAAGGTCGAGCCGCCCGGCGAACATGCCGGCGACGCTGTAGACGGTGGTCAGCTCCTCGATCCGGCGGCGCAGGTCCTCGTCCTGGACGCACAGGTCGGACATGAGCTCGACCAGCAGGGCGCCCATGTTGCGCGCCGCGGAGGCCTCGGCGGCGTCCCAGGGCGGCAGTTCGCGGGCGGCGCGGTGCAGGGCCTGGGGTTCCAGCCCGAGCTCTTCGGCCAGTTGGCGGACCAGTTCGGGATCCAGCGGCTCGCGGGCGCGGTCGCCGAGGGTCAGCGTGCCATGCCGTCGCCCGCCGCGAAGCACGGGCACAGCCAGGCGTTCCAGCGGAAGCCGGGCGGCGCAGGACGGGGCGGGCGAACCGCCGGGTACGTTTCCCGCGGCCTGACGATGCAGGGCGATCACCGCCTCGCGTCCGGCGGGACTGGCCAGCAGGAGGCGGGCAAACGTGTTTCCGGGGATGGGTCCCACGGCCGGGGCGAGGTCGTTGTCGAAGAGCACGACCGTGGCCAGCGTCGCGTCGGCCAGAACCTGCAATGCGTGCTCCAGAGCGCCGCCGGACAGCGCGCCGTGGTCGTCGGGGTCCAGAAAAGGCAATCGGGTCATCAGGCCGGTCGAACCTTTCCCGCGGCGAAGGAACGCGACATGGCGGGAATTATACGGCGGGCCGGCGATGGTGTCATCGCGGGCCGGGGCCGTGCGGGGAAAACGCACACGGGGGGTTGAAAACGAGTTCTACGGCAGGATTCGCATGGCCGGCGCTCATCGGCATGGCGGCCGCGGCGTGCGACGGACAGACGGCCTGGCGCCCGGTTTCTGCACTGTGCGCTTTCCCTTCCGGTTCACCGGATCCGATAGCCGCATGGATGCCTTTTCCGGTCGGCCAACCGCCGGGCAGCGGATCGGGCCGGGTCCAGGGCAGCAGTCCCGCCGGCCAGAGCCCCGGCAGCACCGCCAGGAGGCCGCAGGCGACCAGACCGAGACGGAGTCCAGGGGTTCCGGACCGCAGGGTCAGCGGCGCCCGTTCGGGCGGCAGGCAGCAGGCGGCGACGATCCGCAGGTAGTAGGCCGCGGCCACGGCGGCGTTGATCGCGGCGATCACGCCCAGCACGAGCATCGCGGTGCGCTGGGGGTGTCCATCGCCGACCGAGAAGGCCGCGGCGAGCACCCAGAGCTTGCCGACGAAACCCGCGGTCGGCGGCATGCCCATCAGGCTGAACACGCAGACCACCAGCGCCAGCCCGGCCCACGGATGCCGCCGCGTCAGTCCGGCCAGGTCTTCCAGCGTCTCGGCGGGGCGCCCGCCGGCCTCGAGGAGTTCCAGCACTCCGAAGGCGCCCAGATTGGCCGCCCCGTAGACGGTCGCGTAGAACATCAGGGCCCATGACCCGTCGCGCATCGGCCCGCCCTCGGTCTGCGGACCGACCAGCAGGGCTACCAGCATGGTGCCGGCATGAGCGACGCCGGACCAGGCCAGAATCCGCTTGACGTTGCCCTCCAGCAGGCCCAGGACGTTGCCGATGGTCATGGTCGCGGCGGCCACCGCCCAGAGCATCGCGAATACCGGCAGGGGCGGAACCCAGACGGCGCCCGATCCCTCGCCCGGCAGCAGCATCAGCAGCCGGATGCCCGCGACCAGGCCGGCGAGCTTCGGCAGGAACCCCAGCATGCCCGCCACCGCGGCGGATGCGCCTTCATAGACGTCGGCGACGTAGAGGTGAAAAGGCACCGCCGCCATCTTGAAGGCCACGCCGGCGAAGGCCAGCAGCAGGCCGATCCGGACTCCGGTGGCCTCGGGCCGCAGACTGATGGCCGACAGCACGGTCGTGCCGGTGGCGCCGTAGAGGAAGCTGAAGCCATAGGCCATCAGCGCGGCCGAGAGGGCCCCGAGGAAGAAGTACTTGACGCCGGCCTCCTGGGCGCGGATGTCCCCCCGGCTGATGGCCACCAGCACGTAGGCCGGCACGCTGACCAGCTCGATGGCCAGGAACAGCAGCACCAGGTCGTCGGCCAGCGCCGTCAGCAGCAGGCCCGCCAGGCTGTAGAGGATCATCGCCAGCCGTTCGCAGCGCTCCTCCGGGGTCGGGCCGTAGCCGTTGACCAGCAGGATGAGCAGGCCCACCGAAAGCCCGATCAGGCGCACGCACCCCGACAGGCCCGAGGCCTGGATTTCCAGCAGGTTCCGCGGCGTCTCGGGCGGACCGGCCGTCAGTACCAGGGCCAGAGCCACCGCCGTCGTGGCCAGAGCCAGGCGCCGTCCGAGCGACCGGCCGGCGTCGCCGGCCAGTGCGCCGGCCAGCAGCACGAAGGTGGCCCCGGTGATCAGGACCAGCTCGGGCGCCATGCAGCGGGCCAGATCGAGGATCACGGCATGTCCTCCGGTGTCGCCCGGGCGGTCGCGTCGCACACCGCGGCCGCTCCGGCGGGCGGATCGGCGACCTCGGCCGACGACACGGCCCACGGCGATGCGGCCGCCGGCCCGGCGATGCCCGGGTCGGCCTGGCGGGGCTCGGCGCCCATGACATCGAGTATCTGGCGCTGGACGGCCGGCTGAATGGTCTCGATCACCGGGCGGGGGTAGACGCCCAGAAAGACGCAGGCCAGCGCCAGCGGGGCCAGCACGCCGATCTCCCGGCCGGTGAGGTCCGGAGACAGTCCCGTGGAGCGGTCCGGCGTTTCCAGCGGGGCCCGCAGCGGGCCGAACAGCAGCCGGCGGCACATCGAGAGCATATACAGGGCGCTCAGGACGATACCCAGGGCGGCGAAAGCCGCATAAGCCACGCCCAGCGGGCCGGCGGGCGTGCCGTGAGCCGGGTCGGCCGAGGTGAAGGTGCCCAGCAGCACCAGGAACTCGCCGACGAAGCCGTTGAGCCCCGGCAGGCCGATGCTGCTGAGGGTGAACAGCACCAGGAAGAACGCCATCTGCGGCATGGACCGGGCCAGTCCGCCGAGCCGGTCGAACGCGCGGGTGTGATAGCGTTCGTAGACCATGCCGACGACCAGGAACAGGGCCCCGGTCGAGAGGCCGTGGTTGATCATGTAGAGCAGCGAGCCGGTGAGCCCGGCGGGCCTGAGGCTGAACATGCCCAGGATGCAGAACCCCAGGTGCGAGACGGACGAGTAGGCGATGAGCTTCTTGACGTCGCCCTGCGCCCATGCGGCCAGGGCGCCGTAGAGAATGCCGATCACCGCCAGCCCGGCCAGCAGCGGAGCGAGAGCGACCGAAGCCTCCGGCAGCATCGGCAGGCTGAGCCGCAGAAAGCCGTAGGTTCCGAGCTTCAGCAGCACGCCGGCCAGCAGGACGCTTCCGGCGGTGGGAGCCTCGGTGTGGGCCAGCGGCAGCCAGGTGTGGAAGGGGAACAGCGGCACCTTGATCGCAAAGCCCGCCGCCAGGGCGATGAACAGCCACCACTGCACCGCCGGATCGATGCGCAGGTCGTAGAGCGTCTGGAGGTCGAATGTGAACCGCCCGACGCCCCCGGCCTCCGGCGGCAGCGACCAGGCCAGCCAGGCCAGAACGATCACGCCGGCGAAGGTCAGCATGCTGCCGGCCATGGTGTAGATGAAGAACGTGGCCGCGGCCTCGTGCCGTCGGGGCCCGCCCCACATGCCGATCAGCAGGAACAGCGGAACCAGCGTGAACTCGAAGAACACGTAGAACAGCAGCAGATCGCGGGCGCAGAACACGCCGATCATGCCGCTTTCCAGCAGGAGCATCAGGGCGTAGTAGGCCCGCGGCCGGTCGCGGATGGCCGAGAAGCTGCTCCAGATGCACAGGGGCAGCAGTCCGGCCGCCAGCACCACCAGCCACAGGCTCAGGCCGTCGACGGCGACGTGGAAGCGGATGTCGACCGGTCCCCCGGGCCCGCCGACCCACGGCGCTTCGAAACGCAGTCCGGTCCCGCCGGGCTCGGCGGTCGTCAGGAAGAGATACACGGCCAGTGCCGCCAGGACGAGGGCCCCCAGCGACCAGGCCAGGGCCTGCCGGCCGACGCGGATGCAGCCGGCCGGGTCGTGCGCCGGGCGGGCGGCGGCCACGGCGACCGCGCCGACCAGCGGCAGGGCGATCAGCAGCGTCAGGATGGAGGCAGACATCTGTTCGACCATCCGGTCACCCCACGAGCCTCACGATCGCCGCCAGCAGCACCAGCCCGGCGGTCATGGTCAGGGCGTAGCCCTGCAGCGAGCCGTCCAGAAAGGGCCGAAGCAGCGCTGCGGCGCCCAGCGGCACGGAGGCCGTCAGCCGCACCAGGAACTCGATCCCGACGTCCCAGGCCCGGCAGCCGTCGGCCAGTCTCTCCAGCGGACGGACCAGCATCCGCTCGTAGAGTTCGTCGATGCCGTAGCGGCGGTGGAGCAGGGCATGCACTTCGGCGAAGTTGCGCCGTACCGTTTCCGGCCAGTCCGGCCGCCGCACGTAAAGCACGAAGGCCGCGGCGATGGCCAGGATCGACAGGCCGGCGGAGGCGTACATGAGCCCGAAGTCGCCCTTGTGCTCCTCGACGAGCTGGAGGTGCGGGTGAAGCGCGTCGAAGGGAGACATCACCGGCAGCAGGAAACGCTGCATGATTCCGTCGTGCGGGCGAACGAAGCCCAGGAAGCCGTGAGGATCGCGGGCCACGCCGAGATAGCCGGCGAACATCGCCCCGGCGGCCAGCGCCGCCATCGGCAGCAGCATCCAGCCTCCCGACTCGTGGGGCCGGGCGTGATCGGGGCTGCGCGGCCGGCCGTGGAAAGCCAGGAACACCATGCGGAAGGCGTAAAAGGCGGTCAGTGTCGCGGTCAGCGAGGCCAGCAGGCCCAGCCCCGGACTGCGGCCCCAGGCGGCGTGCAGGATCTCGTCCTTGCTGTAGTAGCCGCTCAACAGCGGGAAGCCGGCCAGGGACAGGGCTCCCAGCGTAAACAGCGCCCAGGTCCACGGCATGACCCGCCGCAGTCCGCCGAGCTGCCGCACGTCGATCACGCCGCCCAGGGCGTGCATCACGCTGCCGGCGCCGAGGAACAGCAGGGCCTTGAAGAAGGCGTGGGTCCAGAGATGGTAGATGGCCGTGTCGGCGGCGCCCAGGCCGACGGCCAGGAACATCAGCCCCAGCTGGCTGATGGTCGACCAGGCCAGAATCCGCTTCATGTCGTACTGGGCGACGGCCACGGTGGCGGCGAACAGGGCGGTGGTCATGCCGACGGCGGTCACGACGCTCATCGCCGTCGGGGAGGCGGCGAAGATCGCCCCGCAGCGGACCACCATGTACACGCCGGCGGTGACCATCGTCGCGGCGTGGATCAGGGCCGAGACCGGCGAGGGGCCTTCCATCGCATCCGGCAGCCACACATGTAGCGGCAACTGGGCGCTCTTGCCGACCGCGCCGCAGAACAGCAGCAGGGCGATGGTCGTGATCCGCCAGGGTTCCAGCCGGCCGATGTTCTCGAAGACCACCGCATAGTCCAGCGGATCCCGCCCTGCACCGGCCAGCGGGGCGATCCACAGATAGATGAAGAGGATGCCCAGGCCGAAGCCGAAATCGCCGACGCGGTTGACCAGGAAGGCCTTCATCGCCGCCGCGGCGGCTGACGGCCGGTCGTAGTAGAAGCCGATCAGCAGATAGCTGCACAGTCCGACGGCTTCCCATCCCAGATACAGCAGCAGGAAGTTGCCGGACAGCACCAGCACGCACATGCTCGCGACGAACAGGCAGAGGAAGGCGAAGAACCGCTCGTAGCCGCGCACCGGGTGTCCGTGGTCGCGCATGTAGTCGCGGGAATAGATGACGATGGCCAGGGCGATGCCGCAGACGGTGGTCAGCATGACCGAGGTCAGCGGATCGATGCGGAAGCTGACGTTGAACGACAGACCGGCAGCCGGCACGATCCAGGAGTACAGCTGCCAGGTGCGGCTGAAGACCGCCGCGTCGGGCGCCCGGTGGGTGTAGCCGGCCACGATCATGGTCACGCCCAGGGCCCCGGCCACGCCCAGGATCGCCGGCCAGTGGCTTGCCCCGCGAAGGACCCGCGGGCCCAGCAGGCCGATGACCGCGGCCGCCGTCAGCGGCAGCAGCGGGATCAGGGGCGCGATCCGCCCGGCGTCCAGCAGGCCGAACTGTTCGAACGTCGCGTTCATCCGCGCATGCGACTCCAGGCCTCGGCGTCCAGCGTGCCGGATCGCCGGAACAGCAGCACCACCAGCCCCAGGGCCAGACCGGCCTCCACCGCCGCGGTGACGATCAGAAACAGGGCGAAAGCCTGCCCGGTGAGCTGGCCGTGCCGCAGGCCGAACCCCACGAGGTTCAGGATCACGCCCTGGAACATCACCTCCGTGGACAGAAAGATGGTGATCAGGTTGCGCCGGGCGAGAAACCCGGCCACGCCGACGGCGAACAGCAGGGCCCCGGTCAGCATGCACGCGCCGGTCAGGTCGGTCATGGAACGCACTCCGTCGCCCCTTCCCGCCCGCAGGCGTAGGCGGGGCGGAAATCCTCTCCTCAGAACGGCGCCGCTTCCCGCCCGCGCCGACGGGGATCCTGCATCGCCACCTGCCGCTCGGCCCCGGTGAGGTCGGC
This sequence comes from uncultured Phycisphaerae bacterium, assembly GCA_938005315.1. Lineage (GTDB taxonomy): Bacteria > Planctomycetota > Phycisphaerae > UBA1845 > PWPN01 > CALLOB01. The sequence continues at coordinate 33,652 of CALLOB010000021.1, forward strand.
CGGCTCGATCCGCTTGCGGGCAATCGTCAGGGCCCCGGCCATGGCGGCCAGCAGCAGTACCCCGGCGACCTCCACGGCCACCACATGTCGGGCCATCAGCAGCCGGCCGATCGCCAGGGTGTTGCCGGCGGGATCGCCCGGGGCTTCGGCGGCCCGGAGGACC
>CALLOB010000022.1 GCA_938005315.1 uncultured Phycisphaerae bacterium
GGAGGGCCCCGCTCCGTCGGGGCCGCAAGAATGGGCGAGAGAAGGCCTATGAATCAGGACGCGACGGAGCCCGTCCCTACGGCGACCGCACGTTCGGAGGCGACGCAGCGCGTACCCCCGCCATGGTTTGCTCAATCCGGGGCACAGACGACCGGGTCCAGGCTGTCAGGCACCCGGAATCTCCCCGCTCGAGCCAACCTTCTTGCCCGGGCGATGTCCATTAGGTAGATTGGTGCCGCCGCCTCCGACTCCGAACAGAAACACGGGGGACCGAGTCATGAAAATCCGTAAGTACCTGATCCGAGCCCTCATGCTGCTGAGCTTCCTGGCCCTTCCCGGTGCCGATATCGAATGCGAGGACGACGAGTTCGAGTTCAACTGGCCCAGCATCGATGTCCACCGCTCCTGCTGCTGCGGGGTGACGTGGGTTGTCGAGGAATGCGGCGGGGGCTGGTGGTGGTCCTGGTGGTGACGGGCTGACCGCCCCATCCGCTTCTTCAGGACATCCCGATCGGCCCAGGCTTGTGGATTCTGGGCATCCAGGCGTTCAAGGTGCGGGCTACACGGCTCTGACGGAATCCCGTCTGGCCTTCCGCCGCGGGTTGGCGGGTCAACCAGTCGTTTTCTCCCCCTTTGTTCGCAGACCTCGCCCTTTCTGGCATATGGAACCCCGGGGAAACCCGCCGCCCAAATCTTGACGACCGCCTTGGGCTGCCCGGAGGATACGGGCGGTGTCTGAATCCCCCTCGATTCCATGCCCCCAGGCTCCCGAGGCGAAGCCCCGCCCCGGCCCAGGGCGTTCCCGAATAGCCGCGGTGGTGGAGCTTTGCGAATTGCACTGGTCGGCCGCATCCATGGCCGGCCCGCTGGCCGGGGCTCTGATCGCCGGGGCGGGCCTGAGGCACGCATTGTTCATCCTGGCGGTGATGGCCGCCTGCGGGCTGTTGTTCGCCGGCGGGTCGGCGTTGGACGGCTGCTGGGAGTACCGCCGCGACCGGCTGTCACGTCCGGACCGGGTACTGCCATCCGGGGCATTGAAACGCTGGCAGGCCTGGGGCATCGCAGCAGGCCTGCTGGCTTTCGGCACCGCCCTGACCCGTATTCCGCCCTCCCCGACCACGGAGGTGGGTCTGATCCTGCCGGCAGCGATCGTGATCAATGAGATTCTGTTGGGGCGAGCACCACTGGCAGTAGTGGCAGCCGGGGCGGCGCGAGCCACCAGCGTGCTCCTGGGCATGAGTCTTGTGCCGGTTGACGCCTCGCCGGGAGGCGTTCCGCTGCGGGCCTGGTTCATGGCCGTGGCGGGCTTGTACGGGATCGGCGTGGCGGTGCTGGAATGGCCTGGAGAGCCGGCCGGAAAGAAACACCATTGTCTGGCGGCCGGGGGTCTGATTTGTGCGGCGGTCGGGCTACTGGCCTGCTCGCCGCTGGTCCTGCCGGCCTGTGGCTACTCGCACCTGGGTCTGGTCTGGATTCTGGTCCTTGCGGCTGGAGCCGCCTTCTGGTTGACCCGGGCGGTCTTGACCCCGGACTCCGGGGGTATCGATGATGCGATCAAGGTGATGCGGCTGATCTTCGTCATCCTGTGCGCCGGGATGGTGGCCAAGGTCTGCGGGCCTTGGTTGAGCCTGGCGGTTTTGCCGGTGCTGGTACCGGCCTGGCCGGGGCGATGGCGGAGCGGGCCCGAACGGGTTTCATGATCCGCCGGCCAGTGCGGCCAGACCGTGGGGTTCCGGGCGACCGGCGGCGGCAGGAGGGTTCGGCAAGGCATCTGGGCGTCCCGGGGATCCCAAAGGTGACAAAGGCCGGCTCGCGGGTACAATCCCGCCCATGCGCATTCTGCTGACCAACGACGACGGAATCCTGGCCCCGGGCTTGGCGGCCATGCGGCGGGAGCTGCTGGCGCTGGGGGACGTGGATGTGGTGGCCCCGGAGACGCCGCAGTCGGCGGCCGCCCACGGTATCACGGTTCACGGGCCGGTGGCGGTTCGGGACGTCCACGTACAGGGCACGTTTTTCGGCCGCAGCGTGGACGGCCGGCCCGCCGACTGCGTGAAGCTGGCGATTTCCGAGCTGCTGGAGCACCGGCCGGACCTGGTGGTCAGCGGGATCAACGACGGGGCGAACGTCAGCATCAACGTGCTGTATTCCGGGACGGTGGCGGCGGCGGCCGAGGGGGCCCTGCTGGGCTTTCCGGCGATCGCGGTCTCGATGAAGCAGGGCATCGAGCGTGATTTCGACCGTGCGGCGAGGATCCTGCTGCCGATCATCGGCAGACTGATCGAACACGGCCTGAAGCCCGGCGAGCTGATCAACCTGAACGTGCCGGACATGGCAGCCGGTCCGCCACTGGGCATCAAGGTGGTTCCGATGGCCACGAGGCCGGTGCAGGACCGTTTCGTGCGTCACGCCGCCCCGGACGGGCGGGACTACTACTGGCTGGTCGGAGACGACTTCCTGCCTGCCGGCGACCAGCCGGAGACGGACCTGGACGCGATCGAGAACCGGTACATCGCGATGACTCCACTGCAGTTCGACCTCACGCGGCACGATCAGATCGCCACGCTGCGGGCGATCGACTGGCCGCTGGATTCAGATCTGCTGGAGCCCCGCTGATGTCGCGGCGCGGCGGTAAGGGCCGTGACGCCTACCACGACCGGGTGGCCTCGCGCTACGAGCACATCTATTCGGACGCCTACTGGCAGTGGCATGACGGCCTGACGTGGGACTACCTCAGGCCGTATCTGCCTTCCGATCTGCGCGCCGCGGTGATCGATCTGGGCTGCGGCACGGGGAAGTGGGGCCGACGGCTGCTCAAGAGCGGTTATGCGGTAACGTTTCTGGACGCCTCGACGGGCATGCTGGAGGAGGCCCGTCGACTTGTGGAGGCCACCGGCGACAGCGATCGCGCGAGCTGGGTGCGCGCGGACCTCATGGACCTGTCGTCTCTGCCGGGCGAGCACTTTGCGCTGGCCACGGCGATGGGCGAGCCGATCTGCTCGACGGAGAAGCCCGTCATCGCCCTGCGACAGATCGCGCGGTGCCTGCGGCCCGATGGGGTGCTGGTGGCGACGTACGACAACCGGGTGGCATGTCTGGACCACTACATCGAACAAGGCGATCTGCAAGGCCTGGAGGACTTCGTCAGGACCGGCCGGACGCGCTGGCTGACGCGCGACCGCCGGGAGCAGTTCGAGATGCACACCTTCACCGCAGGCCAGCTTCGCGGGCTGTATGCCCAGGCGGGGCTGGAGATCCTGAGCATCGTCGGCAAGACGGTGCTGCCGATGCGGGCCTGCCGCGAGCTGCTGGAGGATCCCGGGACCCGCCGGCGCCTGGCCCGGCTGGAGAAGCGGCTGTCCGGCGAGCCGGAAAACCTCGGCCGCTGCGCCCATCTCCAGGTGGCCGCGAAGCGGATCTGATCCCCGCGCCCGTCTTCCAGGCCTCGTCGACCAGGCCGTGTTCCTTTCGAATCAACGAGGTGCCCCCGGGGCGTTGCGGAAACCCGGGGGCACCTCTGATCGAGGCCTGCGGTTCGGCGCGGACGTCGCCTCAGTTGTTGATTCTCAGCGTGTCCCAGAGAACCGTCGGTGCAGCCCCGCCCGACGATCCGAGCTTGAAGCCCACGCTGATCTGGGTGTTGCTGCCGCTGTTGAAGTTCACCGAGTACCTGACCCAGGTGTTGCCGTTTCCGTTGGTCCCGTCATTGGAGAACTTCTTGATCATCGTCCAGGTGCCGCCGTTCTGGTCGAAGTCCTGGGCGGTGTGGCTCCCGAGCTTGTAGGCGCACTCGGCCCACCAGGCGTTGGCACTGTACGCCGGACACTTGACGTACACCGAGATAGTGTAGTTGGTGTTCATGTTCAGCCCGTAAACCTTGACCTTGGCCGAGGATCCCTGGCTGCCGCGGGCGGCCTGCAGGGCGTTGCCGGACTGGCCGCCGGCGACGATCGACCAGGTGGCGGCGCTGCCCCAGGAGGCGTCGAAGCTGGAGGACCAGGCCGGCATGCTGGTGAAGTCCTCGGCCACGGTGCCGGAACCGGGGGCATAGACCTCGAACTCCGGCAGCCGCGCGTAGTTGTCCACGCCGCAGTCGGTGATGTAGATCCGTACGTAGCGCAGGGCCTTAGGGGTAAGGTAGCTGCGGGCGATGACGCTGGCCTGGGCGGAGTTGCTCACCGAACACTCGTCCGTCCAGGGACCGCTGATCGAGGTTCCCGACTGGATCTTGAAGCTCCGGAAGTTGAAGGTCGTGTATTCTCCGGCCGCACCGGCCATGCGGACGATGAAGCCGTTGACGGTTTTGCTGCTGCCCAGGTCCAGGGCCAGCCAGTGCGGCGGCGCGTTGCCGTTGCTGCACCACTTGCTGGCGGCGGACACCACGCCGTCGATGGCTTTGGCGCCGGTGTAGCTGGAGCTGTAGCTGGAGTCCGTGGTCACCTGGGTCGATTGGGGCGCCACGTTCACCCCGGCGGGCGTGGCGTCCGTCATGGTGTCGGCGACGCCGTACACCTCGAATTCCGGAATCCGGGTGTAGTTGTCAACGCCGCAGTTGGTGATGTAGAGCCTCACGAAACGCAGCGTCCTGGGCGTGTTGTAGCTCCGCGTGGTGACGCCCGCCTGGGTGGAGTTGTTGACCACGCACTCGTCGGTCCAGGGGCCGTTGATCGACGTTCCCGACTGGATGGAGAAGTTCCTGGTGTTGTAAGAGGTCGGCTCGCCACCGGCGCTTGCGTGCCGGACGATGAACCCGTTGACCGTCAGGTTGGCCCCGAGATCAAGCGCCAGCCAGTGCGGCGGCGCGTTGCCGTTGCTGGCCCACTTGGTGGACACCAATCCGTCGATGGCCCTGGCCCCGCTGAAATCCGCGCTGTAACTGGAGTCGGCCAGCCAGGCGGCGGTCAGGGCCAGATTCGTGCCCGTCGGCGTGTTGCCGTTCATCAGGCCGGTGGGCGTGGCGCTGACCTGGGCGGAGTTGGCGCTTTCGCCGCTGGCGTTGACCGCCGACACGACATAGTAGTATGTCGTACCGTTGTTCAGGCCGGTGTCGGTGTAGCTGGTGGTCGTCGGCGTGGCCACGACGGTGTAGGGACCGCCGCTGGTCGTCGCGCGTTTGACCTTGTAGCTGCTGGCGGTGGCGCTGGCATTCCACGACAGAGCCACCTGGGCGTCACCCGCCGTGGCCGTCAGGCCGGTCGGCGCGGCCGGGGGCGAGGTGGACCAGCGGTAACCGTAGGCGACGGCCTGCTGGAAGTCCGCGATCACGCCGCTCAGATCGCCGAACGTGAAGGTGTACTCCCCCTCCGAGGCCGGCTGCCAGCGGAACAGGGCCACGCAGCGGATTTTCTGGCTGTTGGCGTTGTTCCAGTTGTTGATCTCGGCGTACACCGCCCGGACCCATCCATTGTTGCTGTTGTACCAGGCATGCCTGGGCCAGGCCCAGTCGGCGCATTCGATGTTCTGGTCGCACTCGGTGATGTAGACCGGCTTGGTGCGCATGGCGGTGGGGATCGCGTTCATATAGTTCCGATAGACGTAGAAGTGATAGTAGATGTTCTCGTACGGCGGCCCCATCTTCTGCGTGCTGGTGACCAGGGCCGGATCGCACCCGTGGGTGTAGGCATGCAGGGCCAGTGCGTCGATCTTCGAGGCCCCGATGCCGTTGAGGGTGTTGACCCAGTAATCGAGGAACCCCTCGATGCCCTTGGCGGGATACGGCGGGCCCCAGGTGCCGGAAGGGGACGGAATGATCCTGGCTGAAGGGCTGACCGCCTTGATCTTCGTGTAGCACTTGTTGTAGCAGCTGACGTAGCGGGCGACGGTGATCGGCTGGCCGGTGTTCGGGTCGCCGTTGACGTTGCCCGGCCACTCGCGCGGCAGGTTGGTCTCGTTGCCGATGATCCAGTAGTCCACGCCGCTGGAAGCGGCCACGTAGTTGGCGCAGCGCTGGGCGAAATTGTCGTACTGCGAATCGTAGGGAATGGTGCCGGCCGAGCCGTAGCCGTTGTTCAGCCGCACGATGACGCCGTAGCCGGCGTTCGACCAGGACGAATAGTTCCCGCCCGAATAGTTGTTGGGATCCGAGCCGATCGCCTCGGTCCAGACGATCCAGCCCTTGTTGGCGCCCATGAGGCCCTCGCCGCCGGGATCGTGAATGCCATAGATGTACTGGGCCTCCACGCCCACCGCCGCCGACACGGGCCCGAGCAGCCCGAGTGCCAGGCAGGCCCGCAGGCCGGTGCCGGACATGGTCGTCCCGCGGCCGGATCGCAGGGATCCTGCCGTTCCGCTGTTCACACGCCCCGACATGGTCTGTTCCTCCTGAGAGTTGTCCCCTCGGCGATGCGCGCCATCCTCGGCGTCGCGTCGCAGCAGGGGAAGATCCAACCGGCGAATAAGCTGATCCGGCATGCGATCCGCCAGACCGTGAAACAGAGATGCCGGCTGCCGGATCCATCCTCGCACGGATCGACACGCGTCAGTTTCCTCGCGGACCCCGTCGCCGGATCGACATGGAAGCATCACAGGCGCGACAGGACGACGCGGCATTCAGCCGGATGCATATTATCTTCCGGCGCCCGGGCCTGTCAACATGAAAAATCTGTGAAAAACCGGTTCAAAACAAACCATTGGAGCCGTACGCCGCAGGGGCGCACCGGAAGAAGCCCGAGGGACGAGCAGGCGTCGCTGTACCCCGGGTTCCATGAACCGAAGTCGCCGGGACCATGCACACGTCGTGGACCGGACGGCGGCCCCGCGCGGTTGTCTCCTATTCCCGTCCGATCGCTCCGTCCGATTCGCGGAACGACCTCTGCCATCCGCCATACGGCGACCGGAGCCAGGCCGAGGCCAATACGGGGGGAAGATGAACGGCAAGAGAGAAAAAACGCCGCTCTGCGGTCGGTCGGATCGGGCAACCGGCGCCGGGAGCCTCACGCCCCCGCCGCGACCTCGGCCGGCCGGGCGTGTCGGAGAATCAGCTCGATCAGGAGACTCTGGCGGATCGGTTTGGTGGCATAGGCGTCGCAGCCGGCCTCAATGCAGCGAACCCGGTCTCCGGCCATGGCGTTGGCGGTCAGGGCGATGATCGCACCGCGATAATTGGCCGCCCGGAGCCGCCGCGTGGCCTCGTAGCCGTCCATGACCGGCATCTGCATGTCCATCAGCACCGCATCGTAGGCTCGCCCCGCAGCGGCCGCCTCGGTGACCATATGGACGGCATCCAGGCCGTTCTCGGCCATATCGAGCGCGGCTCCGGCACGGCGCAGGAAGTGGGCGATCAGCCTGCGGTTGTCGGCCGCGTCCTCGGCCAGCAGGATCCGGCAACGCTCGAGCTTTCCGGCAGGATCAGGTGCGGTCGCGGGCTCCTCTTCAGAGGGAGTCTCCCGAACCGGCGGCGGCACGGCCATTTCGGCCCCGTCGGCCGGAGCGGCCGAGACGGTGAGCCTGAAAGTGCTTCCGCTTCCCGGCGTGCTGAAGACCTCGATCGTGCCGCCGAGGCGTTCGGCCAGGCGTCGGCTGATGGCCAGACCCAGCCCCGTGCCGCCGAACCGCCGGGTGGTCGAGGTATCCCCCTGCTGGAACGGCTCGAAGAGGCGGGCGCACTGCTCGGGGGTCATGCCGATGCCGGTGTCGATGACCTCGAACTGCATGGACGCACCGGCGGCCCCCGCACCCTCCGGAGCCGGCAGGTAGCGGACGCGGATCCCGACGGAGCCGGTCTCGGTGAACTTCACGGCGTTGCCCACGAGGTTGATGAGAATCTGCCGCAGGCGGGTGGGGTCGCTGATGATGGCTTCGGGAATCGCCCCTTCCCAGTGGACCTCCAGCGACAGGCCCTTCTCCTCGGCGCGAGGCCGCATGAGCGTATAAACGTCGCCCACCAGCTGAGCCGGCCGGCAGCGGACCGACTCGACCTGGAGCTTGCCGGCCTCGATCTTGGAGAGATCGAGGATATCGTTGATGATCTGGAGGAGATGGCGGCCGTTGCGCCGGACGGTGCGGATGCAGTCCAGGGCCGACTCGCGGGCGAAACCGTCCGGCGAGGCCACGGTCTCCTCCAGAACATCCATGAACCCCAGGATGGCGGTCATCGGGGTGCGGATCTCGTGACTCATGTTCGCCAGGAACTCGCCTTTGGAGCGACTGGCGCTGTGGGCGGCGTCTATGGCCTCCTGGAGGAGGCGGTTAGCCTCGATCAGATCGAGCTTCTGGGCCTGGAGGTGTTCCCGGCTGGCGGCCAGTTCCTGGTTCTGGGCCTTGAGCAGCGCCGCCTGTTGCCGCAGGCGTTCGTGAGCCTTGCGGATGTCGGTGATGTCGCGCACCGCCTCGATGACCCCGACGACATGGCCGTTCTCGTCGCACAGGCGCTTGGCGGCGATCCAGACGGTCGCCGAGCCGGCGCGCAGCGCGGGCGCCTCGGCCTCCGCCGTCCACACGTCGCCCTTCTGGACCACGTTGGAGTAACGTCGCACGATGGCGTCGTCGCCGGTCAGCAGCCAGTCGGCCAGCGCGGGCCGCGGGTAGCCGTAGAAGGGCACGCAGTAGGCGTAGTCTCCCTGACCGAGGATGTCCTCGGCCTTGACGCCGGTCATCTCCTCCATCGCCCGGTTCCATGCGGTGACACGGCCCTGGGCGTCAATGGCGAACGTGGCGTCCGGCAGAAAGCTGATGATGTCCCTGAGCTGCCGCTCGGATCGGCGCAAGGCCTCCTCCACGGCCTGGCGATCCCGGATCTCGGCCTGGAGGCCCTGATTCACTTGGACCAGTTCCTGCGTGCGCTCCTGGACCCGTTGCTCCAGGCTCTCGTTGACCTCGCGCAGCGTTTCCTCGGCCCGGCGGCGGCGTCCCACGTTCACGGCCAGCAGGCTCAGTGCAGTCAGCAGCACCGCCCCGAATGCGGCCACGGACCAGGCCGCGGCCACCTGCGAGGCGGTCAGCGGATAGTCGGGACGGTGGAGGTCCAGCAGAGCCACCCGCCAGCCCGGTACGCTGACCGGTTCGCTCTCGATATGGTGCAGGCGGCCGTCCAGCCGGACCGTCCGACCGGCCAGACTCACCGGCAGCGGATCCAGCGGATGGTCGGCGAACTGACGGCTCTCGATGACCGCCGTGCGGCGGACCGGATCCAGCGGCAGGGCACAGCGGTAGAGCCAGTCCGGCCGGTGAGCGGCGACGACGACCCCGTCCTCCGAGAGCAGGGCCGCCGGCCGGCCCAGCGCGGTGAGAATCGCATCGATAGGCTCGAAGCCGACCTTGACCACCAGCGCGCCGATCGGGGGGCTCTCGGGCGTTTCCCGCACCGGCGCGCTGAAGTAGAGCCCGCGTTCGCCGGTGGTTACGCCGACGGCAAAGCAAGTGTGATCCCTGCCGGCGCGGGCGGCCAGGAAGTAGGGGCGGAACGCGTAGTTCTTGCCGGTGAGCGTCTGCCCCTGACCGTAGGGGGTGCAGGCGACGGTCGTGCCTTCAGCGTTCAGCACATAGACCAGCGCCGCCCGGAAGGAGCGGCGGGCCGCGTCCAGGGCGGTCAGGGCCCCGGGATCGTCAACCCCGGAGCGCCCGGAGGCCACGGCCCGGATCGACGGCGCCTCGGCCAGGGCCCGCACCCCGTCCCAGACACGGTTGAAGATGTTGTCGTCGATCTGGGATGCGACCGCCTCGGTGAGCTGACGGTGGGCCAGACGGCGGTTGTCCTCCCGCATCGCCTGCAACCGGTTGAGCCCGCCCACGACCGGCACGACGACGAGCAGGGCCAGGGCGCCGAGAACCGGCAGACACCGGCGGACACGTCCGGGACCCGGAGTGCAACGGGGCAAACCTGACATCGCGCCTCGCTCGAGCGGTGCCGCTGGACGCCGGAACAGCCCCGGTCCGCCGCGGACAGGGTCCGGAGGCGCGCAGGGGCATGCCTCAATGCTGCCTTCCCGCCGCCGCATCCGTCTGCGCCGGCCGGTGCTCCTGTAAAGCGATTCGGCACGATTCGACCCGGAGGTGAGAAGGCAGCCTCTGGGGACGCGGCGGCGGGGGCAACCGACCGATAAAACCCCAACCGGCGGTCCGCGCGGTCCGGCAGTCGGGGCATGGCGACTTGCACATCAGGCCGCAGCAGCCCACCGGGGCACAGGACCTGAGCAAGGACTTCAGCCCGCCGGGGCGGTCGAAGTCGCCGGCCCCGATCGAGGCGCGTCGGGGAGCACCGGGCGGCGGGCGAAGGGGTTGAACAGCGGATCGCCCAGCAGCATCTGCATCCACGACCAGGAGGGCACGCTTCGGGCGTAGCATTCGGCCAGGGTGTAACGGCCGGTCAGCAGCAGCCCGAAGAACTCCGTGGGCAGAGGGAAGGAATCCAGGTAAGGCTCGGCGACCGGACCGAGCGTGGCGGTGATGCCGTCCTCCAGCAGGTTGCGGCACCATCCCTTCTCGCCGGGCCGCCGCAGGCTGACCGCCTCGAGGCTGGCGATGTGGTAGCCCACGGCGCCGGGCACGAAGGTCAGCGACGGAACATACTCGCGCAGGCTGTACCATCCGCAGTAAAGCAGGGCGTCCGGGCAACTCCCGGGAGGGAAGACCTCCGGGCGATCATCCAGCCGCACCGGCAGGCGTGTGTTCTCCCGCAGCAGGCGGGCCAGATCCCGGAGGTTCTGGTCGTAAGCGCCGTAGCCGGGACCGGGAGCCAGGCCGCGGGCATCTATATACACATGGCCGGAAGACGGCCGGCGCTCCGCGTCCAGCGCGCGGTCGATCATCGCCCGCACGACCTCCGGCCGCGAGGCGTCCAGCCGGGCGGTCATCAGCGGCTCCGGGCGGTCGTCGGCGTCCTCGGCGGAGGGCACATCCGAGGTGGGACGTTCCCGAAGCGGATTGCGGATCCAGCGATACTTCGCGTACTGGTCCCACCACAGCAGGGCCAGCTCGCTGTCGACGGCCGCTTCGGTCTCCTCCGTGCGGAACCATGTTTCGTCGGCCAGCAATCCCTTGAGCCACCCGATCAGGCCGTGGAACTTCAGAAGCAACTCCAGGGCCTCGGCGTGCCGCTCATCCTCCGGTCCGCGCGGCATGATCTGGCGGATCCGGGCGTCGGCGGCCAGCAGGGCCTCGGCCGCCTGGCGGTTGCGTGCCAGCATCGCCTCGGCCGCCGCCCCCGAGGGCACAAACATCCGCAGCACGCCGGCCACGCCCTCGACGTGCTGGGTCAGTACCACCAGGGTCCGCAACTGCTCGGATTCGGTCTGGGGATGGAACTGCCCACCGGTGCGCTCGCCAAGCCGCCGCCTGGCCTGGCCGTAAGCATTCAGCAGGCGTGGAAAATCGTCGGGGCCCGGCCGGTCGGGGGATTCCGCCGTGGCGGGGGCACTGGCCGGGCGCGTGCCGGCGCCGGTCGCCAGGGCGTCCAGCTCATCGGTCGCCTGCCGCAGCCGGCGGAGCCCCTCCTCGATGCTTCGTCGAGTCGCGGCCCCGGCCATGCGCTGCGCGGGCGTCAGGACCAGCGGGCCCACGCGGATCGGCACGCCGTAAAAGGTGACCAGGCAGCGCACCTGGTCGCGCAGCCCGCGGGTTTCGAGGGTTTCCCGCAGCGGCACGAGGATCCGCCGCTCGAACTGCGGCCGGGGGATGTCGTCGCGCGCGGGACCGAGCTCCAGGCCGCACAACCGGTCGGCGGGAACGCCGCGGGCGGCGGCGTAGTACTCGGCCAGAACCCGTGAGTCGTTGTCCGAGGCGTTGAAGACCAGCAGCAGGTCCTGTGGACCAAGGGGTTCGCCGGCCGTGACCACGGCGGCCAGGACATGCAGCAGCCCGACCGCCAGCACGCCCACCGGCAAGGCCGGCAGCCTGTCGCGCACAGGACCCGCGACGGCGCGGCACCAGCACGGATCGGGACTCACCGCCGCCTCCGTGCGAACTGAACCGCCCCGGCCAGCACCGTCAGGAAGCCGGTGGCAGCTCCCAGGGCACCGCAGGCAGGCATGGGCGGGATCGCGGCCGCATCGGGGGGTGCGACGGAGGTCTCGATCACCTCCAACTGGCCGCCGGCGGCCGGCTCGGCATGGTCATAGAGCGACACCTGCGCAGCCACCCACTGGGCCAGGTCCGCATCGAGCCGAATGGCGACGTTGTACACCTCGACGACCGCGCCGGCGGCGGTGACTTCCCGGCTTCCGGTGATCACGCCGACCAGGCCGCGGGTTCCGGTGGCCGACTCGAAGAACCACACCGGTGAACCGCTCTGGCCGGGAGCGGTGTCCAGGTCATGCCGGATCAGGCCGCCCTCCAGGCCCAGGGACCGGCCGAACGTCCGGTAAAGACGGCGTCCGTCGCCGGTCTCGCTGGGATAGCCGGCGGTGTTCAGGCCGCTGTCCAAGAAGAATTCCGGGGAGCGGACGGTGATGGGCATCGTGCCACTGCCGGTGTCCACCGGGACTTCGAGCACCAGTAGGGCCAGGTCGTAGTTGTTGTCGCCGCCCTCGACCCAGGCGTTGAGCGCCACCAGCCGCTCGATGCGGATTCGGCCGAAGGGCAGCCGGTCGCCGTTGCGGGCGGGCATGAATTGCACGTCGTCGGCCCAGCCGGTGGACGGATCCACCACGCAGTGGGCCGAAGTCAGTACCACGCGGCGGCCGACCAGCGTACCGGTGCCCACGCGCAGGGATCCGGCCGCCGGACCCCGCCGCCAGCCGGCCTCGATCTGCCCGATGGTGCAGAAGGGGAAGACGGTCGTGTCGTCCACCGGCACCCGGTCGTCGGCGCCCATGACCCGTTGACGGACGAGGCCGCCGGCAGCCGGATCGCCGGCCGGGGCGGCCTGCGTCATCCCGGCGGCGACGGCCGCGAGTACCGAAGCGGTCCATCGACCGACGCGCGACCAGGCGCGGACCGGCCCACGACGTCGAGCAGGCGGCGACGCACTTCGGAAGGACGCTCCCGGCATGACGGCTCCGCCCGGCTTGTCGGGCTTGCGGGAC